>NZ_JBYITE010000002.1:0-315778 GCF_057709105.1 Streptomyces sp. bgisy100
CGAGCCGGTCCGCACGTCAGCTTCTCACCGCTGCCCCTCGCGGCCCGGTGGACCTGCTGGGACTTCGCAACGCACTCATTCCACACCCAGCGGCACCGGTCCCACTCGGCTTCGAGCGCACGCCGGGCCGACACCGACAGGCGAACACGGAAGGTGTACCGGGCGTACCCGGCGTTCCCCGTCCTCGCTTCCGTCGTCACGCACCCGAACCTATCCGGAAGGACTGACAGTTGAACCCCACTGATCTTCACGGTGTTCCTCACCAGCACGGATGGCAGACACCGAACCACCCGGCCGCGATTCGGCCTTCCCTGCCCCGCTCCGCGGAAAGCCGGACTCCTCCCCAGACTCAAGCCTGGGGCATCCTCCAGGAGATCCGGTGAGCACCACCGGAACAGAGACCGTCCGGGTCGACCACCGCGACGCGGACGAGCAGCAGGGCCGGCGCATCACCTCACCCCTCGTTCTGACCATGCTGCTGCTCCTGGTGCTCACGGCGCAGGGGCCGCTCCGCCGGGTCCTGGCAGCGCCGGTGATCCAGAGCTGGACGACCGTGTTCGTCGCGGTGTTCGTGCAGGCGCTGCCCTTCCTCGTGCTCGGGGTGCTGCTGTCGGCGGTCATCGCGGTGTTCGTCCCGCCGGCGTTCTTCGCCCGCGCGCTGCCGCGCCGGCCCGCCCTCGCGGTACCGGTCGCCGGCGTGGCCGGGGCGGTCCTGCCGGGCTGCGAGTGTGCCTCCGTGCCGGTGGCCGGGGCGCTGATGCGGCGGGGGATCACCCCCGCGGCGGCGCTGGCGTTCCTGCTCTCCGCTCCGGCGATCAACCCGATCGTGCTGACCGCCACCGCTGTCGCCTTTCCCCGCAATCCGGAGATGGTCCTCGCCCGCTTCGTGGCGAGTCTGCTGCTGGCCTGTGCGATGGGCTGGCTGTGGCAGCGACTGGGCCGCACCGACTGGCTGCGCCCACCCGCGCGCCCGTCCTCCGACGGCCTGGGCAAGGGGGCGGCGTTCTGGGGGTCGGTACGGCACGACGTGATGCACGCCGGGGGCTTCCTCGTCGTGGGCGCGATGGCCGCGGCCACCCTCAAGGCCGTGGTTCCGGCGGGCTGGCTGCAGCGGGCGGCGGACAGCCCGGTGGTGTCGGTCCTCGTCCTGGCGGTCCTCGCGGTGCTGTTGTCGATCTGCTCCGAGGCGGACGCGTTCGTGGCCGCTTCGCTGTCGCAGTTCTCGCTCACCGCCCGGCTGGCGTTCCTCGTCGTAGGCCCGACGATCGATCTGAAGCTGCTCGCGATGCAGGCCGCCACCTTCGGCCGGGGGTTCGCGCTGCGGTTCGCCCCGGCCACCTTCACGCTGGCCGTTCTTCTGTCGGCCCTGGTCGGGGCGGTGGCGCTGTGAACCGGCAGGCACAAGCGGTGGTGCTGTTCCTGGTCGGCGGGGCGATGCTGCGCGCCGGGCTCACCGACCTCCACCTGCGCTACGTCAAGGCCGGGTTGCGCCCGTTGGTGCTGGTGGCGGGTGCCGTGCTGATCGCCGCGGCCGTCGCCACCGCGTGGTACGAACTGCGCCGGCCGCGCACCACCGGGGACCGCCCGGCCGAAGGGGAGTGCCACGGCCCGTCCGGCCACGCCCACCGGGAACCCCGCGTCTCCTGGCTGCTCGTGCTGCCGTTGTGCGCGCTCGTCCTGGTCTCCCCGCCGGCCCTGGGCTCCTACAGCGCCATGCGGACGGGGACGGCCCTGCAGAAGCCCTGGGGTTTCCCCGCCCTCCCCGACGGCGATCCCCTCCGGCTCGATGTGGTGGACTACGCCGGCCGCGCGGCCTACGACCACGGGCGGTCGCTGGGCGGCCGCAAGGTCACGGTGACCGGCTTCGTCGCCCTCGACCGCGGCGGCACACCCCATCTGACGCGTATGGTCCTCAACTGCTGCGCCGCCGACGCCCAGCCCGTCAAGATCGGACTGTCCGGCAAGGTGCCCCCGGTGCTGCAACCGGACGCCTGGCTCGAAGTCACCGGCACCTACACCGGCAAGCGGACCGAGGACCCTGTCAACGGCGGCATCATCCCGTACCTCGAGGTCAGCCGGGCGCGGCCGGTCCCGGCCCCGCGCGACCCGTACCAGAACTGACGACGGGCGCGGGTGCGGCTCGGTGGGAGGTTACGCGGACGGCGGGCGGGCCGGTCAGCGTCCGGGGAGCGGCAGCAGCCCGCGCTCGTAGGCGCGCATCAGCCGGCGCGGCACCTGGTACTCCACACCGTCGACGTGGATCGGGGCGAGGTCGGGGGTGCTCGCCTTCCACTGCGCGCGACGGGTGCGGGTGTTGCTGCGGGACATCTTGCGCTTGGGCACGGCCATGAGTGGAACCTCCTGAAGGACGTCGGGAGCCACGCACGCTACATGAAAATGAATGTCATGAACAACAAGTACCCAGCCCCCTGCCGGGCACGAGACCTGCGCCCCGCCCCGTCTCCTTCCTGCGCGGTGCGGACGCGCCCGGACGAACGATCACCTCGGGCGCAGCCTGCTCACCATCGGCGCCACCGAGGGGTCAGCGAGAGGCACGAAGACCAGCAGCCCCACCGAGCCGAGACCGGCCGGAACGACGGCTGCCAGGACCGGCACCCGGCATCCGCGCAGGCGCCGGTGCCTGCGCAGCGCGCCCGGCGCCCGTCACCCGCTCAGTCGGCCAGGCCACCGGCGAACGGCAGCGTCCGCCAGTGCTCGACGGACGGCTTCAGCGCCTCGACGAGCAGCGGCAGTTGCGGCGCAAGCGCGAGACACGCCACCGCCCGGGACATCCCGACGGCGTTGGCCAGGCGCAGTACACGCTCGTCCAGCTCCCGCAGGCCGCTGCGCCGCGCGGCGGAGTTGTACGCGGCCTCGCAGTCGGGCCCGAGAGCGGCCAGGTCCCACTCGACCGGGCCGAGCGTGACCAGTTCGAAGTCGGCGCACAACTCGCCGTCGGTCGTGGCGACGATGTTGACCGCGGGGGCGTCCCCGTGGACCGGCTGGAGCTCGGCTCCGGGGAACGCCGCCTCGAACCCGGCTCGCGAGGCGACCATCGGCTCCAGGACCTCCCATTCCCGTCGCGCGCGGTCGAGATCGGCCGGGTCGAGGAGGTCGGGACGCGATTCCAGGGCGGCGAACCCCTCTGTGGTGAATTCCGGTTCGGCCGTCGCCAGGAACGGCAGATCACCCGGATAGTCCCGCAGCGCGGCGTGCAGGCCGGCCACCAGACCGGAGTTGCGCACATAGTCGGGCTCGACGCTCCGGTGCTCGACGAACTGCCAGAACGTCATCGAGAAGCCGTCGCGCCGTACGGGTTCCCGTGGCACCAGCGGACTGGGCGGAATCACCGGGGTGCCCCGTTCCGCCAGCCACGACACCACATCGAGCTCCACCCGCTGCCGCGCCGCCTGGGTGTCGAGGTCGATGTAGGGCGGCAGGACCGTGGGCACCCGGACCACCACCGGTGACGGGGCGAGGTGCACGACAACGGAGAACACGTCGTGGAGCACCCTTGCGTCGGTCACCGTCAGCCCGAGCTCGCGCCCGGCGGCAACGGCCGCTGCGAGGGCGCGCGACGTCCGGGCGGCAAGCTGATCGGGAGTCATGGATGTTGTCATGCGCCCGATACTGCCGGTCCGGGGACGGGCCGTGCTCGGATTTTGGGGACGCCGGGTGCCGGCGGGACCGGCCCTTCCGAGTGCGGCGGCCCTCCCCGATCCCCCTGCCGTCACGGCCCGATCCTCCGGTTGCCGTCACGGCCCGGCCACTTCGCGGGAGATCTCCTGGGCCAGCTTCACGATGACGGGGATCGCGGCGGTGATGAACAAGGAGCCGAAGGTCAGATCCCCCAGCGCGTAGAAGCACTGCTGTGTCGTGCCGTTGACGACGAGCTGGCTGGTCTCGCGCCGCACGCGGAGGCCGCCGTGCGGGTGCACCGATGCCGCGGATGCCGTGATCAGCGACTGCACCAGGGGCGCGGCGGCCGTGGGGACACGGTGCGCCGCGACGGAGGTGGCGTTGACCACCGTGTCGGCCTCGATCCGTCCGTTCCGGGTGACGGCGCTGAACCCCCGGCCGGTGCGGCTGACGCCGTGCAGCCCCCGCACGATGCGGAGTTGGCCCGCTTCGCTCATGGCCGACAGGTGGGCGGCGGTGGAGGGCGGCATCGGGCAGCACAGGGAGTGGATGGCGCGGTAGTGGCGGCGCAGGAGTTCGGCGCGGTCCCGGTGCGGCATCAGCGGCCAGACGTCGACAGCGACGGGCAGGGTGTGTTGCAGGATGCGCAGTCCGAGGCCCGGCGCGTCGACGAGCTCCAGTTGACGCCGGAGGCGGCGCGCGGGGTCCTCGTGCAGCGATGCGAATTCGGTCTCCAGCTCGGCCGGATCCTGGCCGGCGGCGGCGAGTTCGTCGCGCAGCACCTGGACGACCTCGGTGAAAGGGACCTCTCCCCGGCGGCTCAGGGCGTGGAAGTGGTCGGGAGTGAAGTGCTGGAGGGCATGGGCGACCGGCCGCTGCCGGACCGCGGGCAGCACTCCCTGCCGGGACAGCAGGCAGACCGGACCCTGATGACGGTTGGCGCGCAGGGTGAGCGCCACATCCACGGCGGTCAGTCCCGTACCGAGGACGGCGACGGTGCCATGGGGGTCGATGCCCGCCAGGGTGTGCGCCACGGGATAGGGGTCGGAGACGAATCCCGGCTCCGGTCCGTGCAGCCGGAACCGGTCGTACGGCGCGCCCGCTCCCAGGCACAGGACCACCCGGTCGGCCCGGTGGGACCCGCCGCGCTCCGTGGTCAGCGTGGCGCCCCCGCCGCACGGAGCTGCGTGGACCACCCGCTCGGGTACGACGCGGACCGTCCAGCCGCGGGCCCGGAGCCGGGCCACACTGTCGTGCGCCACCGACTCCAGGTAGTCGCCGAAGAGCGCCCGGGCGGGGAAGGCCGCGGCGTCGAAGGGGTCGGCCCGCCCTGCTCCACCGGCCGCCGTCGCTCCACCGGCCGCCCCCGCCGCATCGGCTTCACCGGGCACCCCGTCCTCGCCCGTCGCGCCGGCCTCCCGCCGCCGGGCGTCTGCGAGCCATCGATCGAAGTGACCCGGATCCCCGGCGCGGACCGACATGGCACGCGAGGGGAGATTCACCAGGATGCAGTCGGCGTCCTGCTGATAGGGGCGGCCGCGCCACAGGCGGTCCGACGGCTCGAAGACGGTGACAGCGGCCGGCGGCCCGGACCGCTGGGACAGCGCCTCCAGCAGACACACCGCTCCCCCGCCGCCCCCGACCACTGCGATCTCGCGCATGCGGACCATGCCGTGCACCCTCCGTCGGCCCGCGGACACCGCACCGGTGCGCCACGGATCCTGCCGGCGACACCTCCCATTCTGCTCGGGCGGGCACGGCCGGCCAGCCGGGGACGACCGACGGGCCCCGTCGCCCGCAGCCGCCCCGCTTTCAATACGTGCATTCATGCGCACACATTGGCTATGGTCGGTGGGACCGCTGGATCACGGCGCCCGGGAGGGGTTCATGCTGTCCGTACTGCGCCATCGCACCTACCGCCGCTTGTTCGCCGCGCAGGTGATCGCGCTGGTGGGGACCGGGCTCGCCACGGTCGGGCTGAGCCTGCTCGCCTACGACCTCGCCGGCCCGGACGCCGGATCCGTGCTCGGGACGGCGCTGGCGATCAAGATGGTGGCGTACGTCGGGCTCGCCCCGGTGATCAGCGCCATCGCCCACCGCTTGCCGCCCCGGCCGCTGCTGGTGGGCGCCGATCTGATCCGGGCGGCAGTGGCGTGCGGCCTGCCGTTCGTCACCGAGGTCTGGCAGATCTACGCTCTGATCTTCCTGCTGCAGTCGGCCTCGGCCACCTTCACCCCGGCCTTCCAGGCGCTGATCCCGAGGGTGCTGCCCGCGGAGGAGGACTACACCCGGGCCCTCTCGCTGTCCCGGCTCGCGTACGACCTGGAAATGGTGTTCAGCCCGGCGCTGGCGGCCGCGCTGCTGTCCTGGATCACCTACAACCGGCTCTTCCTGGGCACCGTCGCCGGATTCCTCGCCTCGGGCGTCCTCGTCCTGACCGCCGCCCTCCCCGCACTGCGGCCGGGCCGGGCCGAGCAGACCCCGGGCTTCGTACACCGGACCACCCGGGGCATCCGCCTGTTCCTGGCCACGCCGCGCCTGCGCGCCCTGCTCGCCCTCACCCTCGCCGTCGCGGCGGGCGGTGCCATGGTGATGGTCAACTCGATCGTCTACGTGCGCGACCACCTCGGCCGGGCCACCTCGGACGTACCGCTGGCCCTGGGCTCGTACGGCACCGGTTCCATCCTCGCCGCGCTCCTGCTCCCCCGGCTCCTCGGCCGCGCCACCGACCGCACCCTGATGCTGCCGGCGGCCCTCACCTCCGCGGTCCTGCTGCTCGCACTGGCCACCGGCACCTGGGCCGGTCGCGGCGCATGGTCATGGCCGGCGCTGCTGGCGGCCTGGGCGGTGTTCGGCGTCACCGAGTCGGTGATCATGACCCCCACGGGCCGTCTGGTCCGCCGCTCGGCCGCCCCGGAGGACCTCACAGCCGCGTTCGCCGCCCAGTTCTCCCTCTCCCACGGCTGCTGGCTGCTCGTCTACCCGCTGGCCGGCTGGCTGGGGTCCACCGCCGGGCTGCCGTCCGCGGCCCTGGCCCTGGGTGCGGTGGCCCTCGCCGCCGCACTGGCCGCCCGGCACCTGTGGCCGGCACCGGACCCCGACCGCGTCCCCCACGTCCACACAGGCCTGGACCACGGACATCCCCACCTGTCCGGAGCGCAACGGTCGACTGCCGGGTGGCAGCACGCCCACGCCTTCGTCATCGACGACCTCCACGAGCGCTGGCCGGCGCTGGCCGGCGTCGACCTACCGGTCCACTCCGGCCCTTCAGGCGCCGAAGACAGGGCCTAGCATGTGCGTATGAGCGCACGCGTGCATACCGCAGGTGCACACCCCTCGCAACAACTGGACAACGACGAGCGGCTGGAAGCCGCCGCTGCGGTACTCGCCCTGCTCGCCGACCGCACCCGGCTCGCCCTGCTCCAGCAACTCGTCGAAGGCGAGGCGGACGTGGCCACCCTGACCGAACGGTGCGGGGCCGCCCGCCCCTCGGTCAGCCAGCACCTCGCCAAGCTCCGCCTGGCCGGACTGGTCACCACCCGCAAGGACGGCCGCCGGGTCGTCTACCGACTGAAGCACGGCCACCTCAAGCGCCTGGTCACGGAGGCTCTCAGCGTCGCGGATCACGAACTCGGGCATCTGGCACCGCACGACTAGGTCCGGTCGTCGAACTCCCGTCGTCCGCCCGGAGGGCGGGAGTTTCGACGACCAAGCCCCAGGGTGGTGGGCCGAGCCCGCGGTCGACGGGCCAACCGCGCCCAGGCACCGCACGACCGGGGTGGTGGGGGTTGCAGCCGGGCCACGGTCGCTCACCGAGGCCGGTGTCAGCAGGGCCTGCAAGACTCCCCGGATGACCATCGACTCTCTGCGGATCCGTCAGTCCGTGTCTCCGCACGACCTCGACCCACAGCTGCGGCAGGCGCTGCTCGACTGCTGGGTCGACGTCACCAACGCCGGTGGCGCGGCAGGCTTCCCCTTCCCGCCCATCGACACCCACCACGCCGCCCCCGCCCTGGACACCGTCGTCGCCGGCCTGTCGGCGGACACCTCCCGCCTGCTGGTGGCCTGGGACGAAGGGGAACCGGTGGGCTGGCTGAACATACGCCGCGACACCTCCCGCCTCACCACGCACTGGGGGACGGTCCACCACGTACAGACCCACCCCGCGGTCCGCGGACGCGGCATCGGTGCCGCACTGATGGCGCAGGCCCGCCGGGTGGCGCGGGACGAGATGGGGCTGGAACAACTGCACTTGGCCGCCCGCGGCGGTGCGGGGCTGGAGACCTTCTACGGACGGCTCGGCTGGAAGGAGATCGGCCGGTGGCCGCGCGCCTTGCGCCTGGCCCCCGGCGACGACCGCGACGAGGTCCTGATGGTCCTCCAGCCCCTGTAGGAGGGGCGCGGCCACCCGCGTGCCCTGCTCCTCCCAGGGATCGGCCGTCGCATTCCCGGACGGCACCTGACCGACCGTCCGGCCGCGCGTAACCGGGGCGCCCGGCCTCCCGCATCGGCCCGGACGGCCCGGACGGCCCGACATGCCGCGCGGCGGACCGCCCAATCCTTCCGCGGCTTGACGGGCCGACAGGCCTTCCGACCCGCCCACCGCTGCCCAGAGCAGCGCGCTGATCAGCGACCGCCCGAGCGCATCCGGCGGGTCGAGCACACTCGGCGCACGCGTGCTGCCTGAACGGTGAGAAGGCGAAAGGTCGGTTAACATCCGGCTTGTGTGCAGATGCGGATACAGAGCGTGGGCAGCACTTCTTCTGTCACTGCTCGCTGCCTTCTTCTGCACCGCCGCCGGTACTCCCCTGCATGTGCACGGCCCCCCGCACGAGCACACGCACCCTCATGAGCCGGGGCACGCGCACGCCCAGGGATACGGTCACGTCCATGGATACGGTCGCGCCCTTCGACAGGCGGCGACCCACGCGCCGCACCTCCGGGTGCGCCCTTGGGCGGACCATGACGAGCGTGCTCCCGGCCTGCGGAACGCGGTGGCACACGGCCACTCCCCCACGGCGCCGGAACCGCACCCCGCGGACGACGACCACTATTCCCGTGAGCCGTCCCCGCCGACGTGGGACCCGGCGACCTGCCGGACGGCCCCGCACCTCGCTCTGCCCTTCGCCGACGCAACCCTGACGGGGCACAGCCTCCCGGAGCGCCCTCACAGGCCGTTCGCACCCCGGGGCGCCACTCCCATACCCGGGGGCCGGTCGGCTCAGTCGCATCTCTGCCTCTGGCGCATTTAGAAGAACATCATCGGACCGGGCACCGGTCCCTCACCCGTGCCTGCTCCCCATGGGCAACGGGCGAGTCCCCCTGTCCTGATGCGTTCTTCTTCGAAACCAGAAGGCAGTCCCCCATGAGCAACCTCTCCACCCCTGTGCTCTCGCACGGTGCGGGCCGAACGCTCGCCACCGCCGTGGGCCATACCCCCGTCCTGCGCATCGGCCACCCCTTCGCCCCGGCCGGGCGGGGTTTCTGGGCCAAACTCGAAGGCTTCAATCCCGGTGGTCTGAAGGACCGGGCCGCCCTGCACATGGTCGCCCGCGCACGCGAGCGCGGAGACTTGCGTCCCGGCGGCACGATCGTGGAGTCGACCAGTGGAACCCTCGGCCTCGGACTGGTCCTGGCCGGCCGGATCCACGGTCACCCCGTCACGCTGGTGACGGACACCGGCATGGAGCCCGACGTGCTGCGGCTGCTGCGTGCTCAGGGCGCCCGGGTCGACACGGTCGCCTCCCCGCACCCGGTGGGCGGCTGGCAGACAGCCCGCACCGAACGGGTCTGCTGCCTCCTGGCGGAGACCCCGGGAGCCTGGTGTCCCGACCAGTACGGCAACCCCGACAGCGTGGACGCCTACGCGCCGCTGGCGTACGAGATGCTTGCCCAGCTCCACCGCGTCGACGTGCTGGTGACCAGCGTCGGGACCGGCGGGCACTCCGCAGGAATCTCACGCGTGCTGCGCGCCTGCTTCCCCCGGCTGAAAGTCATCGGCGTCGATGCCATCGGTTCGACCATCTTCGGCCAGCCGGTCCGAAAGCGGCTCATGAGAGGGCTCGGCAGCAGCATTCATCCCCGCAACGTCGCCTACGAACAGTTCGCCGAAGTGCACTGGGTCGCCCCCGGTGAAGCCGTCTGGGCCTGCCGGCAGCTGGCCCGGCACCACTACGCCTCGGGCGGGTGGAGCGTGGGAGCCGTGGCGCTGGTGGCGGGCTGGGCCGCCCGCACGCACCCCGCGGGGACCCGGGTCGCGGCCGTCTTCCCGGACGGCCCGCACCGCTATCTGTCCACCATCTACAACGACGACTACTGCCGGGAGCACGGCCTCCTGGACGGGCGGCCGGCGCCGGAGCCCGACGAGTTCAAACAGGCCGGTCAGGGGGAGGCACTGCGCTGGACGCGGTGCCTCACGGTCAGCGATCCCCGCTCCTCGGCTGCCGCGGGAGCCGTTCGATGACCCCGGGGCTCATCGGACAGGTGCGCTCCCACGACCGGAGCATCCAACTGCTGCTGGTCAACCAGTTCACCATCAACCTGGGCTTCTACATGCTCATGCCCTACCTGGCACAGCACCTGTCCGGTGAACTCGCGCTGGCAGGCTGGCTCGTCGGACTCGTCCTCGGCATGCGCAATTTCAGCCAGCAAGGCATGTTCCTGCTCGGCGGAACGCTGGCCGACCGGCTCGGCTACAAGCCCCTGATCGTCGCCGGCTGCGCGCTGCGCACAGCCGGATTCCTCGCCCTCGGACTCGTCGACTCGGTCCCCGGCCTCCTGGCGGCCTCCGCCGCCACCGGCTTCGCCGGGGCCCTGTTCAACCCGGCGGTCCGGGCCTACCTGGCTCGCGACGCCGGCGAGCGGCGCGTCGAGGCCTTCGCCCTGTTCAACGTCTTCTACCAGGCGGGCATTCTGGCGGGCCCGCTGATCGGCCTGGCGCTGACCCGCGTCGACTTCCGGCTCACCTGCCTGGTCTCCGCCGCCGTTTTCGGGGCACTGACCTTCGTCCAGATCCGGTCCCTGCCCCCGGCGCGCGGTGCCGATGCGGAGCAGCAGGAGGGTGTGGTGCGGCAGTGGCGGCAGGTCCTGGCAAACCGGCCCTTCCTGCTGTTCGCCGCCTCGATGACGGGGTCCTACGTGCTGGCCTTCCAGGTGTACCTCGCTCTGCCGATGGTTCTGCGGGAATCGGCACCGGACCGGAGTTCCGCAACGCTCGGCACCGGCGCCCTGTTCGCCGCCTCCGGACTGGTCACCATCCTGGGCCAGACCCGTCTCACCGCTTGGTGCAAGCGGCGCTGGGCCCCGGAGCGGGCCATCAGCTCCGGACTCGTCCTGATGGGCGCCGCCTTCCTGCCGCTCCTGCTGCCGGTCCCCGCGGCCGGCCCGATGCGCTGGATCGGGGCGCTGGTCCCCCCGACGGTCTGCGGGATCCTCCTGGCCCTGGCCACCATGGTGGTCTACCCGTTCGAAATGGACACCATCGTGGCCCTGGCCGGAAACCGCTTCGTCGCCACGCACTACGGGCTCTACAACACCGTGTGCGGTATCGGCATCACCGCGGGGAACCTGGGCACCGGGGCCGCTCTCGACGCCGCCCGCCGTGAGCAACTCCCCGCTCTTCCGTGGCTCCTCCTCACCGGGATCGGGCTGGCCTGCGCCTGCTCCGTCCATCTGTTGAGCCGGACCGGTCGCCTCACCCCGCAGTGGTGGCACCCGATGTCCGCCGCCACCCAGCAGTAACCGGGCACCACCGCTGCTCCCCGCCGCCCCGCCTCCCCCGGCCCATGGCCTCACGCGAGCGGCGGACGCAGCACACCCCCATCGCTCCGCCTCCCTGCCCGTCGCCTCCAGCAGCAGGTCCGACGGGGCCGACCCGGGGACACACCGAGAGGACACCTCGTCATGCTCCACCGCGCACACGCACTCGTCGCCCGCATCCGGAGAACCGCCGGCAGACGGCGCCCGGCCGACGCCGGCGCATCCAGCCGCCCGGCACCGCCGTCGCACCCCGCGGTGTTCACCGCGGAGTTCACCTCAGAGGAGCACTGGTCCACCGCCAGCACCTGGCCGGCGCGGACGACACCGGCAACGGCGGAACGCCGACTGGACCACGTGGTCGCCGATCCGACCTACTCCCGCCGCGGAACCTTCAAGGCCCACCCGCCGCAGCAACGGAACGTGGCGGACAGGTCTGCTGACCACCGAGAACAGCCCCAGGGGATTCACCCTCCGCGCCGGTGACATCCTCGACACCCGCTTCCGGCTCCCGGAGAAGCACGGTTCCTGGCCCTCGATCCGCACCTGGAGGGACGGCGGCAATGAGATCCAGGTCTTCGCCTACCATCCCGACACACCGGCGGTCCTGGAATTCTTCAACGAGGTCAACGGCGGCAGCTACGACTACGCGCACCCGTCGGTCCGGCCCGGGGCCTGGGTACAACTGCGCACCGAGTTCGGGGCGGGCTCCGTCCGGTGGTGGGTGAACGGCACCCTCGCCCACGCGGACTTCTCCGGAGTCGGGCCCGACTGGAGCGCGTATCTGATCGTCAACCTCTCGGTCGGCGCGGGAGACCACCACCGGCCGCCGGCGGCCTCCGAGTCCTGCCTCTCCTACAAGGTGAGCGAGCTGTCCGTCCACCGGCCGCTGCCCTGGCCCGTGGTGACAACGGAGGCGCCGGCGGAGGCGGGCTGACCCCGGCGCCGTGCCCAGCCGTGGTGGGCTCTCTTCCGAGGAAGGGGCCCACCACGGTGCTCAGGAACGCCCCCCTCGTGCCCCCGACCCTGGACGGTGCGACCGGCGAGGCGACTGTCGGCGGTCCACGGCAGTGCCGCCCTCGTGCTGGACCACGCTGTGGCTCCGCCCCGAGGTTTGAAATCCGGCACTCCTCCGCACCCTGTGCCGGGCTGCGCCGAACCGGCAGGTCGGGCCGCCGACAACGCCTCGGCCGCGGACCGCCCGCCCTGCTCGGTCATCCGTCAGGTCGAGGGGTGCGCCCGGTCCGTGCGAGCACCACCGTCACCCCGGGCCCTCATGAGTCAGCGGCCGGCCGACCGAGAGGTTCCACCGCCGGCGCCGGCCGCTCAGCTCCGTTGCGTGCAACGGGCGGACGTCGAAACGCCAGAAGGCCTGGTCGGGTGCGGAGAGGACGTGGACCAGGGAAGCGCGCACGATGTCCGGTTCTGCGACGGCGACGAGGCGCCCGCTCCGGTCGTCGAGGGAATCCAGCCAGGCACCGACCCGTTCACGGAACTGCCGCAGCGGCTCTCCCCCGTGCGGCGAGGCCGCCGGATCGGTCAGCCAGGTCATGACGGCCTCCTCCTCGGAGGCCGCGACCGAGTCAAGGGTCCGTCCCCGCCAGCGGCCCATGTCGCAGGGCGCGATGGCGGCCAGCGGTTCCGCGGCCAGCCCGAGGGCCTCCGCGGTGCGGCGACAGCGCAGCGAGGGGGAGGTGAAGGCCGGCAGATCCCGGCCGACCGTGCCCGCCAGCGCCTCGGTGCGTGCCAAGGCCTCGGGGTCGAGCGAACTGTCGTCATCGAAGCGGACACCGCGCAGCGCCTCGCTCGTCGCGGGCGTGATCAAAGTGACCCGAACTGTCATCGGCGCACCCTACGTGAGCCCGCTCCGGGGGGCGCACGAACGTGAGTCGCGCCTCACGCCCTTGGCCGAAAGTGCCGCACGCGGTACGGTCACCGCGACATTCTCCATAACTCGACGACGGCGAGGCGGAAGCCGGTGTGAATCCGGCACGGTCGCGCCACTGTGTGCTGCGGCGCACGCCCCTCGGGGCGGACGCCCGGTGAGTCAGACCCGCGGACCGTCGTCATGCACCACCGTATGGGACGCGTGTTCCCTCAAGGAGGTTCCGCCATGGCCGAGGCCACTGTCTCTGCTGCCGTTTCCGCCCCTTCCCTTCCCGCTCCGCAGGCCCTGCCCGTCCGTGCGGTCCTTCCCTGGGCCGTCTTCGTGGGCCTCCTGATGCTCGTCGCGCTGTACTTCGTCGGCGCGGAGCAGGGTGCCACGTCCGTCTTCTCCGGCGCCGGGGTGCACGAGTGGGTGCACGACGGGCGTCATCTGCTCGGCTTCCCCTGCCACTGAGGGGCGACGGCACGTGCACGCTTCAAAAATCGGAAATCTCCTGGTCCGTGGCATGCTCGCGGGCCTCGTCGCTGCCCTGTGCGCCTTCGCCGTGGCCTATGGTCTCGGCGAACCGTCCGTTGACGCCTCCATCGCCGTCGAAGAGGCCCAAGCCGCCCACGAGGCCCACGCCGGCCATGGCGCGGCCGCAGCGGAGGAAGAGGAGGAGGCCCCGGTCAGCCGGTCGGTGCAGTCGACCGCCGGCCTGGCCACCGGTGTCCTGGTGTACGGGGTGGCGCTGGGCGGCATCGCCGCTCTGGCGTTCTGCTTCGTCCTGGGACGCGTCGGCCGCTTCACCCCGCGGGCGACTGCCGCGCTCACCGCGGCGGCCGCCTTCACCACCGTGTATCTGGTGCCGTTCCTGAAGTACCCCGCCACACCTCCTGCGGTGGGCAATCCGGACACGATCGGGAAGCGCACCACGCTGTTCTTTCTGATGGTCCTGCTCAGCGTCCTGCTGGGCGTCGCTGCGATCATCGTCGGCCGCCGCTTGGCGCCCCGTCTGGGCAACTGGAACGCCACACTCGTCGCAGGGGCGGGTTTCGTCCTCGCAACGGCCGTCGCGTTCGTGTTCCTGCCCGCGAACGAGGACGCGGTCAAACCGAGCTTCCCGGCGGCCCTGCTGTGGGAGTTCAGACTGGCCTCGCTGGCCGTGCAGGCCGTGCTGTGGACGGCCTTCGCGGTCGCCTTCGGAGCACTGGCCCAGCGCCTGCTGATGCCGGGCCCGCCCCGGACCGAGCAGGTGGCCAGGGACGTTCCCGCCGCCGGTTGACCGCGTTGCCGCGCGCCACACCGGACACGACCGTGGCCCCGCCGACCTGTTGAGGTCGAGCGGGGCCACGGCGCGTGCCGCCATCCCGCGCAAAGCGGCCTGACGCAGTCGCGGTCGACCGTCGGCGGGCGCGGGCGTGTGCCCGTGGGCGCGCGGACCTGCGGCATGCGGCCTCACTTCTTTCGTGCGATGGCGCGGGTTTGTTGCGATGCGCCCGTCATGGCGGCGGGGGCAGGCGCGCTGCGGAGCGCTGTTGCACTGCGTTAGCCATCCGTTAGCGGAACACCAGTCCGGCCCCCGAAGATGATCTTGGCAGGGGGGCGCGCGTGAGGCCGCGTCCGGCTGAAGCAGACCGATCCACGGGGGAACACACCCATGCGCAAGAACCTCATCCGCACGACCGCCATGGCCGCTGTGGCGGTCACCGCCGCCTTGTCGCTGAGCGCCTGCGGGGGTGAGACCGATTCCGCCGACGCTTCGCCCTCGCCCGGCGCGGCGCAGTCCGCGGACCAGGGACAGGAAGCCGACGGCGGCGCGGGCGGCAACGCCGAGGGCTCCGGCCCCAAGAGCACCTCGGCAGGGGCGGACAGCGGGGGTTCGACGGGCGGCAGCGCGTCCGGCAACACCGGCGCGGCCGACGGCGGCAGCGGGGGCGGCGGCAAGGGCGGCTACGGGCAGGCCTGCGGAACCAACGACCTGACGTGGAGTGCCAAGTCCGAGAGCCAGGCCGGTGGCTACATCCTCATCTCGGTGAAGGCCAAGGCGGGGATCACCTGCATGCTCCCGGGCGTGCATCCGGTGGTGGCGTTCGGGTCCGACGGCACCGAGGCCGGGCCGGCCGAGCAGGCCGTCGGTGAGCAGGTGAAGCTGAGTGGCGCCACCACCGCCTACGCCGGGGTGAACCCCAAGACCACCAACACCGATGACGGCAAGGAACTCAACGAGATCATCACCTCGGTGAGCAGGGACGACCGGACGGACCCGGTCAGCCTGACCACCGGCGCCATCACCGTCGACCGGCCGATCGTCACCAACTGGCACACCGTGCCCCAGGACGCCGTTCCCGGCAACGGCCTGGACAGCGACTGACGGCACGGCAGGGCCCGGACGAATCCCCGACGCGCTGATGGCGCGACCCGGGGCCCGGTGACGGGCGGCATGCCCGAACGGCGCTCGGGCGGGTGAGGGCCTCCTGCGGGCCGGTGTGGATGCGACAGCCCCACCGGCGCTCAGGAGGCCCTCGTGTTCGGCGCACTGCCCCACCCACGCCGACCGACAGGGCGGGCCGGTTCACGGTTCAGTGCGGCTGGTTGTGGGGGCGGGCTTCGGCGGCGGACTTCAGGTTGCGCAGCCATGCTTCGAGGCCGTCGCGGAGGATCTCGGTCGCGGTGGGAACGTCCGCTTCGACCTGGGCTCCGGTGTGGGTCTCCTCGGTGCGCACGCGGACGCCGCCCTTGACCTTGGTGAAGCTCCACACGTGGACGCCGTCGATGCGCAGCCCTTCGCCGATCGCGGGACCGGTCCAGCGGATGCACGCGTTGTGTTCGAGCTGCCGGACGGTCGAGGTGATCTCCAGGCCGGTGGCGGGAGTTGAGGGGTTGGGGGGTATCGGGGTAGTCCAGCGGAATGCCGAACCCTTGCGGAAGGGGCCATGGTCGAGGCGTTCGGCGGTCTCGACGGGGGGCTGCCAGGACGGCCAGCGCTCCACGTCGGTCTGCAGCTTCCAGATGGTGCGCAGCGGGGCGTTGATCACGATCTCGGTCCGGTGGCGGACGCGGGCGTCGGGGTCGACGCCCTTCCCGCGGCAGGTCAGGGACTGGCCGGGCAGGGAGGTGCGGGAGCCGACGGCCCCGGCCGGTGCGGCAGCGGCGCCGAGGAGACCGAGGGCGAGCGGGACGGCGAACAGGGCAGCGCGGCTGCCGGTGCTGCGGGTGCCGGACATGGAGTTCCCCTCTGTCGGTCGGGAGTGAACGCTGCCTGTCGCGCCTCTCGCGCGGCAGCACCGCACACCCCCGTTGAGATACAGCCTCACGGATTCGTTAGAAGTTATAACGCCACGCTGAACCGGCGGTCAATGGACGCGTGATACCTTCTCATCAATTCTTGAGGTTGTAGCCGAATGGATGGGGCGGTGGGCAGGCCATGGCAACGACAGGCGCGAACACCCCGCGGGAGCGCTATCGGGCCCAAGTGCGGGCGGAGATCACGGAACGCGCCTGGGAGCAGATCGCCACAGCGGGGGCGTCCGCACTCTCGCTCAACGCGATCGCCAAGCAGATGGGCATGAGCGGGCCGGCGCTCTACCGCTATTTCGCCGGCCGCGACGAGCTGATCACCGAACTCGTCCGGGAGGCGTACCGAAGCCTCGCCGAGACCTTCCGCACCGCGTCCGCCGCGGGTGCCGACCTGGCCGGGCTGGCACACGCCCTGCGCGACTGGGCCCTGGCAGACCCTCAGCGGTACTTCCTCGTCTACGGCTCCCCCATCCCCGGATACCACGCGCCCGCGGACACCACTG
Source organism: Streptomyces sp. bgisy100 (assembly GCF_057709105.1). Classification (NCBI taxonomy): domain Bacteria; kingdom Bacillati; phylum Actinomycetota; class Actinomycetes; order Kitasatosporales; family Streptomycetaceae; genus Streptomyces; species Streptomyces sp. bgisy100. The sequence goes on from NZ_JBYITE010000002.1 coordinate 17,065, forward strand.
CCATCTCCTCCGAGATCATGAAGACTCTGCTCGACGCGTGCGCGGCGCTCGCCCCGGACAGCGCCGCGACACCCTTCGACACCCACCTGGAGGACCACCGGGACTGGGCCGCCGGCCACCCCGGCCCGCCCGGAGCCCTCCACCGGTCCCTGACCTTCTGGACCCGTCTGCACGGCGTCCTGTCACTGGAACTCGCCGGCCACTTCGACGGCATGGACTTCGACCCAGCCCTGCTCTTCGCGGCCGAACTGGACGACCTGTCGGCACCCCGGACCTGAGTCGCACGCAGCACAGTGCCCCTGGCCGGTCTCGTCGACGGACCGCATGGCGGCCGAGCCGCACGAACGGATCACCGTCCGACGGGGCCATCAGGCTGCCGTCACGGATTTCACGGGGAAGAAGGTGATCAGAGTGGCGGTGCCGTCCTGCGCGAGGACCCGGACGGCGGCCTCCGGTACGTCCAGCGTGGAAAGGCCGACCTCCTCGGGGTGCTCCACCATGTGCCGCAGGACGACCGGGTACTTCGGCGGATCGCCGCCAACGGCAACGATCACCACGTCGTCCCGCACGTCGTAGGTGAGGTAGGCGAAGGGCAGCCGCTCGGCCTCGTACTGGTGCCCGGCCGACGGGTCGAGCACCTCGATGGTGACCCGCTGTCCTTCGTGGTCGGCAGTGATCTCGTCGAGTACCGTCCGCCACTCGCTCCGGTCGAGCGCTGGGTTCTCGGTCATCTGCTGTCTCCTCCGGGCTGCGTCATTCGGTCTCCGAATCCGGGAAGACCGTGGGGGAGCCGGTCACCGCGGCCCAGGGGCGAGCACGTCGGTCGTCGCCCCTGGGCCTGTCGGGAAAGCGCCGGAGTCACCGGACCCGGTGGCGGGCCCGTCAGGGGAACTCCCCGGCACCTGCCCGGATGCGGCGGCGCGGCCCCGGAGCGGCGCGCAAGGACGGTCGGGTCAATCATCGTGGGAGACGACGGCGACAGGGCAGTTCGCGTGGTGTACCGCGGCCTGGGCCACCGGCCCCAGACGCGGTCCCAGCGCCTGCCGGTGCCGACGCCGTCCGACGACGAGCAACTGACGGCCTCGCGCGGCCCGCACCACGGCCCGCGCCGGGCTCTCCAACCGGATGTCCTCGACGATGCGCAGCGCGGGGAACTTCTCACGCCACGGGCGCAGAACCGGTGCCAGGTCCCGCTGGACATCGTCCCGGATCTCCTTCGCGACCTCGGGATCGACGCCCCAGGGGGCGTACGCCTGGACCGGAAGGCTCCTGCCGTGCACCACGTGGACGGGAACGTCCCGCGCGGCTGCCGTATCGCACGCGAAGTCCAGCACGCTGTCGCAGGAGCCTTCGAGGCTCACACCGGCGACAACTCCGGCCTCCCGGTCCCCTGGTGGACGGTTCTCCGCGGCCCCGGCCCGCACGAGCACCACGGGCCGGTCGGCCCGGGCGACGACATGGAGGCCGGTGTCACCGAGGAAGAAGCTCTCGACGCGCTCCAGCCCACGCGAACCGAGCACCAGGATGCGGGAATCCGCGGCCGCCCGCAGAAGCGCTTCCGTGGCGTCCTCGGCAAGCAGTTCCTCGACGATGGGCAGGTCCGGATGACGATGGGTGATGTCCCGCTGGGCGTCGCCGACGATCCGCTTCGCCCAGTAGTTCTGATCCTTTTCCTGCGGCGCGCCGGGGGTGTCCTGGGAGAGCAGGATCCATGCGTGCAGCAGGCGCAGCGTGATCTTTCGACGGTCGGCTTCGTCCGCCGCCCAGCGCGCGGCGTCCATGCTCTCGGCCGAACCGTCGAGGCCAACGGTGACGACGTCCTCCATGACGAGTTGCCTCCCTCCTGTGGGCCGGTGCCGGCCGAACGTGTCCGGGATTCCAGCGTGCCGGGGCACCGACAGCAGCACGGCTGCCGAGCACCGATGAGGTTCGGCCGGAGCGGGTTCGGCTCCCTGCGGCTCCGACGACATCCGCCGACGGCACCGATCCCGGATGTCTCACCCCGCGGCAGACCTCACACGCCACTTCCTCCCAGCGCTTTCCTGTCTCATCCGTTGTGCCGCGGCTCCATGCGGGCCGAGGGGCCCGTCCCTCCCCCCTGTGCACTCATCCGGGCCCGCGCCGCGCTCCCGGGCTCCACCGCGTCATCGGGCAGAGGCTCGTCGGAAGACGGTTCTCCCGTGAGGTGGCACGCGACGTCCACGACTCCTTCGACGGCACGGACCAGGCGCGCCGCCACCGATACGAGCGAGGTGTCCGGTATCCGCCCGCTGAGGGTCACCACTCCCTCCTCGACTCGCACCCGGACCGGGCTGGTCAGGGCCGGGAAAAGGTACGAGATCACCGTGCGACGGACCTCTTCCTCGATGTCCGCGTCCTTGCGGAGGAACACCTTGAGCAGGTCACTCCTGCTGACGATGCCTCGCAGCATGCCCCCGTCGTCGACGACGGGAAGACGTTTGACGTCCTTCACCGCCATGATCCGTGCCGCTTGTGCCAGGGTTGCGTTCTCGTGCACCGAGACGGCCGGAGTGCTCATCAGCTCCTCCGCGTCGGCCGCGCCCGCTTTGGCGAGGTCGTCCAAGCGGTCCAACTGCTCCCGGCGGCCGGGATCCCGGTCTCGGAACTCCTCCTTGGGCAGGAGGTCCGCCTCGGAGACAACCCCGATGACGCGGCCTTCGCCCTCCAGCACGGGCAGCGCGCTGACCTTCCACTGCTCCATCGTGCGGACGATCTCCTTGAAGGGCGCGTCGCGGCCGACGGCCACCACCGTCAGGGTCATGACGTCACGGACGATGTGCGGGGTGTCGAACATGGTGAGCTCCTTGGGCACAGCGCCGAAGACACCCGCTCTCGTGATCATGAGCAGCTCTCCTTCGCCGTGGCTTCGTCTTCATCGTGCGGCGGTCGCGAGCCGGGCGTCAGGGCCGAGCGGGACCTCGTCCCGGACCACTCGGCCCACAGGTGCTCCGGGCCGCCCGGGAGCCCAAGCGGGCGCCCGGAACCCGGAGCGAACGAGGGACCGAAGGTCCTGGATCAGGGCCGGTACGCCCTCGCGGGGCCCGCCGGTGCGGCGGCATGGTGGGCACCGGGGCACTCGCGGAGCGAGGAAGGCGGTGGGGAAGATGGACATTCCGCTGGTCGTCGGAGTCGACGGATCGGGCTCCAGCCTGGAGGCGGTGGACTGGGCGGTGGACGAGGCGGAACGGCACGGCCTTCAGCTGCGGCTCGTCCACGGCTCCTTGTGGGAGCGGTACGAGGGAACGCGCCCCTCGCCGGCGACGGACCGCCCGGCGGAGCAGATTCTCGCCGAACACATCGCGGCCTCGGCGGCCGAACATGCTCAGCGGCGGAACCCCGATGTGAAGGTCTCCAGCGACGTGCTGGCCGCCGACCCCACGACGGCCCTGCTCCGGGAGGGGCACGAAGCCTTCGCCCTCGTCACGGGCTCGCGCGGGCGCGGCATGCTCGGCGAAACCCTGCTCGGTTCGGTGAGCCTCACCGTGGCGGCCCGGGCCGTCTGCCCGGTGATCGTCGTCCGGGGCGAGGAACCGACCCGGCGGGACGGTCTGCCCGTGGTGCTCGGCGTCGGCGAGCGCAGCGTGACGTCGGCGGCCGTGCGCTTCGCCGTAGCGGAAGCGGAGATACGGAACTGCCCGCTCCATGTGGTGCGGGCCTGGCGGACACCGGCCCACGAGGCGGTGGAGCACCTGCTGCCCACGGACGCACGGGCACCGACCCCCGAGCAGCGGGCCGCCGACCAGGTGGCCGAGGCGCTCCGGGGAGTGGGACCGGTGCGGGACGGAGCGGTGGTGCGGCGGATCACGGCGGAGGGCCCCGCGCACAAGGTACTCGCCGACGCCTCCGTGGAAGCGGCGCTGCTCGTCCTCGGCGCTCCGCGGCGCCATGGACACTTCGGCCTGCAACTCGGCCGGGTGGCACACGCGTTGCTCCACCACGCGGCGTGCCCGGTCGCGGTGGTGCCGCAACGCGGTTAGGCCGCGGTTAGGCCCTCCACGGCAGTGCCGCCCCGGGCCGCAACTCCGGCAGGCCGTCGCGAGTCCGGGGACGGTTCGGGCACGCCGACCGGCGCCCGGAGAGGGCCGTTCGGCCCATCCGCCCGAGCGGCCGGCGGGACCATGATGAAGGCAACGACCCGCAGCGGATGCGGTATGCCCCGGGAGGATCCGTGATCGCTCCACCAGTCGACGAGAAGCGTGTGACCGCCATGGTCGCGGACGCTGTCGCGGCGCCGTCGATGCACAACGCCCAGCCCTGGCGTTTCCGTTACTCACGGAGCCGGCGAGCCTTCCAGCTACGAGCGGATCTCAACCGGTTCATGCCTCACTCCGACCCCGACACCCGCGCACTGCATCTGGGGTGCGGCGCGGCGCTGCTGAACCTGCGCGTCTCGGTGGAGTACGCGGGGTGGGACGCGGTGACCCACCTGCTCCCGGACTCGACGGACCCGGCCCTGCTCGCCCTCGTGCGCCTGACCGGACCCGGCAAGGGGCGGACGGGTATCGGTGCGTTGCACGCCGCCGTCCACCGCCGGCACACCAGTCGCCACCCGTTCACCGCAGCACCCATTCCGGACGACGTCCGCGACACTCTCCGCGCGGCGGCCCGACAGGAAGGCGCACGACTGGACTTCCCGTCCGGGTGGCACCGGCAGTGGGTGCTGGAGCTCGCCGAGCAGGCCGAGGCCCGGAACCTGACCGACAGCGGCAGCAGAGAGGACCTGGCCCGCTGGACCGGAACGGGCACCGCGGCAGAAGGGGTACGGACCGAGGGCGTCCCCGACTCCGCTTTCGGACCCCGCAAACGCGGAGGCAAGGCGCCGGTGCGCGACTTCGCCGGTACGCGCCGGGTACCGGGCCGGGAAGCCGCCGCATTCGAGGAGGATCCGCACATCGCCCTGCTCAGTACCGCGGAGGACACTCCGGTGGACTGGCTCCGGGCCGGCCAGGCGGTGGAGCGTGTGCTGCTCCTGGCCACGCTGCGCGGCCTGTCGAGTTCCTTCGTCACCCAGGTCCTGGAGTGGCCCGACATGCGCTGGCCCCTGCGGGACCCGGTGTCGGGAGCGGGGCACGTCCAGATGGTGCTGCGACTCGGCTACGGTCCGGAAGGCGCCCCGACACCCCGACGACCGGTGCGGGAAGTCCTCGACATCGAGCCCTGAGCAGCAAATGCCCGCCGCACACCGGGACGCGGAGGTGCATGGAGCCCGCGCAACCGAGCGAGACGCGACCGCACGCCGAACGACGGGGGCTGCCCGCCGGGGCTCAGTCCCGCAGGACGCTCACGTCGAGGAAGTGCGTGGCGCAGGAGATGCACGGGTCGTGGTTGCGGACGACCCGTTCGCACAGCCGGGTCAGTCCTCTTCGGACGCAGCCCCCCGGGCCCAGCCGTGCCTGGACGATGCGGCGCAGGTCCTCCTCGATGGCCCCCTGGTTCTGGGCGGTCGGTGGTACCAGGGCCGCCTCGGTGACCAGTCCGTTCCCGTCGAGGGTGTAGCGGTGGTAGAGCACACCGCGGGGGGCCTCGGTGGCACCGTGCCCGATGCCCGCCCAGTCCGTCCCGGTCGAGGACCGCTTCGGATTCCTCGGAGCCCCTCATCGCTCCTCCCTCGGGCTTCTCGGCCTGCACCCGGTTCGGTCAACACTGCATCACGGGCCGGTTCCGCCCGCACGTCGAACCCGGCCCGGGGAAACGTCCTCCCACGCTCACCCATGGGACGTTCCGCGCTGAGCCGACGCCCTCGGGCCGGGGCGGTCCCGTCACGCGGGCCACCTACGATGGCGCGGACGGTGATCCGGCGATCCCCTGAGGTGTCCGCTCGACGGGCCGTCTGCGGGTGTCGTCGATCCTGCTCACCAGCTCGTCGACGACCATGACGACCCCGTCCAGCTGACGGACCATGCGCACCGCGATCTCCGTGTCGCTCCGGAGCTCCATCCGGCCCCGCAGGGTGACCACGCCGTCGAGCACATGCACGTCGACGGTGTCCGGAGCCAGCCACATGGCCTGGACGAACACCTCGTCGACGATCTCCCGGCGGATGTCCGCGTCCGGCCGCAGGAAGACCTCGAGGAGGTCGCGCCGGGTGACGATGCCGACGAGCCGGTCCTCCTCGTCGAGCACGGGGAGGCGTTCCACCCGGTGGCTCGCCATGGTCCGGGCGCCTTCCGCGATGGTGTCCGCCGCGTGGACGGCGATTGCGGGGGCCGACATCAGCTCCTCCGCCGTCACTGCCCGCTCCTTGATGCCGGCGGCCGTGCGCCGGAACCCGGTCAGGTGACGGAGCCAGCGGGGCCAGGCCGCAGGATCGTGGGGTTGCGATGCGGGATTCCCCGCCTGGCGGGCCAGCAGATCGCTCTCCGAGATCACACCCAGGACCCGTTCGTCGTCGTCCACGACCGGCACGCCACTGATCCGGTGCTCGGCGAGCAGTTTGGCGACCTTCTTGAAGGGAGTCCGCGGCCCGACCGCGACCACATCGGTCACCATGAGGCTGCCGATTCTGCTGTGTCTCATCTTCGTCGCTCCGTCCCGGTGCCGGCTTGAGAAGCGGCCTTTCCGCAGCACGTGGCCGTTCTTCGCTGCCCCCATCGTCCGGCGCCGGGTTCCCCTCCCCCAGGGCTGGCCGGGCACGTAGAAGGTCCGTCCGGCCCCGTCCGGGCAGGGCCGGACGGGGCGGGGATAAGGACGCGGACCGAGGACGCCGGGTCGCGGCGCTCCGGTCGCGGCGGAGTTCCGCCTCGACCCTCTCCGCCAGCGATCGGATAACGGTCGCGGCGCCTGTCAGACAACGGTTGCGGCGCCCAGCTCCGCGGCGATCGACCGGGCCCAGGCGCGGACCCTCCCGGGGTCCCGGTAGTCACCGCCACGGCCCGCCTTCAGGATCTGGCGGGCGATGATGCCCTTGGCTCCTTCCTCGAGGCGGCCGCCGAACGTGACATGGCCCAGCGCATCCAGCCGGGCAGCGATACGGCGGACACCGGGGACAGGGCGTATGTCCCGTTCGCCGGCGGAGGCGTCCAGTGGTCCGCTGCTGAACAGCCACACCGCTCGGGACATCAGTGCCTGGTGATGACGGCGGGCGAACCGGGCCGCGTCGCGATGCCACCGGCCGGCGTAGAGAGCCCCTCCCAGGACCACCACGTCGTACTCCTCGACATCCTGGACCTCGGCGGCGGGCCGCACGTCAGCCGCAGGTCCGCAGGCCCGCAGCGTCTCCCCGATCCACTCGGCGATCTCAGCGGTCGAGCCGTTTCTCGATCCGTGGGCGACCAGCACATGGTGCGGATTCATCGCCTGCTCCTTTCGGTCGTCAGCGGAGTCGGCACACACAGGGGGCACGGGGACGGCCGGGCAGCGGGCGCACCCGTGCGTCGACCGCCAGGACGCCCTCGGGACGGGCCACACCGGATCGAGACCGGCCCCCGGCCTGCTGCGCGGGCACCGCCCTCCGGTGGTGCGTCGTCACGGTCGTCGCGTCCCGTCGGTACCGTTCCGGTGCGGCTGCCCAACCGGACACGATCGTGCCCGTGTCGAATCCAGCCTCCCCGGACCGGTATCCGCTTGACATGGGCTGACCGGGCCCGGGTCCGGGCCGGAGGTCCCGGCGCGTACCGAGGCGGGTGGGCGGTGACGGGCCCCGGACAGTGGCACCCTGAAAGGGGGCAGGGCCACGTCGATGGCCGGCGGGCGGCAATGGCCGTCCGTGGGGGCGGCCGGGCGCGCTGTTCCCGGAATTCCGCGGACGACACAGGAGCGGTGGATGACGGAGAGCCCGCGTACCCCCCCGACGAGCCCGATCACGGTCTTTCTGCTCGACGATCACGAGATCGTCCGGCGCGGGCTGCGCGACCTGCTCGACGACGAGCCGGACATCGACGTCGTGGGAGAGGCCTCGACTGCCGAACAGGCCCTCGTACGCGTACCGGCACTGCGTCCGGCCGTCGCGGTTCTGGATGTGCGGCTCCCGGACGGGGACGGGGTCAACGTCTGCCGTGAGCTGCGCTCGCGCCTGCCGGAGCTGGCCTGTCTGATGCTCACCTCCTTCGACGACGAGGAGGCCCTGCTCGATTCGATCATGGCCGGGGCGGCCGGCTACGTGCTCAAGCAGATCGAGGGGTCGGATCTGGTCTCCGCCGTCCGGACCGTCGCCTCGGGCCGGTCGATGCTGGATCCCAGCGCGGCGACCCGCCTCATGGCACGGCTGCGCGAACCGGAGCCGGAGCTCCGGGAGCCCGAGGTGCTGCCGGGCCTGACGAGCCGCGAGCGGGAGGTTCTCGCCCTCATCGGTGAGGGGCTCACCAATCGGCAGATCGGTCAGCGGCTCTACCTGGCGGAGAAGACCGTCAAGAACCACATTTCCCGCCTGCTGGCGAAGCTCGGGGTGGAGCGACGGATCCAGGCCGCGGTCATCGCCACCCAGGCCCAGGCGGCCCACCCGGAGCCGGAGCATCACCGCCCCCACCACCGGCCCCGGTAGCGACTCCGCGTCCGTTGCCGCCCGGAAGGGCGCGGGCCACCCGGTCCCGGGCCCGGGCCGGACGGCCCCGTGCGGCAGCGAGGGCGGAGGGGCGACCCTGGAAGGAAACGGCTCCGCCGACCGGCATGGGCACCGGCCCGCGCCAGGCAGGGTGCGCCACGCCCGAGGAGCCGTGACCCACGAGCGATCAGTCGTTCGGAGGACCTGGACATGCAGCATCGAACAGTGGCAGACCTCATGACCCACACGGTCGTCAGCGCACGGCCCGGCACCACGTTCAAGGACATCGCCAGGTTGCTGGCCGAGCACGACATCACCGCGGTTCCCGTGATCGACACGGGAGGCCGCCCGCTGGGTGTCGTATCCGAGGGCGACCTGTTGCGGAAGGAGGCGGGGCAGCCCGACCCCGCGGGGCTGCTTCTGGAACCCCGTCCGACCTCGGCGGAGCGGGCCCGGGCCGAGGCGACGACCGCGGAGGGGCTCATGTCGGCTCCTGCCGTGACGGCGCGGTCCGAATGGAGCGTGATCGAAGCGGCGCGCGTCATGCACGATCACGGGGTCAAGCGTCTGCCGGTCGTGGACGAGGCGGACCGGCTCGTCGGTGTCGTCAGCCGCAGCGACCTGCTCCGGGTCTTCCTCCGCCGGGACCAGGCCATCCGCGAGGAGATCGAACACGAGATCCTCTCCGCGACCCTCGGGGAGCCCCCTTCAGCCGTGGGCCTGGAGGTCACGGACGGCCGGGTCACGCTGACCGGCACGCTGGCCCGCAGCAGTCTCGTGCCCGTCCTCGTCCGTCTGTGCAGAAGCGTCGACGGCGTCGTCGACGTCGAACACGACCTCGGTGCCGAACTCGACGACGTACCGGCACGTGCCCGGACCTGACCGGCGCGGGAGCAGAAGGGAGCTGATCCTCGTGCAGGCGAACGACGACGAGGCGCAGGGCACCCGGGCGGGGGACACCCGGACCGGCCCCGGCGATCTCGGGAGGAGGGTGGCCCTGCGCCGGGAACAGCTCGGGCTCACCCGGGAGGAAGTGGCCCGGCGGGCCGGTATGGACCCGGGGTATCTGCGGTACGTGGAGGAAGAGGTGGCCGATGCCGGGGCGGTCGGCCTGATCAGGCTCGCAGGCGCGCTCGAGACCACCACGGCCGACCTGCGAGGCGGCGGCACCGATCTGCCGACCGGCCTCGGGAAGGCCGCTCGGCACCCGGAACTGGTGGACATGAGTCCCGAGGAGTGCCGGCAGCACCTGTCCACCCACGGCGTGGGCCGGGTGGCCGTGGCCACTGCCGACGGCCCCGCCGTCGCCCCTGTCAACTACTCGGTCGTGGACGACGAGATCGTCTACCGGACGCGGCCCGGCAGCTCGGCGGATCCGCAGCCGGGCACCGACGTGGCGTTCGAAGTGGACCACATCGACGAGGCCTTCAGCCGGGGGTGGAGCGTTCTCGTCGTCGGCCGGGCCGAGCGGGTCACCGACACCGCCACGGCTGACCGGCTGGCGGAGCGGGCCCGCACCTCGGCCTGGGCCGGCGGCGACCGCCGGCTCTGGATCCGCGTCGTCCCCTTGAGGATCACCGGCCGTCGGATCACTGTTCTCTGACCCGCCGCCCCGGCAAGCAGGAGCCGCTCAGTCCCGGTTCAGCACGACCTTGAGGGCTCCGGTCTCGGTCCCCCGGGCGAACACCTCGTAGGCCTCCGCCACTCGGTGCAGACCGAAGTGGTGGGTGATGAGCGGGGTGGGACGCAGACGGCCGGAGACCACCATCTCCATCAGCGCCGGTACGGAGTAGGTGTCGACCTGCCCCGTACTGATGGTGACGTTCTTCCGCCACAACGCCTCGAGGTGCAGCATCGCGGGCTTTTCGTGCATGCCGATGTTGGCGATGTGTCCCCCGGACCGCACTACACGGGTGCAGAGGGTGAAGCTGTCGGGAGCTCCCACCGCCTCGATGGCGACATCGGCACCGGGGCAGTCGGCGAGGTCGCTGATCAGGCGCCCCGGAAGGACGGCAGCATCGGCTCCGATGCGACGGGCGTCGTCGAGACGCGCGGAGGAGAGGTCCGTGGCGATGATGCGTGCAGGCGAGAGAACCCGCGCCGTGAGCACGGCGCCCAGGCCGATGGGTCCCGCGCCGACCACGACGACCGTGTCGCCGGGGCTCACCTGCCCATTGCGGACCCCGACTTCGTAGCCGGTGGGCAGGGTTTCGGCCAGCAGCACAGCCGCGTCTCCGTTCAGCGTCCCGGGCACCCGGTGAGTGGACAGATCCGCGAACGGCACGCGCACGTACTCCGCCTGCGTGCCGTCGATCCGGTGCCCCAGGATCCAGCCGCCACCGCCCCGGCACTGGCCGAACGCGTTGTCGTGGCAGGGCCGACAGCGCCCGCAGGCGGACACGCACGAGACGACGACACGTTCGCCCGCCCTCAGGCCGTGGACCTCGCGGCCCGCCTCCACCACCTCGCCGACGGCTTCATGTCCCAGGACGGTGCCGGCTCGCACCTCGGGCAGCTCGCCCTCCAGGATGTGCAGATCGCTTCCGCAGACGGTCGTGGTGTGGACCTGGACCAGCACGTCGGACGGTTCCTCGATCACCGGGTCCGGCACGGGTTCCCAGGCGGCCCGGCCCGGGCCGTGGTACACGAAGGCTCGCATCGGACCTCCCTCACTTTCCTCACGTCACCACCTTGTCCCCGGCCGCCGGTCGGGGCACAGGGGCTCCCGGACTCCTTGGAGGGCCGAAGGGCCCCCGGCACCTCTCCCTGCCCCCGTGAGCACTGTGCTCCCGGCACCGGCACCGGCACCGGCACCGGCAGCCGCGGCCGTTCGGCCTCCGCGAAGGGGCCGGCCCCCCTCCGCACCCGGTGAACGCCCACGAGCTCCCGCCGAGGGCACGCTGGTGCTTCGTGCCGGACGGCCGTGCGGTCGTCCTGCGGGGAACGCGTGACCGAGGCGGTGCCCGTCAGTCGGGCCGGGAGAGCGGCACGCGCCACGTCAGTACGGTTCCTCCGGCACGCGGGGTGGACAGCAGCAGCTCCCCGCCGCAGTGCGCCGCTCGTTCCTCGAGATTGCGCAGGCCGCTGCGTCGGTGCCCCGCCCCGGCCGCGCCGACACCGTTGTCCGACACCGTGACCGTGAGAAACCCTCCCTCGTTGACGACCGCCACATCAGTGCGGTCGGCATGGGCGTGTCTGGCCACGTTGGACAGTGCCTCGGCCAGGACCGCCACGGCTTCGTCGGCCACGTCCCGGGGAACCTCGGTGTCCAGCAGCCCCTCCATCCGAAGGCTGGGCGCGAAGTCGAGCGCGGCGGCGCATTCCTCGACCGTCCGGACGGCCCTCGTCCGCAACCCGTGGCGAGCTGCCGGCTCCGGAGCACGCAAGCCGAAAATCGTCGAACGAATGATCTTGATGGTCTCGTCCAGATCGCTCACGGCTCGCTGGACGCGTTCCGCGGCTCCCGCGTGCTCGATCAGGCGGGCCGCGCTCTGCAGCGTCATGCCGGTGGCGAAGAGCCGTTGAATGGCCAGGTCGTGCAGGTCGCGGGCGATCCGGTCGCGGTCCTCGAGGAGTGCGACCTGCTCCGCGGCGCTCCGGCGCTCCACCAGCTCCATGGCGAGCGCCGCCTGGCTCGCGAAGCCGACGAGTGGTTGCGTCTCCTGCTCCGAGAACTCCGGCTCCGCGCGGTCCCGAAGCAGCATGAGGACACTGCGGACGGTGTCGCCGGACGTGATGGGCAGCGCCACCGCGGGTCCGAGCCCGACGTAGCGGGACGGGCCCACGCGGACCCGGGGGTCCGCGCCGACGTCCGGGCTGAAGACCGGCCGGCTCGAGGTGCAGGCGAGTCCGAGGAGTCCGCCCTCCATGGGAATCGTCAGACCGCGGTGCTCGTCGGCCTGTTCCCCCACGGCGCATTCGACGGTCAGGGAGTCCTCCCGGGGCACCGGGACGGCGATGACCGCGAGCGCGGCGCCCGTGATCTCCTTGGCGAGCACCGCCACCCGATGCGTCACATCCGTCGGCGGGCTCCCGGACATCAGGCTGGTGGTGACCTCGGCGGTCGCCCGCAGCCACCGTTCCCGCAGCGTGGAGTCCTCGTAGAGCCGGGCGTTGTCGATGGCCACCCCGGCGGCCACGGCCAACGTGGACAGCACGGCCTCGTCCTCGTCGTCGAAGTCGCCGCCGCCGGCCTTCTCCGTCAGGTAGAGGTTGCCGAACACCTGGTCCCGCACCCGGATCGGTACCCCCATGAAGGAGCGCATGGGCGGATGGTTCGGCGGAAAGCCGTAGGAGGCCGGGTGCTCCGAGATCTTGGAGAGGCGCAGGGGCTCGGGGTGCCGGATCAGCTCGCCCAGGATGCCGTGGCCGGACGGGTAGGGCCCGATGGCAATGATCTGCTCGTCGGTGAGCCCCACCGTGAGGAACTGGGCCAGAGTCCTGCCGTCGGGCCCGATGACCCCGAGCGCTCCGTACCGGGCGTCGACCAGCGCGACGGCCGCCTCGACGATACGGCGCAGCACGTGCTCGAGGTCGAGTTCCCTTCCCACCGACAGCACGGCCTCGAGCAGGTGGTGCACCCGGTCCCGGGCGCCGCGTGCGGCGTCCAGCCTGCTCTGGAGCTCGTCCAGCCTCAGCTGTGGCAGCCTCACCGAGCCCTCGTCCGTGTTTGCCAACGCCCACCTCCTGAGCGCTCCGGGGCCGACCGCCACAGGGTCCTCCCGGTCCACGGTATCGGGCTGCTGCCGATCGGCTAGTCCGCTCCTCGACGGCCGCCCTCCGGCTCCGGCGGACTGGCCCGGGCACGAGCCGGGAGGCGTGATCACGGGGCCCTGCCCACGGACCGGAGTGCAGGAGTTGCTCCCAGAGGTGGGCGGTGTCGTGCAGTGAGAGCCTGGTTTCAAGGGCAGGGAAGCACGGCCGGGCATGGTCTGCGAGCAGCCACGGCGGTTCTCCGCGGCGGCCCCGTGCGTGCGGCCGGCCTCGTTCGCCCTGCCGGAATACGAGTCGCGGCTCCGCCCTGTCCCCGGGCCGCCGCGGCGGCGGGTCCGCCGTTCCGGCTCGGCCGCGAGCAACGGTGCCGGGGACTCGGGGCTGCGCGGCGACAGCACCGGCCTGCACTTCCGCCACGAAGCTCGCCGGAACCGTCCGTAGGCCGGACCTCGGGTTCTGCACCAAGCGCAGGCATGATCGTTGTGGACACTGTTCTTCACAGCACGCCCGCGGCCGGCGCCGGGGCGGCCGGGCGGGCGCCGCAGTCAGCGGAATTTGATCGCGGCGTTCGGGGAGCAATTGCCGCGAATATCAGGCACGCCACGGACGCGGCAAGCGGGCCGGCGCCCATGCGAGCCCGGATGAGTTATCACATTCTTGATCTCGTTCCGATTTTTCGGTGCCGCAATGGAACCTCACTGGGCCCCGGCGCTCATCGGGCAGCATTCTCAATGCGCTGCGGCCCGAAGCTTCGGCCGCTGCTGCGTGGCCGAAGCACTGAGCAGGCACCGTTGGCCAACGAGATCGTCCGGCCAACCCATTCCCTCCGGGCAGGGCCTGATTCAGACAGCATGGGCACAAGCTGGCTGCGGCATGTGGGGGGGCGGTATCTCCACCACCTCGCAGCCGGCGCCCTGCAGACGCTTGACCACCTTGCCGGCGCTGCCACCGTCGAGGGAGAACGCGAACAGGCCGACCACGAGCACCACGTCGTAGACACCGGACTCCACACTGCTGACCAGACTTCCCAGAGCAGGGAGCGGCACTCGGGAGCTGAAACCGTTGTCCATGAACACGATCGGCTCAGGCACTCCCAGTTGTCGTCGTGCGTAATCGGCCAGGGCCTCCTGATGGGTGGCCAGCTGCCATGTGTCGCGGGGGTAGCAACGCAGATACATCGCCACCTTGGGAACAGAACCATTGGCTGCGGTGAATTTCATGACCCCATACCTACTATCCACAGAGAGGCGAAACCACCAGAAGTGCCATCTGAGTGATTTCATGCTTTCACCCCGCCAAGGAAAAGGATTTCAGGCTTCCATTTCCAAAGGGGAGAGCGCGACCCGGACCTCACAGGGGAGAATGCGCCGCGTGGGCGACCAGCTCCGAGATCGCCGGTACGGCGCCGAGGATCTCCCCGCCTCGGCTCCCCGGCCGACAAGCATCTGCCGGGCGTGGCGCCTGGCAGGCGCTTGCTGCGGTGGGGTGGTGCGGCTGAGGGCACCCATCCTGGTGCACGACCACCGACTGACAGCACCCCTGGGCAGCGTCCGGGGACGGTACTGGATCTCCAGTGACAGCGGAGGACCGGGGTGCGAGAGGCGGTTCATCATGATCCTCCCATCAGGGCGACAGTGTTACGTGGCCCGTTCTAGGCGCTGCACGAACTCGGGACATTAGGGAAACCCCCTAGTCCCGCACTTCGCGGTTCGTGCACCTCGGCGAACTCACCCTGCGGATCGGCGGCGTCACCGACCCGCCCACCGTCCAGATCACACGCGGCGTCGACTCCGCCTCCCCGATCTCTCGACACCGACATCAGGCAAACCGGCTGGCCACAGGCCTGAAACGGTGACCCGCGAAGTCCAGGCCCAGCCTTCGCCCCACACCGTCCGCCGGCCTTCGCCCCCAATATCGCCGGGGCCCCCGCGCACCGTTCCCGCCTTCCGGCCGGCCGGCAGCCGGGAACGGTCAGAAGCCGGCGGACGCAAGGACCGGTCCGTTCGAGCCCCGGCGAAGGCCCGTGGAGGCGTCCCGCGTGTCATTTCCTGACTTCTGAGCTCAGCCGGTCACCTGCCTTGGCCACCTCTCGACGCTTACAGCGGCGCCGTGCGGAGAAAGGGGGCGCAGCGGAGCGGGGGGCCTGTCCCTTGCCCGGCATACACTGGCAGCGTGGAGCGGACCGGCGCTCTGTACGAGCGCGACACCGAGATCAGCGCTCTCAGCGGGCTGGTCACACTGGCCCAGGCCGGACGAGGCGGACTCGCCGCCGTCGAAGGGCCGGCGGGTGTCGGCAAGAGCAGCCTGCTCGCTCAGATCCGCACGATCGCTGCGCCGCCCGCGTTCTGTGTGGCTACCGCCCGCGGTGTCGAACTGGAGCGCGAGTTCTCCTTCAGTGTCGTGCGGCAGTTGCTCGAGCCGCTGCTGGCTGCCGAAGGTCCTGAGCGGCGCGAACAGCTGCTCTCCGGTGCGGCCGGCCAGGCCGCTCCCGTCTTCGGGCCGGTCACCGCTGACGGCACCATCGCCGAGCGTGACTTCGCAGTCCGTCACGGACTGTTGTGGCTCACTTGCAACCTGTGCGACCAGCAACCCTTGGTGCTGGTGGTGGACGATATTCACTGGGCGGACGTCGCCTCGCTGCGGTTCTTCGTCCACCTGCTGCCACGACTGGACACCCTCAGGCTGTGCATCATCGTGGCCCTGCGCCCCAACGTGCCCGCAGCAGACCGGCACCTGCTGGATCGGATGGTCACCGACCCCACCTGCCAGGTGCTGCGCCCGAAGGCGCTGAGTGCGGCTGCTGCCTCCAGCCTGGTGCGAGAGGAGTTCGCCAGGGCCGCGCCAGGAGAGCATGTGGAGGATGCCTTCCTGGCCGCCTGCCACAGCGCCACAGGAGGAAACCCCTTGCTACTCAAGGAGACGGCTGCCACCTTGCTGGCCGAGCGTGTCGCGCCGATAGCGGCCAATGCCACGCAGGTCACCATTCTGGGGCCGCGCGCGGTCGCCCGCTGGGTGTCGTTGTGGGTTGATCGCCTCCCGGCCCATGACCTGGCGCTCGCCCGGGCGGTGGCCGTTCTGGGCGGGAACGTTCCCCTGGCGGAGGCCGCGGCACTGGCGGAGCTGCCCTTGAGTGCGGCGATGCAAGCCACGGCTGATCTACAGCGTATCGAGCTGCTCCGTGCCGGATCCGAGCAGGGAGCGACCAAGCCGATCGGCTACACCCACCCGGTGGTCCAGGCTGCGATCTATCAGGCCATCGCCCCCGAGCAACTCTGTGCCGCACACCGTCGAGCCGCCGAGCTGCTCTCCCGGTCCGGAGCCGAGGCGGAGAAGGCAGCCGCGCACGTGCTGCGCGTGCCGCCCTCCGGGGAGCCCGAGCTGCTCTCGATTCTGTTGCGTGCTGCCCGCGACGCCCGCAGCCGGGGTTCTCCTCATGCCGCCGCGACCTACCTTCGGCGGGCCCTCAGCGAGGCGTCGATCCCCCACGAGCGCCTGGAGGTCCTGCATCAGCTGGGGAGCACCTTGCAGCTCACTGACACCGATGCCTCCGTGGGCTATCTGCAGCAAGCTTTGCCCCTGGCAGACAACGTCCGTCACCGGGCCGCGATCGCCAACCTGTTGGGCAACGGACTGCTGCTGTCCCAGCGCATTCCTGAAGCCCTCGAGGTGTGGCGCCGGGCCCTGGGCCAGCTGCCGCCCGATGCCCCGGACCTCACCACCAGGCTGCAGGCCGGCATCCTCTCCGTCCCCCTCTTCGAACCGGCCGCCCCCGACATGCGGCAGGACATCCTGCGCGAGGTGGGCGAGCAGCGGCTGCTGGGGCCAGGGCCCTCCCTGGGAGGAAAACTCCTGGATTGCGTTATCGCCGGGCACGATGCCGTCGTCGGCGACCCCCGCGCTGTTCCGCGGGCGCTGCGGGCCATACAGGACGGGGAACTGCTTCAGCGAGCCATCGGCACCGCACCACTGGCCCTGGCGTGGTGGGTGCTGATCTGCGCCGACCGGCCGGAAGCACTCGTCGGCCTGGACCAGGCAGTGACCCAGGCTTACAAGGAAGGGTCAACCAGCACCCTGACTGCCGCCCTGACCTACCGCGCGCTGGCCCGGTTGGCCAGGGGCACCCTGACCGAAGCGGAAGCCGATGCCCGCGAAGCCGTGCACGCAGTCGAGACCGCAGGCATCAGCCTGCACCGTCTGCTCCTCGGCTCGTTCCTGGCCGACATCCTCATTGAGCGAGGCAGCCTGGACCAAGCCGAGCAAGCGCTGGACTGGGCCCTGGAAGGCGATGCGGTCCCTTTCACCGGCCTCATCTATCACCTTCTGCTGCGCCGTGCCCGCCTGCTGCGTCTGCGGGCGAAGCCAGGAGACGCCCTTGAGGCCGCATTGGCCGCAGGAGAGGCCTTCGTGGCGGCCGGTGGGCAGAATCCCGCGGTCCTGCCGTGGCAGTCCGAGGCCGCGCTGTGCTTGCATCAGATGGACCGGGAAGAGGAAGCGCAGTCGCTGGCTCTGGAGGAACTGCGACTGGCCCGCGAGTGGGGCGCGCCCCTGGCCCGCGGACGAGCCTTGCGCATCGCCGGACTCGTTCACCGCGGCCAGAAAGGGACGGCCTTCCTTGAGCAGGCCGTTGACCGGCTCCGGTCTTCGCCGGCTCGCCTGGAACACGCAAAGGCAACCGCGGAACACGGCGCTGCGCTACGCCGCGCCGGCCGACGCAAAGACGCCCGGCGCGTCCTGAACGAGGCCTGGGACATTGCCTGCCGCTGTCGAGCAGAGCCGCTCGTCCAACAGATCAACACCGAGCTCAAGGCGTGCGGGGCCCGCCCTCGCAGCGCCCTTGCCGTCGGCGTCGACGCCCTCACCCCCAGTGAACGGCGTGTCGTGGAGTTGGCCGCCGCCGGCAGATCCAACCGCGAGATCGCCCAAACCCTGTTCGTCACGCACAAGACCGTCGAGGCCCATCTGGCCAGCTCCTATCGCAAACTCGACATCAGGAACCGGCGCCAGCTGGCCGAGCAGCTCCCCGACCCAGAGGAAGTCTGCTCCGAAGCTCAATCACGGCCCGGGTCCGCATGAGATGAAGTGAAACGCCCTGGAAAGTCCGCAAAGCCCTGGCAGTGGAGCTCACACCATGACCCCGGAACGAGGCCGCGTGCTGGTTGTCGACGACGACCGGACGAACCGCATGATGGTGACGTACCGGCTGGAAATCAATGGGATCCAAACAGAGGCCGCCGAGAGCGGACACCAGGCACTGGGCATCATGCGCACGGAAACCTTCGACGTCGTCCTGCTCGACATCCTGATGCCACAGATGGACGGGTACACCACGCTGGAGCTCATGAAGAGCGACCCCGCCCTGCGCGACACACCGGTCGTCATGATCTCCCAGCTCGACGACATGGACAGCGTCGTCCGATGCCTCGAACTCGGCGCAGAGGACTACCTCCCCAAACCTCTCAATTCCCTCCTCCTCATGGCCCGCATCAACGGCATCCTGCTGCGCAAACGCCTCACGGCCATGGAGGCGGACTGCCACATCCAACTCGGTGTCCTGATCGAAGCCCTCAACAGTGAGAAGGGCGCGTTCGACCCCGAGCCGCTCCGCTCCATCGCCGGCCGTGACGACCGCCTGGGCGAATGCGCCCGAGCTGTACAACGCATCATCCCGACAAGGCCGTGAGCCGACGCAGTCCCCCTGGACCGAGCCTTCGACGTGCGGTTCAGGCCCGATGGCACCGGGCCGGTGATCCACAGGCCGTACCCCGGCGTCTGCGCTCAGTGATTCCCCGTATACATGACGAGAAGGGGTCACCCGAAGTGAACCGATCAAGCTCGAAAACTCCTTGACCGCCACGTGCTGGTCCTTGGAGTGCCGCTACCAGGCCGGCGTTCTGATCGGAGGACGAAAGCATGCCCACCACACCCGTGCTGAATCCGCAGGTCGTGCAGGAGCTGGTGCACTCGCTCGACGCTCCGTTCGTCATAGAGCTCGTCAATACGTTCTTGGAAGACTCTCCCCAGCTGATCGACCAGATCCACCAGGGGATCCAGGACAACGAGACAGAACAGGTGCACCGTGCCGCGCACACGCTGAAATCGCTCAGCAGGACTTTCGGGCTCGAGCAGCTGGGGCCGTTGTGTCAGGAGCTGGAGAAACTCTCAGCACATGGCGAACTGCCCGAGGGCACTGAGTCGGCCGCACAGGGCACCGAAGCCGCCTACAGGCACGCTCGACAGGCTCTGGTGGACCTTCGACATGAGATTGCCCCCCGTGGCGGCGCCCAGTAACCGGCCGCGGGAGATCTGATCGCGGGAGGAGGGCGATGAAGAGCCGCCACGCTGCGGTTTCCGGCGAGGGCCCGGAACAGACCTGGGCGCACCCGCGGGGAACGCACGAGATGCCGCGCGAGAGACGTCGACGGTTCAGGCCACGGATATGGCATAAGCTCGCTGCTATCTGGGTGGCGTTTATGCTCCCTCTGGTACTCGCATCTCTCTTCCTCCTGAATCAGCAGAACTCAGGGATCAATTTCGCCCGCGATGAATTGGCGGGGACGCAGTACCTGCGCCCCCTGAGTGGTCTGATCGAGAACGTATTGCAGCACCGGACGCTCTCTCGTCGCGCCATGGAGGAACCGCCTGCCGCGCATCAGACACAGCTGCTGGAAAGGCGGATCGACGGGCTGTTCTCCGACCTGGCTGCCGCGAACCATCGGTTGGGGGAGCGTCTGCAGACCACGCACGGCAAGATGGCCGGTGCCGGCAGGACGGCACAGCTACCGTCGGCCATGGCCGACCAGTGGGCCAAGATCAAGGCCACCCCCTCGCCGCGGACTGCGGCCGCGGCCGACACTCGGCTCATTTCCCGCTTGCTGCAGCAGTACTCCTACATAGGCGACACATCCAAGATCATTCTCGACCCGGACTTGGACACCTACTACACCATGGCCGGTCTGCTCCTGACCGAGCCCAGACTGATGGAACGGATTTCCACCCTCGGCGACACCGCAGAGGCGCGACTGCGCGACGGTGCCCTCAATTCGGCCGATCGGAGAGAGCTCGCACAGAAAGCGGGGTTCGTGGCCCAGGACACCACCGAACTGCGCCGGCAGCTCGACAGGGCCTTTGAAAGTACTGGTGCGTTCAATGACAACAAGCAGCTTCGACCCGTCCTGGACCCACTGCTGCGCAGTGCGGAACGAAGCACGGGGGCGCTGAACAGCGCAACAGGTGACCAAGCCGTTCGCCCCGTGAACCCGTCGGTGACAGCCGCCCGGTATGCGACATTGGCTTCTCGGGCTTCACAGGCGAACTCGTCGCTGTGGCGAGCCATGTTCGACCAGGAAGACGTGATGCTGCGGGCCCGTCTGGACGGTTTCGCAGAACGCCGGGCGATTGCGTTCGCCGCCATCGGCGCGGCAATGGCAACAACGGCGACGATCGCGGCACTCATGTCCCGGCGCATCACCCGCAATGTGTCTGAGGTGTCCAGGGCCTCGCACATCCTCGCTGAAGGCGACCTGACGCGGCGGGCTGAAGTGAGCAGCCAGGACGAGATCGGCGAAATGGCAATCGCATTCAACACCATGGCCGACCGTCTTCAGGAAAGCTACGAAGCTGTCGAACAGCAGGTCCGCCATCGCACAGCCGAACTGAAACGGCGGACGGAATCCCTGAGTCTCCTCCAGGCCGTGTCCGCCGCGGCCAATGAGACGACAAACAGGGACGAGGCGCTGTCGACGGTATTGAGGCTGGTCTGCCGTCAGATGGGCTGGCCGGTCGGGCAGGCGTACCCGGTGGTGTCAAAAGGGCCGGACAGTGTCCCCGAGCTGGGCCCTCCTGCGGCTCGGCATGTGGAAGAACAAGCGGTAGCCGCTACGCAGCGGCATCGGTTCACTGCCGGGCCCTCGTCGGCCGCGCGGGCTGCACTTGCCTCGCGCGAACCTGTGTGCCCTCAGCCCGTCGCTACGGAGAACGGCATCACATCCGGAGCTGCCGGTGAGCCGTGCATCGCAGGGGTCATGGCATTCCCGGTGATGACGGACAACGAAGTGGCCGTCGTTCTGGAATTCTTGACCACCGAGGCCTCCCCTCTCAGCGAATCCACCCGGACTCTGATTGCCAATCTCGCCACACAGCTGGGGCGCGTGGAAGAACGGCAGCGGGCTGTTGCGCTTCGGCTGTCCATGGAGGCTGCCCAATCAGCCAACCGCGCGAAGAGTGCCTTTCTGGCGACGATGAGTCACGAAATCAGAACTCCAATGAACGCGGTCATCGGCATGACGGAACTCCTGCTTGACACCCCCCTCACCACAGAGCAACACAACTTCGCGGAGATCGTCCGTAACAGCGCAGACAATCTACTGGCGATCACCAACGACATCCTTGACTTCTCCAAGTTCGAGGCGGGGAAATTCGACCTCGAAAACATTCCCTTGAACCTGGGCGAATGTATTGAATCCGCTTTCAATGTCATCATGGCTCGCGCGGACGAAAAAGAAGACCTGGAACTGAGGTACGTCATCGACCCACGTCTGCCGGACGAGGTGTTGGGGGACGGTGTGCGCATCCGCCAAATCCTGATCAACCTGCTCGACAACGCAGTGAAATTCACCCAATCGGGAGAGGTTGCGCTGCACGTCCGGTACTTCTCGGCCAAGCATGGCGACAACGGCACCTCCGGCCACAAAAGCTTTCTTTTGCACTTCACCGTACGTGACACTGGCATCGGAATACCGCCGGATCGCGTTGAAAAGCTGTTCCAGCCATTTGAACAGCTGGACAGCTCCACCACCCGCAGGTTTGGCGGCACGGGGCTGGGCCTGGCCATCAGCCGACGACTGGCCGAACTCATGGGAGGTTCGATCTGGGCCGAGAGCGGAGTTGGCCAGGGATCGAAATTCCACTTCACCATCCGTACCCGGGAAGTTCCTGCGGAGATGCGCCGCAAGCGAGCCAAGGACACGATCCAGCTCACGGCCAAACGGCTTCTGGTCGTTGACGGCAACCCCATCGACCGCATGATCCTCACCCGCCAGGCGGAGACCTGGGGCATGCGGGTGCGCAACACCGGATTGCCATCCGAAGCCGCCCGATGGATCAGCAGAGGGGATCCATTCGACGTCGCGATCCTGAACATGCAGATGCCCAACATGGACGGTGTCCTGCTCGCGCGCCAGATCCGCCGCTACCGGGATGCCAAGGCATTGCCGTTGATGCTGATGACCTCCCTGGGCGAGCCGGATGTGAGCGCCGAGGACATGGTCATGTTCTTTGCCCACCACACCAAGCCCGTCAAAGCAGCGCTGCTGCATGCCGAGCTGTGTGACATTCTCCTGGAAAAACAGGCTCCCTCTCCCACGTCGCCCCAGCCGACGCAGCAGGCACCCCCGGGGATGACCGGGCTGCGGATCCTGGTGGCGGAGGACAACAGCGTCAACCGCCAGCTGGTCCTGCGCATGCTGCAGAAACTCGGATACACCGCAGACGCCGTTGAAAACGGTGTCGACGCTGTGAACACTCTCCGCAAGGAGATATACGACGTGGTCCTCATGGACGTCCACATGCCCATGATGAGTGGGCTCGAAGCCTCCAGGAAGATCCATCAGGATTTTCCCGCGCATCGACGCCCCAGAATCGTGGCACTGACAGCCAGCGCAATGGCCGAAGACTACGAGGCCTGCCTGGCCGCAGGAATGGATGACTTCATCAGCAAACCACTCCACCTGAATGACCTGAGAGCCGTACTGGACCACTGCTCCCCCCTGGCATCATGGCCCCCAGATGATCCTCACGCCGACCGATAGAAGAGTGGCCAGGCGCCCGTCACCGAAGGCCGGCCAGTGCTTCGCGCCGGCGCCCGCAGCCCGCCTGCTTGCCGGGCACCGTCGGCCTGCTGCCGTTTTGTGCCACAACGGTCCCTCTCGGCCTCGAGTCCAGCGATCACCCTGGCCGATACGGCGGGGATCCCGAGATTTTGATCCTCCCTGCCCGAGGCGCGGTTCCTCATCATGATCAGATCAAGAACTCGATGCCCCACCCGCAATCGTGTACAAGCTCGCCACGGGAGCTCACCGACCCGCTGCACCGGTCACCGGTTGGATACCCTGGGAATCGGCAAATGGCACCTGGCTCATTCGGGCGTGAGAGCCTGCTGCACACCGAGATCGACAGATGCGCCGGGGCGTGTCCTGTCGGAGGAGTGGTGGCGATGAAGCGTTCTGTGGGGCGGCGTGTGAGTGTGTCGCTCCGCATGCTCGTACGTGTCTTCGTCGTGGTCAATGCCCTATTGCTTGCCGTTGTGCTTACGCTGAGCGTGGTTGCTGCGCAGAGCATGCAGGACGCTGCACGGGCCGAGAGCCGGCGGTCGGAATCGCTGCGCCTGGCCGACGAATTGCGCCAGACTTCCGATGACTTGACCCGCATGGCAAGGACGTACGCGGTCACCGGAAAATCACTCTACCGGGACTACTTCGTCGAGATCTTGGCTATTCGTGACGGTAGAGCCCCGCGCCCCGAGCAGTACGACCGTGTCTACTGGGACGTGGTCACCGACACCGGACGGCGGCCCACTTCCTCTGGACCGGCCGTCAGCTTCGATACGCTGGCCGCGCGGGCAGGGTTCACCGGTGAAGAATTGAGTCTGCTCAAGACGGCGCGGTCGCGCTCCGACGCTCTGGCGCGCATCGAAGAGACAGCCTTCGCCGAGATCGAAAGCACCGCTGGAACGTCCAGGGCAGCTGCGGGCCGAGACAGGGCCGGCGCACTGCTCTACAGCGCGGATTACCATCACGCCAAGGCTCAGATCATGCAACCGATAGGACGCGTATTCGAGCTGGTCGACGTGCGTACACACCGAGAAACCGCGCAGGCAGTCAGCGGGGCCACTGCATACTCTTCAGCTGCGGTCGGCGTCGCACTGGTGATGCTGTGCGGTATGGCGGTCGTCGCGGTGGTGGCGCGGCGATCGATCATCCGTCCGGTCACCATGCTCGACCACGCTACCGCGCGCATCGCCGAGGGCGACTTGCGAGTGCGTGCGCCGGTCGGAGGCATGAGCGAGATCAGCTCACTCGCCACGCGCTTCAACGGCATGGCTGAGCGGGTGCGGCTCCGAACCGGAGAGCTCGAGCTGCTGCAACGCGTCGCGGTCACCGCCAACGAGGCAGCTGACCTGACTGAGGCGACGCAGGTTGTCCTCGACCTCGTCTGCAGCTACACCGGCTGGCAGGTGGGCCATGCATATTGGCTCGCCCCTGATGCGGCACAGGCCGAGGGCGCCAAGCTGGTCCCCTCGCAGATCTGGCACTCCGACGACTCCGCAGAGCTTCGGTCATTCCGGCAGGCGAGGGAAGCCGGCCCGCTGCCCCCGGGAATAGGGTTGCCCGGACGTGTATTTGCCAGCGGGAAGGCTGCGTGGATCGTCGATGTGACCAAGGCCCCCGAATTTTCCCGAGTCGGACACGCGGACGACATCGGTGTGCATGCCGCCATGGGATTCCCCGTGCTGGTGGGCGACGAAGTCGTCGCCGTGCTGGAGTTTTTCGCGTTCCAGCCGGCTGAGCCCGACGTGGCATTGCTCGACCTGATGGGAAACATAGGTACCCAGCTCGGCCGGGTCGTGGACCGTATGCGTGCAGAGACTGCGGCACGCAACGTCAATTTGTTGCTGGAATCGACCGCGGAAGGTATCTACGCTACCGACCTCCAAGGAAACTGCACCTTCGCAAACAAGGCCGCAGCCGACATATTGGGATACGAACCCGACTTTCTGGTGGGCAAGCACATGCACGAGCTGTGCAGCCACACCCACCGCGACGGCCCTCCCCGCTCGATCGAGGAATGCCCGATCTGTGCGGCGTATCGGACCGGTCGTGGGCGCCAGACCGAGGGGGAAATGTTCAGACGGCGCAACGGAGCTGTCTTCCCTGTGGATTGCACCTCTTACCCGATCAGCGAGAAGGGGGAAGTCCGTGGGGCAGTTGTCGCCTTCTCGGACGTCACGTCCCAGCGACGCGCCGAGGAGGCATTGCAGCAGGCGAAGGAGGCAGCAGAGAGCGCCAACAACGCCAAGAGCGCTTTCCTGGCGACGATGAGCCACGAGATCCGCACGCCAATGAACACGATCATCGGCATGACCGGACTGCTGCTCGACACGGAACTCGACCATGAGCAGCGCGACTTTGCCGGCATCGTCCGTGAGAGCGCGGAGGCCCTGCTCACGCTGATCAATGACATCCTCGACTTCTCCAAAATCGAGGCCGGCAAGCTCAAGCTTGAACACCAGCCGTTCCATGTCGGCGAGTGCGTTGAGGCCGCGCTCGAACTCGTGGCCGCCCAGGCAGCCGCGAAGAACATTGAGTTGGCCTGCCTGGTCGCCCCGGACGTACCCGAGGGTATGGTGGGTGACGCCACCCGCCTCCGGCAGGTGCTGCTCAACCTGCTGAGTAACGCGGTGAAATTCACCGAACGAGGCGAGATCGTGGTGACGGTGGACGCCGAGCCCCTGGCAGATGCCAGCGCCGGGCCGGCCGCATCCCAGCGGTACCGGTGGCACATTGCTGTGCGGGATACGGGAATCGGCATCGCGCCCCATCGAATCGACGGATTGTTTGAGCTGTTCAGTCAGGTCGATGTCTCAACGACCCGCCGCTACGGTGGCACCGGTCTAGGACTGGCCATCTCAAAGCGTCTGTGCGAACTCATGGGCGGGACGATCTCCGTATCCAGTCAGCAAGGTGAGGGCTCGACGTTCCGCTTCACCGTCGAGGGTGAGACCGCAGCCGTCCGGCGGCGCGGCCCTGTGCCGGGGGCAAAGCCGGAGCTGGCGGGGAAGCGGGTGCTCGTTGTCGACGGCAGCGCGGTCAACCGTGAGATCCTGACGACGCAGATGGCGTCATGGGGCATGCAGCCGGTTTCCACCGAGTCATCGACCGAAGCGCTCGAGTGGCTTTCGGACGGAGCCCAATTCGACCTCGGAATCCTTGACGCAAAGATGCTGGACAGGAAGGGACCCACCCTCACCGAGACCGTACAGGCCACCCAGCAGCATCGCTCCGTCCCGATCATCCTGCTGACTCCGCTCGGCCAGCAGCGCAACGACCTCCCCAACTCCCATATAGCCGCCTACCTGACCAAGCCGATCAGGCCGTCCCAGCTCTTTGACACCATTATCAGCGTCTTCACAGGGAAGTCGGCCGGTGCCGCGTCTGCCGTGGAGCGCGCGTCTGGAACGCATCGGAGCGCGCCCCCGGGCACTTTGCGGATCCTCGTCGCAGAAGACCACGCGGTCAATCAGCGGCTGGCAGTACTGCTGCTGGACAAACTCGGATACCGAGCCGACGTCGCGAGCACTGGTCTGGAGGCATTGGCGGCGCTCGAACGTCAGCCCTACGACGTGATACTCATGGACGTGCAGATGCCAGAGATGGATGGACTGGAGGCGACCCAGCGCATCCGCTCGCGTTGGCCGGGCGAGGGGAGCCCATACATCGTCGCAGTCACTGCCAACGCGATGGAGGGCGCTCGGGATCCCTGCATCGAAGCCGGGATGGATGACTACCTCACCAAGCCCATCGATCTCGAGGAACTGGGCAAAGCACTCACCCGCTGTGCACGCCGTGGCGAGCGCGCCCATGGTGACTTCGACTCTTCAGGGTGACGCTTGGGGGAACAGGAGGCCAGTCGCAACAGGCCGATCCGGGTGTCCCGGATCGGCCCGGGACACCCGGGACGGCCCCGTACCGGCCCGATCACGTCATCGGCGACAACGGTTACAGCTCCACAGCGATCCGGACCCGGCTCAGGCGTCGCGGCATCGGCCACACCATCCCGGAACGAACCGACCAGATCCGCAACCGGCTCCGGCGCGGCCGACACGGCGGTGGACCGTTACGGCCACCCGACCTCGACGGGAGTGAACGCTGCCGTCAGGTCATCGAGGCCACCCTGGGGCAGCCCATCCTCAGCGGATTCCCAACTCGGCGAGTACCTGGCGCTGAGTTGGTGCTGGCTTAGCCGGCCAGTAGAGATAGCAGACACCACCGGAACCGCTCCTGACCTTGCCGTCCGCCCCGTACCGCTTGGTCCTCAGCCAAATATTTTCGAACTCTCGCCTCTTGTACACCCGCCGCACGTCGTCGTTGCTGCTGCCGGCGGGGTCGTGGGCGATCACGTCGCCCGCTGCCGTGAAGCCGGCCAGGCACATCAGGTGGCCCGCCGTGCCGTAGCCCGCGCCGTCCAGTTCCTCCTTGAGGAAGGACTGGGAGGTGATGACGGGGATGCCCGCGCCGATCAGCTTCTCCACGTCGCCGAGGGAGCCGAGCCGGGTGACGACACCCTGCATGTCCCGGTAGGTGGCGGCGTAGGCGGCGTTGAAGGGCCAGTTGCCGCAGCCCGCGTACTGGTAGTCGAAGCTGTACCGGGCGGCGTGGCAGACCTGCGGGTCCGCGTACTCGGGCTCGACCCAGGCGAGGTCGTCCCTGGTCGGCTTGCGGCCCCAGTACTCGATGACCATCTGCGAGGAGGTCGGGCTGCACCAGGCCTCGCCGCCGTTGTCGTACTCCGGGTACTGCCCGATGTGGATGTTCTGGGAGTAGCGCGGGAGCCTCAGCTCCTTCCCCGCGCCCTGCCCCGGCGTGGAGGCCGGCACGGTGAAGCGGTCGGGGATGTCGGACGCCATCGCGCCGAGCCGCCAGACCTTCGGCGTGCTGCCGGTGCCGGGCTTGCGGTAGAGGGTGAGCCGCAGCCGGTACGAGGCGATGCGCAGGCCGCTCGCGGTGTCGTCGATCGACAGGGTGTCGGTCCAGACCGTGCTTCTGCCGTCGGTCTGGTCGTCCAGCGAGGTGCGCCGGATGTCCCCGTCACCGGCGGCCCAGCGGCCGATGACGTACCAGGGGGTGTTGGTGCCGTCGGAGTAGGTGCCGCGCAGTTCGACCAGGATCCAGGTGCCGGCCGGGGCGTGGGCGTTCCAGGAGGCCACGAGCTCGCTCGCGGGGGTGGCGAGCCTGCGGGCGGGGCCGGTCCAGGTGGCGTAATCCCAGGTGGCCTTCTTGCCGGTGTGCGGGTCCGTGTACTCCGTCCGCCCTGCCGGGGTGCCGATGACGACGCCGTGCCGGGACCCGGCCACGGCGCGGGTGCCCTTGGCGGTGCCGGACCGCCAGTCGGTGTACGTGGTCCAGCCGTGGTAGTCCACCCGGGCCACCCCCTTCCCCGCGGCGGTTGCCGGGCCGGCGGCGTCCGGGCGGGAGCCGGCGCCGGTGGCCGCGGTGGTGTCGGTCGCGGTGCCGCGCGGGGCGGCGGGAGCGGCGAGCGCCGGGTGGGCGGCCCCGGCGGCGGCGGCCGCCAGTGCGGCGGTCAGCAGGGTGCGGCGGGAAGTGGGTCTGGTCATGGCGGGAGGACCCCCAGTCGTCATCCGGTGGGTTACAGGTGCACGACAGCTGTTCAACTATCGCCGCTCCCGACAGGCTTCGGCCAGAGGAAGGGGGCGCGTCGCCGCCCCCGTACGAGTGGAGATCCGTCGCGTCCGCCGGCAGGTCCGTCGCGTCCGCCGGGAGGCCCGGCAGGGGGCCGGGGCCCGGCCGGGTGCGAAGGACGGGCCCGTAGGGTGAGCCGTGTGGACCACCCCCTGCCAGGAGCCCCCGGCCGGCTCGACGCCCCCGCGGACCGGCTGCGTGCCCTGCCCCCGTCCTGCGGGCCGGTGCGGCTGATCGCGGTCGACGGCCACGCCGGTTCCGGCAAGAGCACCTTCGCCGGCCGGCTCGCGGCGGCGCTCGGGGGCGCACCGGTGGTGCGGCTGGACGATCTGGCGACCCATGAGGAGCTGTTCGCCTGGACGGACCGGGTGCGTGAGCAGATCCTCGCGCCGCTGTCCGACGGGGCCACCGCGCGGTACGGCGTCTACGACTGGGTGCTGCGGCGGTTCACCCGTGAGGAGGACGTCGCGCCGGCGCCGGTGGTGCTCCTCGAAGGAGTGGGGGCCGGGCGCCGGGCGCTGCGGCCGTACCTGGCGTGCCTGCTGTGGATGGAGGTGCCCGAACACACCTCCTGGGAACGCGGCAGGCTGCGGGACGGCCCGGAGCTGTCGGCCTTCTGGGACGGCTGGGTCCGGGCGGAGCGGCAGCATTTCTCCGCCGATCCGTCGCGGCCGTACGCCGACCTTCTGGTGCGCCAGGGGGCGGAGGGGTATGTGGTGCGGACGGGGCCCGCTGTGACCGCATGAACGGTTCACTCCCTCACCCTCCGTAGCAACCTGGCCGTCGCTCTGCCGGACGGACACGGGAGATCTCCGGGCAACTGCCTCAACTCGGCTTGACCCGGGGGCCGTACAGGTCTTACGTTTTCAACGTGCGGCTTCTTCGGGAGCCCCCACAGACGCGAAGCCCCCGGTTGTTCCCCCGTGACCGGGGGCTTCGTTCTGCCCCGGCCCGGACAGGGACGTCATTTCGGGCACTCCACCGGCACCTCCCCTCACCCAGGGTCACCACCCGGCGCACACTCCCCCACCCGCCGGGCGCCCCTCTGCTTCCGCTCCGGTACGCGCGCCACTCTTCGGCCGACGGCGATACCGCAGGTACGATGCGGACGGGAGATGCGACAACTCCCGTCCACAGTGCGGCGGTTCGGCACGTCAGCCGCCCGGCAGACGCCCGGCGGCACACCACGGGGGCACGGTTGTGGGGGGCCTGATGGACTTCGGCATGCAGCAGGGCTCGGACGCCCCGGCCGACCTCGCCTGGCTGCGCGCCGTCGACGCCTACACGATGGGTGCGTACGCACAGGCCGAGGAGGAGTTCCGGGCGGCCGTGCGGATCGACCCGGGGATGGCCGACGCCTGGCTGGGCCTGCACGCCTTGCGGGTCGACACGACCAACGCGCTGCTGCGCATGCACCTCCACCGGGACCGTTTCGGCGAGCAGCGCTCCCGTCACCGGCGGACGCTCAACTCCTGGTACTGGCTGGGCTGGTGGGTGCAGCCGGTGCTGGAGAGTCCGCGCGATCTGCTGCTGGCGCACGCCTCCCACTGGCTGGACGGCCGGCACGTACCGGAGCTGGACGGGGCGCTGGCCGGCTGCCCGCCGGTGGACACCGACCGCCAGGTGCGGTTCCTGCACGCCTGCCGCGCCTACCTGGTCAAGGACTGGGAACAGCTCGTACGGCACACCCAGCCGCTGCTCGACGACCCGGTGCTCGGCATCGAGGCGGGCCTGTTCGGGGGCATGGCCCGGGTGCGGCTGGAGATGTACGGGCAGGCCGAGCCGTTGCTGTCGGCGGCCCTGATGCGGTGCCGCAGCGAACAGCCGCAGCGCAAGGAGCTGCGGTACTGGCTGGCCCGCGCGCACGAGGGGACCGGCCGCAGCGCCGCGGCCATGCCGCTCTACCGGGCCGTGCACCGGGTCGACCCGGCGTTCATGGACACCGCCGCCCGGCTCGCCGCGATCTCCGAGGGCGACGGTCTGGACGAGGCCGGGGACCTCGCCGCGGTCTCGCTCGCCGGCATCGGCCAGGACGTGCTCGACGCGACGACCGACCCGGACCTGCTGATCCCGGACAGCCCCGCCGACGGCCGCGATCTGTCCACGGCCCCGGACGCCGACGACCTGATCCCCGGGATGGCGCCGGTGGACGCCGACGGTGTCCGCGAGAAGGCGATCCTGCCGGTCCAGCCGAAGCCGGGCCGGCTCCCCACGGGCCCGCCCGACCCCGTACTGCTCCAGCAGGCGCTGGAGCAACTGGAGCGGATGGTGGGTCTGGAGCCGGTGAAACGCCAGGTCCGGGCGCTGTCGGCACAGCTCCACATGGCCCGGCTGCGGGCCGGTCAGGGGCTGCCCGTGCAGCCGCCGAAGCGGCACTTCGTGTTCTCCGGCCCGTCCGGGACGGGGAAGACCACGGTCGCGCGCATCCTCGGCCGGGTCTTCTACGCGCTGGGGCTGCTCGGCGGCGACCATCTGGTGGAGGCCCAACGAGCCGATCTGGTCGGCGAGTTCCTCGGTCAGACGGCCGTGAAGGCCAATGAGCTGATCGACTCGGCGCTGGGCGGGGTGCTCTTCGTCGACGAGGCGTACAGCCTGTCCAACACCGGCTACAGCAAGGGCGACGCCTACGGCGACGAGGCCTTACAGGTCCTCCTCAAGCGGGCCGAGGACAACCGCGACCGCCTGGTGGTCATACTCGCGGGCTACCCGGAGGGCATGGACCGCCTGCTGACCACCAACCCGGGGCTGGGCTCCCGGTTCACCACCCGCGTCGACTTCCCCAGCTACCGGCCGCTGGAGCTGACCCGGATCGGCGAGGTCCTGGCCGCCGAGAACGGCGACTGCTGGGACGAGGAAGCCGTCGAGGAACTGCGCAGCATCAGCGGGCACGTGGTCGACCAGGGCTGGATCGACGAGCTGGGCAACGGCCGCTTCCTGCGCACGCTGTACGAGAAGAGCTGCGCCTACCGGGACCTGCGGCTGTCCGGCTACAGCGGCACGCCGACCCGCGAGGATCTGGCCACGCTCCGGCTGCCGGACCTGATGCAGGCGTACGGGGAGGTGCTGTCGGGCCGCGGTCCGACGGGGTTCGGGCCACCGTGAGGCACCGCCGCGCGGCTGACGCGCCCCTCGAACCCGGCCTCCGGGTCCGGCCCGCACCGGGCACCTTCACCGCTCGGCGCCGGACGCGGTGCCGGGGCCGGACGCTGGCCGGGGTCGGGTGCGGAGCCGGAGTCGGGTGCGGAGCCGGAGTCGGGTGCGGAGCCGGAGTCGGGTGCGGAGCCGGAGTCGGGTGCGGAGCCGGAGTCGGGTGCGGAGCCGTTGTCGGGTGCGGGACCGGTGCGGGTGCGCCTCAGCCCCGGGCTCCGGAGAACGCGCCACCGGCGCCGAAGGCCAGCGCGGCGAAGTTCTCACCGATGCGGCGGTGGGCGGCGGCGTCCGGGTGGAGCCCGTCCGGCAGCGGCAGTTCGGCGAAGTCGGCGTCGCCGTAGAGGTCCCGGCCGTCGAGGTGGTGCAGGTTCGGGTCGTCGGCGGCCCGCTGCTTCACGATGCGGGCGAGTTCGTCCCGGATGACGGTGAGCGTGAGCTTCCCGGCGGCGCGTTCCGCGGGGTCGCCCGCCGCCGCGAACCGGAGCCTGCCCTCGCCGAGTTCACCGAGATCCATGGCGGTGGGGCCGGGGGTGTCCTCGTGGATGGGGCACAGAACGGGCGAGACGACCAGCAGCGGAGTGGTGGGATGCCCGTCGCGGATGGTGTCGAGGAAGCCGTGCACCGCGGGAGTGAAGGCGCGCAGCCGCATCAGATCCTGGTTGACCAGGTTGATGCCGATCTTGATGCTGATCAGGTCCGCGGGGGTGTCCCGCAGGGCGCGGGCGATGAACGGGTCGAGGAGGGCGCTTCCGCCCAGGCCGAGGTTGATCAGTTCCACACCGCCGAGCGAGGCGGCCAGCGCGGGCCAGGTCGTGGTGGGGCTCGCGGCGTCGGAGCCGTGGCTGATCGAACTGCCGTGGTGCAGCCAGACGCTGCGGCCGTGGTCCGGGACGGCTTCGACGGGGGCGTCGGTGCGCAGCGCGACCAGTTCGGTGATCTCGTTGTGGGGCAGCCAGATCTCGACGAGCTTCATCCCGTCGGGCAGCGCGGGGAAGCGGACGGTGCCGACCGGACCGGGCCGCTCCTCGGCCGATCCGGTGGCCATGTCCAGCAGCAGGACGTTGCCTTCGGTCGTGGCGTCCTGCCCGGCCGGGCTGCCGTCGACGAGCAGGTCGTACACACCGTCCGGGCGGTCCGGGGCGCCCTGGTACGCCAGTTTGGTGCGGAGGGTGTCCAGCTCGACGGCGGTGGCCCGGGTGCGGAAGACCAGCCGGACGCCGGAGGGCTGGGACTCCGCCATGGCGAGCTGCCCGTCCCCGTACTGGGCGCGGGCCCGGGCGGGCAGCCGGTGCGGCAGCACCCCGTGCTCGGTGTGCTCCAGGTCGAGCGCACCCCGCAGGAGGTCCGCGGTGACGGGTGTGGTGGTCCAGTCCGCTGCCCCGGGGGGCGTGGAGCGGTCGGCGGAGGCATACGGGTCGTTCATGCTCCCAGGCTGTCAACCGGGTACCGGATCCGCATCCGCTTTTCGGCCCACCGCGCCGTGGCCGATGGGCAGTTCGCCGACGGGCAGCGGTTCACCGGCGGGCGGGCGGTGGCGCCGAGCGGCACCGCGTTGCCCGGGGGCGCGATGCCGTTCCCCTCTCCGGCCCGGTGCACCGCACCGACGGACCTCCGCGACGCCGTTCCGCTCAACGGCCCCGCGCACCCGCTCTCACGGGCATCCGCGACGTCGTTCCCTTGGGTCCCGCCCGGCACACCGCACAGCGAACAGGACCCCAGGAGGCTCCGGTGCCCGGCCGTACGCCGGACACCGGACGGCGCGGTCAGCGCGCCATCGCCCCTTGCTCGCTGGGCCGCTGGTCGCCGGGCAGCTTCCCGCCCGGCACCTGCTCCGGCCGCGGCACGGCGCGGTGCCCGTCCGCCGTCTCCGGCGCGTTCGCGCCCTGCGGGCGGGCCGGCGCCGGCCGGGTGCCGCGGTGCGCGGGGTCCCGGACCTCGCCGACGAGCATTTCCAGCACGTCCTCCAGGGCGACGAGCCCCAGCACCCGGCCGGTGGCGTCGGCCACCTGCGCGAGGTGGGTGGCCGCCCGCCGCATCACGGTCAGGGCGTCGTCCAGCGGGAGTTCGGCCCGGAGCGTGGTCATCGGCCGCCAGACGCGCTGCGGCACCGCCCGGTCGTTCTCCTCCAGCTCCAGGACGTCCTTCACATGCACATAGCCCATGAAGGCGCCGCCGGGGGCGACCACCGGGAAGCGCGAGTAGCCGGTGCGCACGGTCAGTTCCTCGACGCTCCGCGGGGTCGCCGACGGGTCCACGGTGACGAGCGCCGCACGGTCGAGCAGCACCTCGGTGACCGGACGGCTGCCCAGCTCCAGGGCGTCGGAGAGCCGCTCCTGCTCCCCCGGGCCGAGCAGCCCCGCCTGCCGGGAGTCCTCCAGCAGATGGCCGAGCTGTTCGCTGGTGAACACCGCCTCCACCTCGTCCTTGGGCTCGACCCGGAAGACCCGGAGGACGGCCCGGGCGCAGGCGCCGAAGAACGCGGTGACCGGACGGCAGAGCCGGGCGAAGGTCACCAGGGCCGGGGCCAGCCACAGCGCGGTCTTCTCGGGGGCCGCCATGGCGAGGTTCTTCGGCACCATCTCGCCGATGACGAGATGGAGGAAGACCACGACGGCGAGCGCGATGGCGTAGCCGAGCGGGTGGATCATCCCCTCGGGGAGGTGCACGGCGTGGAACACCGGCTCCAGCAGGTGCGCCACGGTCGGCTCGGCGACCGCGCCGAGTGTCAGCGAGCAGACCGTGATGCCGAACTGGGCGGCCGCCATCATCTGGGGCAGGCTCTCCAGCCCCTGGATGACGGTGCGGGCGCGGGCGGAGCCCTCCGCGGCGAGCGGGTCGATCTGGCTCCGCCGGACGGAGACCAGGGCGAACTCGGCGCCCACGAAGAAGCCGTTGGCCAGCACGAGCAGCAGCGCGAAGAGAAGTTGCAGCAGACTCATCGCCGGTCCGCCTTCCCACTGTCCTGCCGGACGATACGGACCCGCTCGGCGCGGTGGTGCTCGACCATCCGCACCCGCAGCCGCCAGCCGGGCAGCTCGGCGGTGTCGCCCGGGGCCGGAATCCGGCCCAGCAGATCGGCGACCAGGCCGGCCACCGTCTCGTACGGCCCCTCGGGCGCCTCCAGGCCGATCCGGCGGAGGGTGTCGACCCGGCAGCTGCCGTCGGCGTCCCAGGTCGCGTCCTCGGAGGGGACCACGGCGAGTTCGGGGAGGCCGTCCCCGTCGTGCTCGTCGCGGACCTCGCCGACGAGCTCCTCGACGATGTCCTCCAGCGTGACGACGCCGGCCGTGCCGCCGTACTCGTCGACGACCACGGCTATCGGCTGCTCGCTGCGGAGCTGCTCCAGCAGCGGCTGCACCGGCAGGGTCTCCGGGACGAGCAGCGGGGCGACCGCGATGCGCCCGACGGGAGTGCGCAGCCGCTCGTGGGCGGGGACGGCGAGGGCGTTCTTGAGGTGGACCATGCCGACGACCTCGTCGAGGCGTTCCCGGTAGACGGGGAAGCGGGAGAGGCCGGTGGCCCGGGTGAGGTTGAGGACGTCCTCGGCGGTGGCCGAGGACTGCAGGGCGCTGACCCGAACCCGCGGGGTCATCACGTGCTGCGCGGTGAGCTCGCCGAGGGAGAGGGTGCGCACGAAGAGGTCGGCGGTGTCCTGCTCCAGGGCTCCGGCCTGCGCGGAGTGCCGGGCGAGGGAGACGAGTTCGTCGGGGGTGCGGGCGGACGCCAGCTCCTCGGTCGGCTCGACGCCCAGCAGCCGGACCAGCCGGTTGGCGACGGTGTTGAGCAGCGCGATGACCGGCCGGAAGAAGCGGGAGAAGGCGTGCTGCGGGGCGGCCACGAACCGGGCCACCTGGAGCGGCCGGGAGACCGCCCAGTTCTTGGGCACCAGTTCGCCGACGACCATCTGGACCGCGGACACGGTCAGCATGCCGACGACCACGGCGACACCGGGAACGGCGCCGTCGGGGAGGCCGGTGGCGGCGAACGGCCCGGCGAGGAGCTCCGCGAGGGCCGGTTCGGCCAGCATGCCGACCACCAGCGAGGTGATGGTGATCCCGAGCTGGGTGCCGGAGAGCTGGAAGGAGAGCTCGCGCAGGGCCGTCACCACGGTGCGGGCGCGGCGGTCGCCTTCGGCGGCGGCGCGCTCGGCCTCGGGCCGTTCCACGGTGACGAGTCCGAATTCGGCGGCGACGAAGAAGCCGTTGGCCAGAATCAGGACAAATGCCGCAGTGAGCAGCAGAAGAGGGAGGGTCATGCCGCCGCCTCCATCGGAGGGGCGGCGCAGGTACTACAGGACGATCCGTCCATCGCCGGGGGGTTTCACTCCTCGGTTAGCAGGTGGCCCCGCGGCCCCGCATATTCGCGCGGCACGATCGGTGCGGGGCGGGGCGCGCCCATCGCGCCGCCAGAAGACAGAGTAATCATTGGGAATTCGCCTGCGAAGGCGACCGGGCGCGGGCCGGTCCGCCGAGGGACCGGCCGCGCCGGGTTCAGGCCGCGTCCTGCCCGGTGCCGTACGCCTCGGTCAGGGCCCGCAGCGTACGGGCGTCGCTGATGGCCTGGGCCTTGGCGATACCGGGCTGGATGCCCATCGCGGGCAGGCTGGTGCCGTCCGCCAGGTCCAGGTGGACCCAGGGGTCGCCGGGGCGGAGGTTGACCCGCAGCACCTCCGCCCACGCCAGGCGGCGGGTGGTGGTGAGATTCACGACGGTCACCCCGTCGGGCGCGGCGACCACCTTGGGGCGGCTGAGCAGCAGGAGCACCAGGAAGAAGAACAGCCCGGTGATCATGAAGACGGACCGCTCCCCCGCCGTCAGCGCGGGAAGGAGCAGGGCGACGACGACGAGCACCGCGAAGAGTGCCGCGCCCACGGTGAGCAGGACCACCCGGGTACGGGTGGGCCGGAACGTGACGGGCAGCACAGGGAGCTCGGGCAGGGGCGCGGGCGCGGACACAGGGGGCGGTCTTTCTCGTGCGGCGGAGACGGCGGTGCGAGGGAGGACGCCTCCGAGGCGGGTGGATCAGAGGCGGGTAGCCGCCTCGGAGGCGGGTGGATCAGAGGCGGGCGGACGTCTCAGAGGCGGCAGGCGTGGATGCCGGTGGTGAGGATCGCCCGGGCACCGAGCTCGTAGAGCTCGTCCATGATCCGCTGGGCGTCCTTGGACGGGACCATGGAACGGACGGCCACCCAGCCCTCGTGGTGCAGCGGGGACACGGTGGGCGACTCGAGCCCGGGGGTGAGGGCCACGGCCCGCTCCACGTGCTCGACGCGGATGTCGTAGTCCATCATCACGTAGCGGCGGGCGACCAGGACGCCCTGCATGCGACGGAGGAACTGCTGGATCTTCGGGTCGTCCAGCGGGGCGCCGGTGCGCCGGATGACGACGGCCTCCGAGTGCAGGATCGGCTCGCCGATGATCTCCAGTCCGGCGTTGCGCAGCGTGGTGCCGGTCTCCACGACGTCCGCGATGATCTCGGCGACGCCGAGCTGGATGGCGGTCTCGACCGCGCCGTCGAGGCGGACGACGGAGGCGTCGACGCCGTTCTCGGCGAGGTGCTGGGTGACCAACCCGGAGAAGGAGGTGGCGACCGTCATGCCGCCGAAGTCGGAGACGTCCTTGGCCGTGCCCGGGCGGGTCGCGTAGCGGAAGGTGGAGCCGGCGAAGCCGAGCTGGAGAATCTCCTCGGCGTGCGCGCCGGAGTCCAGCAGCAGGTCACGGCCGGTGATGCCGATGTCGAGCCGGCCGGAGCCGACGTAGACGGCGATGTCCCGGGGGCGGAGGAAGAAGAACTCCACGCCGTTGTCGGCGTCCACCAGGACCAGCTCCCGGCGGTCCTTGCGCTGCTTGTAGCCGGCCTCATGGAGCATCGCCGACGCAGGCTCGGACAGTGAACCCTTGTTGGGGACGGCGATGCGCAGCATGGAGCGGTTTCCTTCACGTTCGGGGGTGGTGCCTGGTGGTGTCGCGGTGGGAAGCGGCACGAGGGGAAGGGCCGGACGCCCCTCCCCTCGTCGCTGCTCAGAGATGAGCGTATACGTCGTCGAGGGAGATGCCCCGGGCGACCATCATCACCTGAAGGTGGTAGAGGAGTTGGGAGATCTCCTCCGCGGTGCGGTCCTCGCCCTCGTGCTCGGCGGCCATCCACACCTCGGCGGCCTCCTCGACCACCTTCTTGCCGATGGTGTGCACGCCCGCGGCCACGAGCTCCGCGGTACGGGAGGTGCTGGGGTCGCCGGTGGCGGCCTTGTGCTGGAGCTCGGCGAAGAGCTCCTCGAATGTCTTGTTCGCCATGGTGCCTTCAATTTACCGGGTCGGGTCCGGGCGCCGGGCAGCGCCCACCGCCTGTGCGGTGCGGGGGCTGAGGTTCCTTGCGCTGTGCCCGCCCGGGTCGCATGGTCCGGTGCCGTGCATCACGAGTGCCGGACCACGCGGCCTCATCGGGCGCTCACAGGGCAAGGCCCCTCAGCGCCAGGGCTCGGCGACGGTGCGCAGGGTGGTGGCGGTGGCGACGGCCGCGGTGACCGCTTCATGCCCCTTGTCCTCGTTCGATCCCTGCAGACCGGCGCGGTCCAGGGCCTGGGCCTCGTCGTCGCAGGTCAGGACGCCGAAGCCGATGGGGACACCGGTGTCGACGGAGACCTGGGTGAGGCCCTGGGTGACGCCCTGGCACACGTAGTCGAAGTGCGGGGTGCCGCCGCGGATGACCACCCCGAGCGCGACGATCGCGTCGTAGCCGCGGTCCGCGAGGACCTTGGCGACCACCGGCAGCTCGAAGCTGCCGGGCACGCGCAGCAGGGTCGGCTCGTCGATGCCCAGCTCGTGCAGGGCGCGCAGCGCGCCGTCGACGAGGCCGTCCATCACCTTCTCGTGCCACTGCGCCGCGATCACGGCCACACGCAGGTCGCCGCAGTTCTTCACGGACAGTTCGGGGGCGCCCTTACCGCTCACGTCTCTCCTCGGTGCTGATGTCCGGTGCTGTACCGGAGTCGGTCCGGTGCCGTACCGGATTGTTCTCGTGCGGGTGCTGCGTTGTCGTGCGGGTGCTGCGTTGTCGTGCGGGTGCGTTGTCGTGCGGCGTACCGCGGTGCGTCACTGGTTGCCGCAGGTGGAGGACGGCTGTCCGCCCAGCGGAGCGAGGGAGGCGCCTTCGTCCAGCCACGGCAGTTCGTGTCCCATCCGGTCCCGCTTGGTGCGCAGGTACCGGAGGTTGTGCTCGCCCGCCTGGACGGGCATCGGCTCGCGGCCGGTGACCCGGAGGCCGTGCCGGACGAGGGCCGAGCTCTTCTCGGGGTTGTTGGTCATCAGCCGGACGCTGCGCACGCCCAGGTCGGCGAGGATCTGCGCGCCGGCGGCGTAGTCCCGGGCGTCGGCCGGCAGCCCGAGTTCGAGGTTGGCGTCGAGGGTGTCGCGGCCGCGCTCCTGGAGTTCGTAGGCGCGGAGCTTGGACAGCAGTCCGATGCCGCGGCCCTCGTGCCCGCGGAGGTAGATCACCACACCGCGGCCCTCGTCGGTGATCCGGCCCAGCGAGGCGTGCAGCTGCGGGCCGCAGTCGCAGCGCAGCGAGTGGAAGACGTCCCCGGTGAGGCACTCGGAGTGCACCCGGACCAGGACCTCCTCCCCGTCGCCGAGGTCGCCCTGGACGAGGGCGATGTGCTCCACCCCGTCGACCGTGGAGCGGTAGCCCAGCGCCCGGAAGGTGCCGAAGGCGGTGGGGAGCCGGGTCTCCGCCTCGCGGCGGACGGTGGGCTCGGCCGAGCGGCGGTAGGCGATCAGGTCCTCGATGGAGATGATCGCCAGACCGTGCTTACGGGCGAAGGGGACCAGTTCGGGCAGCCGCATCATGGTGCCGTCCTCGGCCGCTATCTCGACGATCGCGGCGGCCGGGCGCAGGCCGGCGAGCCGGGCGAGGTCGACGCCGGCCTCGGTGTGCCCGCTGCGGACGAGCACCCCGCCGGGCCGGGCGCGGAGCGGGAAGATGTGGCCGGGGCGGACGAAGTCGTCCGTGGTGGCCGCGCCGTCGGCGAGCAGCCGCAGGGTGGCGGCCCGGTCGGCGGCGGAGATGCCGGTGGAGATGCCGTGGGCGGCGGTGGCGTCGACGGAGACGGTGAACGCGGTGCCCATCGACTCGGTGTTGGTCTCCACCATCTGGGGCAGGTCGAGGCGGTCCAGGTCCGGCCCCTCCATGGGGGCGCAGATCAGCCCGCGGCACTCGCTCATCATGAAGGCGACGATCTCGGGGGTCGCCTTCTCCGCGGCGACGACGAGGTCGCCCTCGTTCTCGCGGTCCTCGTCGTCCACGACGACGACCGGGCGTCCGGCGGCGATGTCGGCGATCGCCCGCTCGACGGGGTCGAGGGCCAGGTCCTCGCCGTCGTACCAGCTCTGCAGTGCGGTCATGCCGCTGCTCCTTCCAGGGCGGTGGCGCGGCTCGCGCGCGAGCGCAGCCACCAGTCGCGCATGCCCCACAGGACGAGCACGAGATAGACGACGTAGACCAGGCCGGAGAAGGCCAGTCCGCTGCTGAAGGCGAGGGGGACGCCCACCAGGTCGACCAGGACCCAGGCGAACCAGAACTCGACCAGGCCGCGGGCCTGGGCGACCATCGCCGCGAGGGTGCCGACGAAGATGTACGCGTCGGGCCAGGGGTTCCAGGACAGTTCGGGCAGGGCGGTGAAGAGACCGCCGACGGCGAGGGTCCCCGCCAGGGTTCCGCCGAGGAGGACCAGCCGCTCGCGCCCGGTGGCGAACCGCACGGCGACCTCCCCGCCGTGGTCGCGCCGGCCGCGCCGCCACTGCGTCCAGCCCCAGGCGGCGACACCGATGACCAGCAGCTGCTTGCCGACACCGCCGCTGAGCTGGGCGGACGCGTAGGCCGCGACGAGGATCACACCGGAGAGCAGCTGGGCGGGCCAGGTCCAGATGGAGCGGCGCCAGCCCAGGGCGAGGGCGGCCAGGCCAATGGTGTTGCCGATCATGTCGGACCAGATGACCTTCTGGTCGAAGGCCACGAAGGCCTGGCTGTTGAGCCAGTCGACGGCGCTCACCGCGCGGCCTCCGCGGTCGTCGCCGCAGCGCCCCCGGCGGTGCCGGCGCCCGCGCCGAGCAGCCGCTCGACGTACTTGGCCAGGACGTCCACCTCGAGGTTGACCGGGTCGCCCGGCTGCTTGACGCCGAGGGTGGTGAGGGCGAGCGTGGTGGGGATCAGGCTGACGGTGAAGAAGTCGCCGCCCGCGTCGACGACGGTGAGGCTGATGCCGTCGACGGTGATGGAGCCCTTCTCCACGACGTACCGCGCGAGTCCGTCCGGGAGCGAGATCTTGACGATCTCCCAGTTCTCGGCGGGCGTCCGCTCCAGGACGGTGCCCGTCCCGTCCACGTGTCCCTGGACGAGGTGACCGCCGAGCCGTCCGCCGAGCGCCATGGGCCGTTCGAGGTTGACCCGGGAGCCGGTGGTGAGCGCGCCGAGGCTGGACCGGTTCAGGGTCTCCGCCATCACATCGGCGGTGAACTCGCCGTCGGCGGTGTCGACGACGGTGAGGCAGACGCCGTTGACGGCGATCGAGTCGCCGTGCTTGGCGCCCTCGGTGACGACGGGGCCGCGCAGTCGGAAGCGAGCGGAGTGGGCGGCGGCGCCCTCGGCACCGTCCGGTGCGTCGCCGAGCAGCTCGACGGCGGTGACCTCACCCAGTTCTTCGACGATTCCGGTGAACACGTCAGTTCTCCTCGGGAGCGATGGCGGTGACCTCACCCAGTTCTTCGACGATTCCGGTGAACACGTCAGTTCTCCTCGGGAGCGATGGCGGTGGCGGTGGGAACGGCGGTGATGCGCAGGTCGGGGCCGAGCCGGACGGTCTCGGTGATGTCGAGCCGCAACGCCTGGGCGATGGTGCCGATTCCGGCGTCGGCGAGGACCGCGGGCCCGGCGCCGAGCAGGGCCGGAGCGAGGTAGCCGACGACCTGGTCGACGGCGTGCGCGGCGGTGAAGGCCCCGGCGAGGGTCGGCCCGCCCTCCAGCAGGACCGAGCGCACATCGCGCTCGTGGAGGGCGGCGAGCAGGGCGGGGATGCTCAGGCCGCGGCCGGCGGCGCGCGGCAGCCGGAGCACGGGGGCGAGTCCGTCGAGGTGCCCGGCGTCGGCGTCGTCGGCCACGGCGATCAGCGTGGGCGCGGTGCCGTCGAGCACCCGGGCGCCGGGCTTGACGGCGGTGGCGCCCGTGTCGACGACGACCCGCAGCGGCTGGGTGATCTCGGAGTCGAGCAGCGCGGCGTCCCGGAGGCGGGCGCCGAGCTGCGGATCGTCGGCGCGGGCGGTGCCGGATCCGACGATCACGGCGTCGGCGTGGGCGCGCAGCCGGTGGACGTCGGCGCGGGACTCGGGCGAGGAGATCCAGCGGCTGGTGCCGTCCGCGGCGGCGACCCGGCCGTCGAGCGTGGCGGCGTACTTCCAGCGGACGAACGGCCGGCCGCGGCGCACGGAGGTCAGCCAGGCGAGGTTGCCCGCCTCGGCCTCCTCGGCGAGCAGCCCGGCCTCGGTGTCGACCCCGGCGGCGGCCAGTGTCGCGCCGCCGCCGGTGGCGGCCGGGTTGGGGTCGGCGACGGCGTACACGACCCGGGCGATCCCGGCGTCGAGGAGGGCCCGGGCGCACGGTCCGGTGCGGCCGGTGTGGTTGCAGGGCTCCAGGGTGACCAGCGCGGTGCCGCCGCGGGCCCGCTCCCCGGCCTCGCGCAGCGCTTCGACCTCCGCGTGCGGGCCGCCGGCCCGCCGGTGCCAGCCCTCGCCCACGGTGCGTCCGGCGGCGTCCAGCACGACGCACCCGACGACGGGGTTGGGGCTGGTGGAGCCGAGTCCGCGGGCAGCGAGTGCGATGGCACGGCGCATCGCCGCGACTTCATCGGGGGCTGCGGTGGCCACCGGGTCCTCCTGCCTCTTCGGGCACGGACTCCGGGGCTGTCGAGATGACAACAGCGGAACGCAACATCGGGAACGCCGAGGCCGGATGCACGGATCCGCCCCCACAGGAGAACGGCTCCGCCGAGCGGCGGCGCACCGGTGTTTCGCCCGCCGCGCACTGCCTCCCATCCGGACTTTAACCGTCGGTCCAGGAATTTCACCTGGTCAACCGGCCGCTGGATGCGGACGGGTCGCGGACTGTAACCGCCGGTTCGGACTTTCACCGACCCCGGAGTGCGCTGACGTCACTGGTACAGAGCCAGTCTGCCATGGTCCCGGGCCGGGGAGGAGACCGGATTCCTGTGCACTCGGTCACTCCGGCGGACGCTCCGTGGCCTCCGGACAGACCACGGGGACGCGTTGCACCAGGTTGTTGGCGAAGCCGCCACGGTTCCACGGCTGTTCGAGCGGCTGGCCGTGCCCCTCGGCATCGGTGGCGCGGACGGTCAGCACATGGCGGCCGGGCGTCGCCGTCCAGGTGTGGTGCCAGCCGCGCCAGGCCCAGCGGTGGGTGGGGCCGGGCGCCATGCGGGCGGGGACCCAGGTCCGGCCGTCGTCGGTGCTCACCTCGACGGCGGTGACCGGGGCGCGGCCGGACCAGGCCCGCCCTTCGAGGGGCACCACACCGGGCCGGACGACCCGGACCCGGGACATGAAGTCGGGGAACCCGGGCGGTACGAGGAGGGCCCGCGGGGCGATCCGGGTGACGGGTTCACCCGGCTCGTCGGCCTCCTGACGGATCCGGTAGGCCTCGGTCTGCTGGTAGCCGGTGAAGGGCGCGTCCGCGACGAAGATGTCGCGCAGCCACTTCACGTGGGCCATGCCGTACCAGCCGGGGACGACCAGGCGCAGCGGGTGTCCGTGCTGCGGCGGCAGGGGCTCGCCGTTCATCGCGTACGCCACGAGCACCTCGGGATCGTCGCCGGTGGCCACCTCCAGCGGCAGGCTGCGCCGGTAGTTCTGCTCGACGCCGCGCTCCACGCCGTGGTCGGCGCCGGTGAAGACCACGTCGACGGCGCCGGGCCGGATCCCGGCCTCGGCGAGCAGCAGCCGCAGCGGTACGCCGGTCCAGTCGGCGGTTCCGACGGCCCCGACCAGCCAGGGCTGGCTCACGGGGCGCGGTTCCAGCCGGGCGCGGCCGTTGCCGGCGCACTCCAGGGTGACCCGCTGGGTGACGGCCGGGTAGTCGTGCAGATCGGCCGGGTCGAAGCTGAGCGCGTGCCCGACGTGGCCCTCCACGGACAGTGTCCAGGGGTCCGGCGGCACATGCGGAATGTCGTAGTGGACCAGGACGTAGTGCAGGCCGGGCGGGGTGACGTCGTAGCGGAGGGCTTCCAGCGGCATGGCGTGGTTGCGGGCGGCGAGGGCCAGTTCCTCCGGTGTGATGCCCTCGTCGGGAGCGGCCAGCCGGGCGGGGCCGCTGACGTCGTCGAGCCGCGCCTCCATGTCTTCGATTATCGGCCGCCGGGCGGGGTTCCCGCCCGGCGGCGGCCCCGCCCGGTTTCCCCCGGAGGCGGGGGCGCGGCGGTTGGGCACCGGCCCGGTGGGGAGGATGAGCCGAATGGAGAGCGTCGGCGCATCGCACTCGGGGGCCGGGGCCCCCGACGGCGGCCTGCCGCGGTGGCGGCTCCGCCGGGCGCGGCCGGCGATCGCCGCGGTCTTCGCCGTCCACGGGGCCGTGACCGGGAGCTTCGCCACCCGGGTGCCGTGGATCCAGGAACACACCGGCATCGGTGCGGGGCAGCTGGGGGTCGCGCTGGCCCTGCCCGCGATCGGCGCCTCGGTCTCGATGCCGCTGGCGGGGCGGATCA
Source organism: Streptomyces sp. bgisy100 (assembly GCF_057709105.1). NCBI lineage: Bacteria > Bacillati > Actinomycetota > Actinomycetes > Kitasatosporales > Streptomycetaceae > Streptomyces > Streptomyces sp. bgisy100. The sequence goes on from NZ_JBYITE010000002.1 coordinate 61,664, forward strand.
GCCACCGCTTCGGCGCCCGGGCGGCGCTGCGCGGGCTGCTCGCGCTGTGGACCGGCTCCCTGGCGCTGCCCGCGCTGAGCACCTCGCTGCCCGCGCTGTGCTGCGCACTGTTCGTCTACGGGGCCACGGCGGGGATGGCCGATGTGGCGATGAACGCCCTCGGGAATGGAGACCGAGGAGCGGCTCGGCCGGCCCATCATGTCGGGGCTGCACGGCATGTGGAGCGTCGGCGCCCTGGCCGGTTCGGCCGCGGGGACGGCCGCGGCGCACGCCGACGTGGACGCCCGGACCCATCTGGCCGTCGCCGCGGTGGTGCTCACCGTGCTCGGGGCCGCGGCCTGCCAGGGGGTGCTCGATCTGCGCAGCGCCCCGGACGAGCATCCGCCGCCGCGCTTCGCGCTGCCTCCGGTCTCGGCGCTGGCGATCGGCGCGGTGGGGTTCTGCGCGGTGTTCGCGGAGGGCGCGAGTCTGGACTGGTCGGCGGTGTATCTGCGCGACGTCCTCGGCACCTCGGCCGGGCTCGCGGCGGCCTCGACCACCGCGTTCGCCTGCGCCATGGCGGCGGCCCGGCTGGTGGGGGACGCCGTGGTGGGGCGGTTCGGCCCGGTGCGGACGGTACGGGCCGGCGGGGTGCTCGCGACGGCGGGCGGGCTGCTGGTCGTCCTGGCCGCCCACCCGGTGGTGGCCCTGGGGGGCTTCGCGCTGATCGGGACGGGGATCGCCGTCGTCGTGCCGCTGGCCTTCGCCGCGGCGGGCCGCCGCGGGCCCGCCCCGAGCCAGTCCATCGCCGGCGTCGCGACGATCACCTACACCTCGGGCCTCCTCGCCCCGTCGGCGATCGGGTCGATCGCCGACGCGACCTCCCTGACGGTGTCGTTCGGGCTGGTCACCGTGCTGGCCTCCGGGCTGGTGCTGGGGGCCGGGGTGCTGCGGACGGAGGGGCGCGGCGCGGGGGCGGCGACGGTCCGGGAGGCACCTACCGAGCGGCGGTGATGCGGACGGGGTCCGGGGCCGCCGGACGCCGAACCGGTCCCCCGGCCCCCGGCGACCGGAGACGGGCGCCCCGGCACCGGATCAGGGCACCGGATCAGGGCGAGGGCGGCTGCGTTCCGGGCGAAGGCTGCTGCGTTCCGGGGGCGGGCGTTCCCGGTGCGGACGGCGGCGTCCGCAGGCCGGGTGGCCCCTCGTCCGGCCCTGCCACGGTGTCGTCCGACCCTGCGCCGGTGTCCTCCGCCCCGGCCCGACCGTGGCCCGGGCCGGCCGACCGCGGGGACTCACTCCGGGCGCAGTCGGGGTTGTGGCAGGGCCCCGGACCCCACACCGGTACGAAGGCGCCCAGAACCTTCCGGCGTCCGCGGATCACCGTGTCGACGGGCTGCCCGCACGCGCCGCAGGCCGTGTCCGGGCGTGTTGCGCCCGGCCGTGGCCTGACGTCCCTGGACATGTCTCCACGGTAGGTCCGTACGCGCTCCCGCGGCCATCGCGGCCACGGCGCGACGGGCCGGGCCGGTCGCCCCGCCCACTCGACAGGCCGCCCCCACTGCCCGGGCCGTTCGCCCCGCCGGATCGGCGTGGGCGAACGGGGCGGCACGGTAGCGGGCCGAGGGACTACACCCGCTCCGGTTCATCGCCCGGCACCGCGGCGTCGAACAGGGCCTTCTCCTGCTTCATGTGGGCCGGGGCGAGGTACCGCAGGGCGTGGTAGCCGGTGAGGACGATGATGGTGCCGAGCGCGATGCCGCTGAGCGAGAACGAGTCGGTGAACTCCAGGGTGACGTTGCCGATGCCCACGATCACTCCGGCCGCGACGGGCACCAGGTTGAGCGGGTTGCCGAAGTCGACCCCGCTCTCGATCCAGATCTTGGCGCCGAGCAGGCCGATCATGCCGTAGAGGATGACGGTGATGCCGCCGAGCACGCCCCCGGGCACGGCCGCGATGACCGCGCCGAACTTCGGGCACAGCCCGAAGAGGATCGCGAAGAGGGCGGCGGCCCAGTAGGCGGCCGTGGAGTAGACGCGGGAGGCGGCCATCACACCGATGTTCTCGGCGTAGGTGGTGGTCGCGGGGCCGCCGACCGAGGTCGACAGCACGGACGCGGCACCGTCGGCGGCGATGGCGGTGCCCATCCGGTCGTCCAGCGAGTCGCCGGTCATCTCGGCGACCGCCTTCACATGGCCCGCGTTCTCGGCGATCAGGGCGATCACGACCGGCAGGGCGACGAGGACGGCCGACACCTCGAAGCTGGGCGCGTGCAGGGTGGGCAGCCCCACCCAGTCCGCCTCGGCGACGCCGCTGAGGTCGAGCCGCCAGTGGTCGACGGCCTTGCCGCCGCCGATGGGCGAGTTGATCTGCCCGAAGATCCGGTCCAGCACCCAGGAGAGGACGTAGCCGAAGACCAGCCCCAGGAAGATGGCGATCCGGTTCCAGAAGCCGCGGAGCGCGACCAGGGCGAAGCCGGTGAACAGCAGGGTCGCCAGGGCCGTCCACTGGTCGGTGGGCCAGTAGGTGCCCGCGGCGACCGGCGCCAGGTTGAAGCCGATCAGCATCACGACCGCGCCGGTCACCGCGGGCGGCAGCACCGCGTGGATGACCCTGGCCCCCAGCGCCCGTACGGCCATGCCGCAGGCGAACAGCACGGCGCCGACGACGAGCAGCGCGCCGGTGAGGGTGGCGGCGGAGCCGCCCTCCTTCGCGATGATCGCGGCGACCCCGACGAAGGACAGGCTGCTGCCGAGGTAGCTGGGGATCTTCCCCCGGGTGACCAGCAGGAAGAAGATCGTGGCGACGCCGGAGACCAGGACGGCGAGGTTCGGGTCGAGGCCCATCAGCACGGGTGCCACGAAGGTCGCGCCGAACATCGCCACCACGTGCTGGGCACCGAGGCCGATGGTGCGCCCCCAGGACAGCCGCTCGTCGGGACGGACCACCGCGCCCGGAGCGGGAGTCCTCCCGTCACCGTGCAGCTTCCAACCCACTCCGAGGCGCATGTGCGAACTCCTGACGTGCCCGAAGCGGGCGCTGTGTCGATCCGACCGAAAACGGAGCCACGGTAATTCAGCCGGGCTCGTTCTCCCGCATCGGGCCCGCCTGCGTCTCCGCCGCCGCACCGCCCGGGTCACCCCGGGGGTCCGGAAGCCGGTGCGGGAGGCCCCGGCGGACGGACGTCGGCCCGCGCAGGCGTGGGCCGGAGCCGGGGCGGCAGGGGGCCGAGGTGGGAGCGCACGATACCCCCGGTTACGCCGTTCCGGTCACACTGTTCCGTAAGGGCCGTTTCCGCCGGTACGTCCTGTCACCCTGTGCGCATGACGACAACGCGCTCCCCTTCCTCCCCGGCGCTGGGCGGGCACGCCTTCCGGGCGCCGGCCGACGAGGTCTCCCCCGCGCTGGGCAAGGTCGCCGCGCGGATGCGTGTGCTGGACGCGGCGCTGCCGGAGCGGGACGGCGTCGCCGTCTTCAACCGGGTCTATCTGACGGTCACCGAGGAGATCGCCCGGCGCGGGTCCACGGGCTGGTTCCGGACCCCGTTCCTCGCCTCGGAGCTGGCGGCCCGCTTCGCCCGCCGCTATCTGGCGGCGGTGGACGCCGAGACGGCCGGGCTCCGGGCCCCGGCGTGCTGGCGGCCGCTCTTCCGGCACCGCCGTCATCCGGGGGTGCACCCGCTGCAGTTCGCCCTCGCCGGGGTCAACGCCCATGTGGGGCACGATCTGGCGCTGGCCGTGGTCGACACCTGCCATGCGCTGGACTGCGAACCGGCGGCGCTGGAAGCCGACTTCGAGCGGGTCGGCGATGTGCTGGAGGCCCTGGAGGAGCGGATCCGGGAGGATCTGATGCCCGGTCCGGACCTGCTGGACATCGCCGACCCGATGACCCATCTGGCCGGGTCGTGGAGTCTGGAGCGGGCCCGCACCGGCGCCTGGGCGGCGGCGCGGGTGCTGTGGAGCCTGCGTCATCTGGAGGAGCTGGCCGGGGAGTTCACCGAGCGGATCGACGAAGGGGTGGGCCTGGTCGGGCGCTTCCTGCTGACGCCGCTGCGCTGACCCTCGGTACCCGCCCGGTCCGGCCGCCCGGAGCCCCCGTGCACGCCGGCCCCGGGTCCCGCTCGGCCCCGGGGCATGGATACGGGCCGCCGCCGCGTCGGTCACGTGGCGGCGGCCCGGGGTCACGGCCGGCGGTGCCGGTCAGTCCTCCGGCAGCTCGACGGGCGCGATCTCGTCGTACACGTCGCCGGGGCCGGGGTTGGTGGCGTCGGTCTCCCCGCCGAAGTGGTGCATCACGCCCCAGACCGCGTTGAGGGCCGTCTGCACCGCGCCCTCGGCCCAGCCCGCCGTCCAGGAGATGTCGTCGCCGGCCAGGAAGATGCCCCGCTTGTCCTCGGGCAGCCGGTCCTGCATGAAGTGGGTGAACAGCCGCCGCTGGTAGCGGTAGTGGCCGGGCAGGTTGGCCTTGAAGGCGCCCATGAAGTAGGGCTCGTTCTCCCAGGACACCGTCACCGGGTTGCCGATGATGTGCTTGCGGATGTCGACCTTCGGATAGATCTCCGACAGCGACTTGAGCATGACCTCCATCCGCTCGTTGGCGTTCAGCGGCAGCCACTTGAGGCTGTCGTCGCACCAGGTGTAGGAGAGGCAGATGACGGCGGGCTCGTCCGGCCCGTTGTCCAGCAGGTAGGTGCCGCGGGTCATGCGGTCGGTGAGCGTCATGCTCATCACGTCGCGGCCGGTGTCTTCGTCCTTGTCCAGCCAGAACGGCCGGTCCACCGGGACGAACAGCTTGGAGGACTCCATGTAGTGGGTGCGCTCCACCGCCGTCCAGTGGTCGATGGGGAAGAGCGAGTCATCGCAGTCGATCTTGCTCAGCAGCATCCAGCTCTGCGCGGTGAAGATCGCCGCGCGGTAGGTGCGGATGTCGCCGGTGGCGTCGGTGACGGTGATCCGGTTGCCCGACGTGCGGTGCAGCCGGGTCACGGCCGGGCGCGGGTCCCCGCCGTGCAGCGCCTGCAGCGAGGTGCCGTACGGCCAGTGGACGATCTTCTCCGGCTCGCGCTCCCACAGCCGCAGCGGGAGCTGCTGGCTGCCGCCGACGATGCCGCGGTGGTCGTCGTCGGCGCCGGTGTAGACGACGCGCAGGATCTCCAGGATGGAGTTGGGGAAGTCGGTGTCCCAGCCGCCGGTGCCGAAGCCGACCTGGCCGAAGATCTCCCGGTGCCGGAAGGACTTGAAGGCCTCCGACTCGCAGAGGAAGCCGTAGAAGGTCTGGTTGTCCAGCTTCTCCACCAGCCGGGCCCAGATCTCCCGGATCCGCGGGACGTCGCGCTCGCGCAGGGCCCGCTGCATGTCCGAGAAGTCGGCGCCCTCGTCGAGGCAGGCGTTCCAGGCGTTCATCACCTGGGTGTACACCTCGGGCAGCTCCTCGACCGAGGTGGCGTAGTGGGACTCGCCCTTGAGGTCGACGACGGTCGACGGGGTGTCCGGGGCCAGCGGGTTCGGGAACGGCTTGGTCTCCAGGCCCACCAGGTCGATGTAGTGCTGGAAGGCGGTGGAGGACGGCGGGAAGCGCATGGCTCCCATCTCGGCCGTCAGATTCTCGTCGCAGCCCTCGAAACCGACCGTGCGCAGCCGCCCGCCGATCCGGTCCGCCTCGTAGACGACCGGCTTGAGGCCCATCTTCATCAGCTCGTAGGCCGCGATGACGCCGGACAGGCCGCCGCCGATAACCGCGACCTCCGCGCCGTGCTCGGTCGCCGGTATGGAGCCGAGACCGGCCGGGTGGGCCAGGAAGTCGTCGTAGGCGTACGGGAAGTCCGGGCCGAACATGGTGATGGGGGGCTCGGCCTGGGCTTCGGCGTGCTGCTCGTCGTGGACGGCGGTGGGCACCGTGGACGTCATCGGCGGGACTCTCCTACTGCGGGGGGGACGTGCTGGCGGGGGTGAGGGCGGACCGAGGTCAGCCGAGCGAGTCGTACAGCTCGGGGCGGCGGTCGCTGAGGTAGGTGTTCTCCGCGCGGGAGGCCTTGAGGAGTTCGGGGTCGACGTCGGCGACGACGAGGTCACCCGAGGCGCCGGCCCGGGCGCGGACCGTCCCGTCGGGCGCGGCGAGGCAGCTCAGCCCGGCGAAGTCGAAGTCGCCCTCGGGGCCGCAGCGGTTGGCGTACCCGATGTAGAGCTGGCTCTCCCAGGCACGGGTCGGCAGCACCGTCTGCGCCACGATCTCGTACGGGCGCATCAGCGCGGTGGGGACGAGCAGCAGCTCGGTGCCGGCCAGGGCGTGCGCCCGGACGTTCTCCGGGAACTCGACGTCGTAGCAGATCAGCAGGCCGACGCGGACGCCGTCGAGGTCCGCCTGAACGACCGCCCGGTCGCCGGGGACGAAGGATCCGGTCTCGAAGTCGCCGAAGAGGTGGGTCTTGCGGTAGTTCGCGAGACGGGTGCCGTCGGCGCCGATCAGCTGGGCCGCGTTGTGCAGGGCGGAGCCGCCGCGCTCCGGGTAGCCGTAGACGATGGCCACCCCGTGCTCGGCGGCGATCTCCGCGACGCGCCGGGCGGAGGGGCCGTCGGCCTCCTCGGCGAGGTCCGGCAGGGCGTCGCCGACGGCGTACCCGGTGAGGTACAGCTCGGAGGTGACCAGTAGCCGGGCACCGGCCCCGGCCGCCTGCCGGGCGGCGTCGGCGAGCGCGGCCAGGCTGTCCTCGCGGGTGTGCGGGACGCCGCCGGGGCCTTGGAACAGCGCGATGCGCAGCGGCGCCATGGAACCTCTTTGCTGGGACGTGCGGGTCTGTCGGGGTGACGCATCGACGGTACGGTCCGCGTTCACAGCCGGACAAGGCACGTCCATTGCCACTGCCGCACGATCCATTGCGCGAGGTGGCGCCTTCGCGGTGAATCGTTGTGCTACAGCTCGCGCAGCCGTGCGACGACCTCGCGGAGCAGCCCGGCGTCGGGCCGGTCGGCGGGGGTGGTGGCCGCGCCGATCCGGACCAGCCCGGCGTCGACCAGGTCACCCAGCAGGACCCGGACGACGGTGAGGGGCAGGTCGGCGTCGGCGGCGAGCTCGGCGAGCGGGCGGGAACCGCGCCGGATCAGCTTCAGCAGCGAGGTCCGGGCATGGTCGAGCGCCTGCTCCGGCTCGGCCTCCTCCACGGCCGTGATCGGTGCCATCAGGTCGATGGGGTGGTCGGTGTCGGGACGGGTCCGGCCATGGGTCACGGTGTAGGGGCGCACCATGGGCCCGGTCTCGTCCTCGTACCAGTGCGCCGCCCCGTCGTCGGATTCCGTCATCTCCCGGCGGCCTCGGACGCCGAGCGCGCGGGAGCGGCCATGTGGCGGCCGGCCCGCTTGACGAGCAGTGACATCTCGTAGCCGAGCTGCCCCACGTCGGTCTGCACATCGGCGAGCACCGCCAGGCAGCTGCTGTCACCGGCCTGGGTGACGAAGAGGTACGCGTCCTCCAGCATGACCATGGTCTGCCGCACCGATCCGGCGCCGAACCGTTCACTCACGCCCTTGGCGAGGCTGTGGAAGCCGGAGCAGACCGCGGCGAGGTGCTCGATGTCCTGGGTGGGCATGCCCTCGGAGGAGCTGGTGGCGAGCCCGTCCGAGGAGAGCAGCACGGCCTGGCGCACATGGTCGGTGCGGGCCACCAGATCGTCGAGCAGCCAGTCGAATTCACCTGTCGTGGCAGGGGTGTTCGGCGTCTCGCCTGTCATTGTTCGCTCCCGTGGTCGGTGTCCGGCTGCTGCGGTTCACTGTCGCGTCCCCGCCTGAGTCCGCGCTGGAAGGCGCCGAAAATCGCGCCCATTTCCTCCGGTGAGACCTCTCCGCCGCTGTCCTCTCCGCCCCGGCCCTCCGTCGTGCTCTCCCCCCAGGATCCCCCCGGCTGCGCCCGGGTGTCGGTGCGCAGCTGGGGCGCCAGGCTGGCCTGGCGGATCCGGGTGGGCAGTTTGCCGGAGCCCGCGCTCCCGGTCCGCTCGGTCGTCGTCCCGGCGGCGTCCGTGGACGCCTCCGCGGCGGGTGCCTCGCGTTGCGGGAGGGGCTCCGGCCTCTTCATACGCCGGGGAAGCCCATGGTGTTCAACGGCCGGAGCGGCGCCTGGCCCGTCCGTTCCGGACGGCTCGGCAGGTGCGGAGCCGTCCGGGACGGGCTCCTCCGGCGCGGGCTCGGCGGGTGCCGGTTCGGCGGATGCGGGCTCGGCGGACGCGCCGGGTCCTGCGGCCTCGGTGGGCTCGGGCGGCTCAGTCGGCTCGGTGACCTCGGTGGGCTCGGCGGATGTGGTGCCGCGCCCCGCGGGCGCGGCGGTCCCGGCGCCCGACGCTGCGCCGGCCCGGTCGTCCCCGCCCGCCGGCTCCGGCACGGCGGCAGGGCCGCCCGGCGCACGGTCGCCCTCCGGGGCGTTCCCCGCCACGGCCCGGGCGTCCTTCGCGGGCATGCCCTTCCGGCCGGCCCGCGGCTCGCCCCGCCCCTCCGCGGGCAGCTCGGCGAGGATCGTGTGCGGCAGCAGCACCACAGCCGTGGTGCCGCCGTACGGGGACCGGCAGAGGGTCACCCCGATGCCGTGCCGGCCCGCGAGCCGGCCGACCACGTACAGCCCCAGCCGCTCGGTCTGCGCCGGGTCGAAGTCGCCGGCCCGCGCCAGGGTGCGGTTGGCCTCCTCCAGTTCGGCGATGTCCATGCCGAGTCCACGGTCGTCGATCTCCAGCACGACGCCGTGCCGGGCGTCCCCGAGCCGCATGGTCACCTGGGTGTGGGGCGGCGAGAAGACCGTGGCGTTCTCGATGAGTTCCGCGATCAGGTGCACGACGTCGGCCACGGCCTCGGCGACGACGCCCACCGCCGGCATGGGCGGCACGACCACCCGCGCGTAGTCCTCGATCTCCCCGGCCGCCGCGCCGACCACCTCGACCACCGGGACCGGCTTGCGCCACCGGCGGCCGGGGGCCGCGCCGGAGAGGATGATCAGGCCCTCGGCGTGCCGTCGCATCCGGGTCGTCAGATGGTCGATACGGAAGAGCTCCTGGAGCACATCGGGGTCGTTGGTCCGGCGTTCCAGGGTATCGACGAGCTTCAACTGCCGGTGCACCAGTGCCTGGTTGCGCCGGGCGATGTTCAGCAGCACGGCGAAGACGCCCTTGCGCAGGCTCGCCTGCTTGACCGCCGCTTCCACGGCGGCCCGGCGCGCGGTGTTCAGCGCGCTGCCGAGCTGGCCGAGCTCATCCTTCCCGGCCGTCTCGTCGCCGTAGAACAGCGGCGGGGCCGCGGCCGCGGCGTCGACCTCCTCACCGGCGCTCAACCGGGCCATCACATCGGGGAGCTGACGGGTCGCCAGCACATCGGCGGCGTCCCGCAGGTCCTCGAGGCGACGGGCGATCCGGCGGCCGGTGCGGACCGACAGCCAGAGGGACAGGCCCACCGCTGCCAGCCCGACGCCGCCCGCGACACCGGACCGGAGCAGTTCCTCGCCGGCGAAGCCCCGGCCGCGGGCCGCGGCGTTCCGGGCGGCGTCGCTGCACAGCTGCATATAGCGGTCGACCGCGCGGTCCGTGGTGGTGCGCCACGAGTTGGCGGCGACGGCCCTTCCGGCGCGCTCCCGGCCCACCGTCAGCAGGGTGTCCTCGGCTGCGGTGAGGGAACGGTAGGAACGGCCGCGCTCGAATGCGTCGAACATCGCGCGGGAGTCCTCCGGCAGGGCCGGGACATAGGTCCGCTGGAACACCCGCCGGTCCTCGATGGTGGCGGTGAGCTCGTGGTACTGCCGGGCGTCGAACCGTCCGGCGGCCCGCGCCCCCGCCACGAGGGCGTCCTCCCGGGACACGAACTCCCGCACCCGGACGAGCTCGACGACGACCTGCGCCTCGCGGGCGAGGTGTCCGGCCTGGAGCGCGGTCAGTGAGGACTGGACGGCGAAGGTCGGTTCGACCATCTCGGTGTAGCCGTCGACGGCGTGGTCCCAGCTCACCTTGCGGTCGATCACCCGCTCACGGAGCGCGGGCAGTCCGTCCACGGCGTCCACCATCGCGCCCAGGGAGGAGCGCTGGCGCTCGGTGAGCCCCTCCACCCGCTCCGGGTGCCCCAGGGCGACCCGCATGGCGCGCACGGCCTCGTCGGTGCGGCGCTGCTGTTTCGTCAGATCGGCCACCCGCATGGTGCCGTTCCGGGCGCCCAGGTACTCGGCGGACAGCCGCCGTTCGATCTGGATCTGGCCGACCGCGGTGTCCACCGGGGTGCCGAACTGCTCGTACACCCCCTGCAGACGGATCAGCGCCCGCAGGTCCCCGGTCATCGTCACCATGGCGAACGTCCACAGACCGAGCAGCGCGGCCGTGGGGATCAGGGTCAGGGTCACGATCCGGGTGCGGATGGTGGGTTGGCCAGAACGCCGGCGCATGATCTCCCCGGGGGGCTGGTACGGGTGCGGGAGGCAGGGTCCCGGGCCTCGGCGATCGCTGGGTCACCGTACCCGGACCCGCACCGTATCCGGCCGGGGAGCAGGGAATATGCGCTGGTGGCGGCCAAAATGACGAACGTCACTCCGGCCCCGGCGGCACCTTGGGCCACTCTGTCACCTCTGTAGGCATTCACCCCTTTCACCGCGGGCTCGCTCCGACGGCCGCATCCGAAGCGGGTGCCGGGCCGTCGGAGCGGTGTCCTTACGGACGAACCAACCGGTCCGGCGGCGCAGGAAGCCGGGCGGGCAGGGACGGTCAGCACGTCGGCACAGGCCGGGGGCGCGGCCCGGACAACGGATCGGGCCGGACGACGGATCAGGCACGGGCCGCCCGGTGAACCGGCAGGCCCGCCTGCCCCGCCGCGTCGAAGCCGTCGTCGACGGCGACCACGTCCCGCCCGGCCGCGTCCAGCAGGGAGGCGGCGATCGCCGCGCGCAGGCCGCTCGCACAGTGCACCCACACGGTGCCCGGCGGCACCTCGCCCAGGCGGCCGTGGAGTTCGTGGACGGGGATGTGCACCGCGCCGTCGATCCGCTCCTCGGCCCGCTCCGACGCCCGGCGCACGTCGAGGACCACCACGTCCGCCGCCCCGCGTGCCCGGAGCGCGGCCAGATCCGCGAACCCGGCGCGGGGAAAGGACCGGGGTGCCTCGCCGTCGCGCAGCCAGTCGGCGGGGCCGCCGGTGGCGGCCGCCGCGGGTCGGTCGATGCCGACGCGGACCAGTTCGCGCTGGGCGTCGGCGATCTGCTCCGGTGTCTCGGCGAGCAGGGTGACCGGCTTCCCCCAGGGGATCAGCCAGGCCAGATAGGTGGCGAGCTGCCCGTCGCCCTCGAAGTTCAGCGTCCCGGCGACGTGGCCGTCGGCGAACGCCACCCGGTTGCGCAGATCGACCACCCACTCCCCGGCGGCCAGCCGGTCCGCGATCAGGGCGGCGTCGGCGGGCCGCGGCGGTGTCAGATCGACCGGCGGCGGCCCTTCCGCGTTGGCCGGGCCCATGTGGGCGTAGTAGGCGGGCACGTCGTCCAGGCCGGCCAGCAGGGCGGTGACGAAGCTGTCCACGTCCTCCAGCAGCGCGGCGTTCCGCCGGCGCTCGGCGCCGATGGTGGTCTCGTCGCCGGTCACCGGCGAGGAGGAGCAGAAGCTGCCGAAGCCGTGGGTCGGCAGTACGGGCACCTCGTCGGCCAGTTCGTCGGCGAGCCGGTGCGCGGAGGCGTGCTGCGCTCGGGCCAGCGGCTCGGTCAGCCGGGGGTCGACCAGGTCGGTGCGGCCCACGGCACCGATGAGCAGGGAGCCGCCGGTGAACGCGGCCACCGCCCGGCCGTCCTCGGCGAGGACGTACGCGGTGTGGTGCGGCGTGTGGCCGGGGGTCGCCAGCGCCCGCAGCTCCAGCCCCACGTCGACGGCGGCGGTGTCCCCGTCGGCGACCGGCTCCCGGGCGTACGCCACCGTGGCCCCCGCGGGCACCAGGTAGCGGGCGCCCGTCGTGCGGGCGAGCTCCAGCCCGCCGGTGACGTAGTCGTTGTGCACATGGGTCTCGACGACCAGGCCGATCCGCACGCCGCGGCGCGCGGCGGCGGCGATCACCCGGTCGATGTCACGCGGTGGATCGACCGCAACGGCGGTCCGGCGCCCGCCCGCCAGGTAGCTGTGGTTGCCCAGCCCCTCGGTCCTCAGCGTGTCGACGAAGTACACGGACGCGGCCCCTTCCCGGCGGATTCCCGTGGCGGATCACCACACCCGTCCGGGTATCCCGTGGGACGGCGGCGTACTCGGGGAGGGAAGGATTCCGGTGACGGGGCGCGGCCGGCGGCCGGTCAGGCGGGCGAACCCGAGCTGTAGCGGCGCAGCAGCGGGGAGAGGACGAGCACCGACTTGGTCCGCTCCACGTACGGCTCCCCGGCGATGCGTTCCAGCACCCGCTCGAAGTGGCGCATGTCGGAGGCGAAGACCTGGACGATGGCGTCCGCGTCACCGGTCACGGTCGACGCGGACGCCACCTCCGGGTAGCGCGACAGGCCGCGGTGGATCGACTCGGGCGAGGTGTTCCGACGGCAGTAGATCTCGATGAAGCCCTCGGTCTCCCAGCCGAGCGCGGCGGGGTCGACGCGCACCGTGAAGCCGGTGATGGCTCCCTGCTCCCGCAGCCGGTCCACGCGCCGCTTGACGGCGGGCGCGGACAGGCCGACCTCCGCGCCGATGTCGGCGTAGCTGCGGCGGGCGTCCTCGGCGAGGGCGTGGACGATGCGTTCGTCGAGTTCGTTCAGTCGCACTGCGGGTGGATCACTTCTCTGCTGTGGCCAATCGGGAACGGCGCATGCCGTATCCGAAGTAGAACACAAGGCCGGCGGCCATCCACGCTCCGAAGACCGCCCAGGTCACGGAGTCCAGGCTGAACATGTTGTACACGCAGAAGCCGAAGCCGATCAGCGGCAGCAGCGGGGACAGCGGCACCCGGAAGGTGCGGTCCATCTCCGGCCGGGTGCGGCGCAGCACGATCACCGCGATGTTCACCAGGGCGAAGGCGAAGAGGGTGCCGATGCTGGTGGCGTCGGCCAGCTGGCCGAGCGGGATGGCGGCGGCGAGCACGCCGCAGAAGAGCGAGACGATCACGGTGTTCGCGCGGGGGTTGCCGCTGCGCGGGTTGACCTTGGAGAACACCTTCGGCACCAGGCCGTCCCGGGACATCGCGAACAGGATGCGGGTCTGGCCGTAGAGCACGGTCAGGACGACGCTGGCGATGGCGATGACGGCGCCCGCGGCGAGCAGGACACCCCAGAAGCTCTGCCCCGTGACGTCGTTCATGATCCCGGCGAGGGCGGCCTCGGAGCCCTCGAACTTCTTCCACGGACGGGCGCCGACGGCGACCGCGGCGACCAGGACGTACAGCGCGGTGACGATGATCAGCGACAGCATGATCGCGCGCGGCAGGTCGCGCTTGGGGTCCTTGGCCTCCTCACCGGCGGTGGAGGCGGCGTCGAAGCCGATGTAGGAGAAGAAGAGCGTGGCGCCCGCGGCGCTGACACCCGCCATGCCGAGCGGCATGAAGGGGGTGTAGTTGCCGGCACGGATGCCGGCGAAGGCCACGGCGCAGAAGAGCACCAGCGCGGCGATCTTCACCGCGACCATGATCGCGTTGGCGCGGGCGGACTCACGGGCACCGCCGAGCAGGAACGCCATGGAGAGCAGCACGACGAGCAGCGCGGGCAGGTTGAATATGCCGCCGTCGCCGGGCGGGGCGGCGAGCGCGTCGGGGATGGTGAAGCCGAGCGTCCCGTTGAGCAGTTCGTTGAGGTACTCGCCCCAGCCGACGGCCACGGCCGCGACGGACACCCCGTACTCGAGGATCAGGCACCAGCCGCAGACCCAGGCGACGAGTTCGCCGAGGGTGGCGTAGGCGTAGGAGTACGAGGAGCCGGAGACCGGGATGGTGCCCGCCAGCTCGGCGTAGGAGAGCGCCGAGAACAGCGCGGTGAGGCCCGCGATGATGAAGGAGATGGTGACCGCGGGGCCGGCCTTCGGCACGGCCTCGCCGAGAACCACGAAGATGCCGGTGCCCAGGGTGGCACCGATGCTGATCATCGTCAGCTGCCACATGCCGAGCGAGCGCCGCAGCGAGCCGCCCTCGCCCTGGCCGCCCTCGGCCACCAGACGTTCTACGGGCTTGCGTCGCACGAGGCGGGCACCGAAGCCTGCGGGCGCCGGCCGCGACGGGTCGCGGTCCTCGGCGGTTGGGGCTGAACCGTGGTCCAACACTTGGGGTGGCTCCTTCATCGCTGCCGGTCAGGCGGCGGCGACCCAGCGGCGGGTCCGTGCGGGCACGGCAGAGGAGCCCGCAGCTGAGAGGAGACCGCCGAGCAGACGGTCCCCGCCACTCCACGTACAGCGCACGACCCTATGAGCTGGGCGCTCCGCCCCGTAATGCACGAACCTTGCGCATTCGTGCACCATCGTTGCGCCCAGGTCGCGCGCACGGCGAATCGTTGCAGGTCATCGCATGAATCAGCAAATTCGACCGCTCCGCGTCCGGTCCGTCACACAGTGCCGCGAGACCTCCGGAGTGCACGATTCCGCCCGGGTTTCGGCCCCCTTCGGTGAGCCGGTTCGGAGCTTCCGCTTCCGGTGCATGGACGGTCGGCCGACCACTCGCGGCCGGGCGCCGGCAGCCGGACCGCCACAGCCGGACCGCGGGCCGAGCCGCCACGGCCGGACCGGTCCCCGTACCTGCTTGCCGGAGCGGAAACCGGTCTCGCCGGAGCGGGCACCCGCGGCGCTGTGCGCCGCCCCCGTGTCAGCGTCCGAGGCCCCGGCGGATCGCGGCTTCCACCGGCGAGTGGTCCCCGTCGGCCCGTTCGATGCTCGGGTCCTCCCCCGGCCGGGGCACCAGTGGCGGCTGCGCCATGAAGCGCGGCTCGGTGCCCCGGTGCGCCTGGGCGGCGTGCACGAGGAAGGGGTGGCAGAGGTAGACGTCGCCGGCACGGCCGGTGGCCAGGGCGACGGGCCGGTGCTCGGTGGCGGGCACGGCGCGTTGAGCGAGGTCCATGAACGGCAGTCCGGCCTCGCCCTCGGGTTCGAGGAGCGCGGCGACGTCCAGGTGGGACCCGGCGCGGATCCGCGTGGGCGCGTCGTTCTCCCCCACGTCGGACATGAGGAACAGCATCAGCAGCCAGCGGCCCTTGGACGAGACGTTCACCCGGTACGACAGGTAGTCCGCCGGGTCGTCCCCCGGAAAGCTCGCGTCGATGTGCCAGCCGTCGTCGCCCGGGTCGTCGTCGCTGCGGAAGCGCACCGGGAAGGTGCCGAGGACACCGCGCGGCGCCCAGCGGCCTTTTCCGGCGAGGGTGTCGCACGCGGCAGCGAGCCGTGGCGATCCGGCGGCGGCCTGGAAGGGCTCCTGCCCGTAGAAGCCGAGCCGCACGACCGGTTCTTTCCAGGTCGCCGGATCGTCGGGCTCACCGGCGATGTCGCGCCACATGATCTCCCGGCACTCGGCCGCGACCTCGCGGGAGAACGCCCCCTCCACTCGCAGAAATCCCTGCTCCACGAACGCGGACACAGCGGCATCGTCAATGGTCGATTCATCATCCATCGACTCAGCGTCCCACCGGAGAGGGGTGCGGACCATCGAATTTCCGTGGCCGGCGCCATCCGTGAGAAGGCCGGAAATCCCGCATTCCGGGGGCAGTTCACCGCGGGGCCGGAATCGGGTGCGGTTCACCGCGGCACCGGAACCGGGGGCCGGGCCGCCCGGCGCCACAGGTGCCCGGAGGCCGTTCCGGGGTAGAGGTGACATTCCGACCCGATGAACGGCGGTGACCGATGCACGACGGCTGGCTCGACCCGGACCCCTTCCTCCGGGGTGCTCCCTGGCGGTACGAGGGGCGGGTGGTGCGCGCCGACCCCGAGGACCGGCTGCGGCTGCCGCTGGACACCTGGGAGCGGGCGCAGATCCCGGCGGGCGTCCGGCTGGAGTTCACGGTGGACGGGGCGACCGCCCTGGAGGTGCGGTACGCGGCGGGCGAACCGGGCCCGGCGGAGGAACTGCGCGACCCGGCTCCGGCCTTCGAACTCCGGCGGTCCGGCGCAGCACTCGTCCGGATCCCCGCCCGCCCCTGCGCGGACGCGACCGTGCGCGTGCCGCTGCCCGGCGGTGCGGGCCCCTTCACCCTCCACCTGCCCGAGTCCCTCTCCCCCCGACTGCTCGGCGTCCGTCCGGCTGCCGGACGGACCGCGGGCCCGGCCACCGGAACGGTGGCCCCGGCACCGCCGCGGCCCCGCTGGGCGGTGTACGGCGACTCGATCACCGAGGGCTGGTTCGCGAGCCGCCCCTCCCTGGCCTGGACGGCGGTGGCCGCCCGCACCCTGGGGCTGGACCACACCAACCTCGGCTACGCGGGCGCGGGCCGCGGCGAGTTGGCCTGCGCCGAACAGCTGGCGGCGCTGCCCGCCGAGGTGCTGACCCTGGCCTTCGGCACCAACTGCTGGTCCGCCGTCCCGCACTCGTCGGACCTGCTGCGCGAGACGACCCGGCTCTTCCTGGCGCTGATACGAGAGCACCGGCCGGACACCCCGTTGCTCGTGGTCTCCCCGGTGCTCCGCCCGGAGGCCGAGGACCGGCCGAACGACGCCGGGGCCACGCTGTCCGAACTCCGCGACTCCCTGGAGTCGGCGGTGAACGAACGCGTCGCGGCCGGCGACAAGCACCTGGCGCTCCTGCCGGGCGCCCCGCTGCTGGGACAGGACCACCTGGTGGACGGTGTGCATCCGAACGATGCCGGGCATGCGCGACTCGCCGCTGCCGTCGTCACCGCCCTGCGGAACGCGGGCTTCGCACCGCCGGTGTGACGCCCCGTCCGCCGCGGAACGGACGCGGCGCGGAACGGACGGGCGGAGGCGTATGCGGCAGGGGCGTGTGCGGCGGAGGTGTACGTGGCGGGGCCGGCCGCTCCGAACGGCAAGTCGGCGGCCGGTTGCGCACCGGTCGAGCGCCGTCGCCGGCGCCCCGAAACCGGCGGACCACAGAATGCACCGCCCCCGGAATCCCGGAACCTCGGAATCCGTGGACGAGAGGCCCGGCGACGACCGGACGCAGCGGAAGCGCACCGCCCCCACCGCCACAAAAGCCCCGGACCACATTTGACGGCCGGGGCTTTTCTCTGCGATATTAAGGGATTCCATGCCTTCAGAAAAGAAGGACATGGAAAAGCTTGATGAAGTCATCATATCCGGGCGGGAGCTGAATTGTCAAACGCGGAATTGCAGGACGAGCAGGAATTCCTGAATCTGCTTCATGAACGCCTCGCCGAGCTGCGCGACGGGGCCGAGTCGGCGGTGCGGGAAGCGCTGGCCCCGACCGGCAGCACGTTCCAGGCGCGGATCGAGCGCGATGTGCTGGTGGCCGAGCAGTCCGGGCTGCTGGCCGCCTTCGACTCCGGTGAGCACGGGCTCTGCTTCGGCCGGCTCGCCTTCCGTGACGGCCGGGACCACCACATCGGCCGGATCGGCATCCGGCGCGACGACGCGGACCGCACGCCGCTCGTCCTCGACTGGCGGGCCGACGTGGCGCGCCCGTTCTACCTCGCCACCGGGCACACCCCGATGGGGCTGCGCCGCCGGCGTCACATCACCACCGAGGGACGCCAGGTCACCGGTCTGCACGACGAAATCCTGGACCTCGCCGACCCCGAGCGCACCGGGCACGAGGGCGACGACGACGCCGTGCTGTTCGCGGCGCTGGGCGCGGCGCGGACCGGCCGGATGCAGGACATCGTGCAGACCATCCAGGCCGAGCAGGACCGGATCATCCGGGCCCCGCACCACGGTGCTCTCGTCGTCGAGGGCGGTCCCGGCACCGGGAAGACCGCGGTCGCGCTGCACCGGGCCGCGTTCCTGCTGTACGCGCACCGGGAGCTGCTGGCCCGGCGGGCGGTGCTGGTCGTCGGCCCCAACCCGACCTTCCTGGGCTACATCGCGGCCGTGCTGCCCTCGCTCGGCGAGACGGGCGTCCTGATGGCCACGCCGGGTGAGCTGTTCCCCGGGGTGACCGCGACCGGGACCGACTCCCCCGAGGCCGCCGCGGTGAAGGGCGGCACCGCGATGGCCGACGCGCTGGCGCGCTTCGTGGCGGACCGGCAGCTGCTCCCCGGCCCGGAGACCGTGATCGAGCACGACGACGGCGAACTCCGGCTCGACGCCGAGCTGGTGTCCCGGGCGCGGGAGGCGGCGCGCGCGACCCGGCTGCCGCACAATCTCGCCCGCCCGCACTTCGCGTTCCGTGTCATCGACGCACTGACGGCGCAGCTGACCGAGCGGATCGGCGCCGACCCCTTCGGCGGACCGAATCTCCTCGGTCCGGACGACATCGCCCAGCTGGGCAAGGCGATTGCCGCGAGCGCCGACGTCCGGGACGCCATCGCCGAGCTGTGGCCCATGATCACCCCGCAGCAGCTGGTCGCGGACTTCCTCGCCGACCCGGTCCACCTCCCCGACGCCGACGCGGACGCGATCCGCCGCACCGACGGCGCCTGGACTCCCGCGGACGTCCCGCTGCTCGACGAGGCGGCGGAGCTGCTGGGCGAGGACGACTCCGCGGCGCGGGCGCTGGCCGAGGCGGAGCGGCAGGAGCGGATCCAGTACGCCCAGGGGGTGCTCGACCTGTCGTACGGCTCCCGCACCCAGGAGTTCGAGGACCGCGACGACGAGGACTCCGAGGTGCTGGCCGCGCACGACCTGGTCGACGCGGAGCGGCTCGCCGAACGCCACGAGGAGGCCGACCACCGCAGCGCCGCCGAGCGCGCCGCCGCCGACCGGACCTGGGCGTTCGGCCACATCATCGTCGACGAGGCGCAGGAGCTGTCCGCGATGATGTGGCGGCTGCTGATGCGGCGCTGCCCGACCCGTTCGATGACGCTGGTCGGCGACCCGGCGCAGACCGCGGAGCCCGGTGGCTGCGGGTCGTGGGAGGCGATCCTCGCGCCGTATGTGGGTGACCGCTGGGAGCATGTCCGGCTGGGCGTCAACTACCGCACGCCCGCCCCCGTCATGGAGGTCGCGGCCGAGGTGGCCCGGGCGGCGGACCCGTCCTTCGAGCCACCGCGCTCCATCCGGTCCACGGACGCCCGCCCCTGGGCGGTGCGCGCGGAGGACCTGCCGCGCGCGGCCGCCGATGCCGTGGCGCGGGAGCGCCGCGACGACGGGCGGACCGCCGTGATCGCCCCGGCGGGCCGGATCGCCGCGCTGGCGGCGGCCCTGCCGGATGCCTCGTCGGGCCCGGTCCCCGACCTGACCAGTCCGGTCGTTCTGCTCGACCCGCGTCAGGCCAAGGGGCTGGAGTTCGACACGGTGATCGTGGCGGAGCCGGCGGAGTTCGGGGTGAACGACCTGTACGTCGCACTCACCCGGGCGACCCAGCGGCTGGGCGTCGTGCACACGACGGCGCTGCCGCCGGGCCTGGCCGGGCTGCCGGCCCCGGACCGGCTGGTGGACACCGGCGCCGCCGCCCACTGATCCGCCACTGACCGGCAAGTCGTCCCCGACGACAGACGACCGGCAGAAGTACCGCCGGGCCGGGCAGGGTTCTCTCCCCGCCCGGCCCGGCGGCCCGCGGCGGGAAGGCCGGCCACACCGCCCATGGACGCCTGAAAGGCCGGTGGCAGGCCACCGGCCTTTCAGGCAGCGGAACGGAGCGTCAGCTCCAGCTGGCGTGCAGCGGCTTGCCCTCCGCGTAGCCCGCGGCGCTCTGGACACCGACGACGGCCCGCTCGTGGAACTCCTCCAGCGAGTCCGCGCCCGCGTAGGTGCAGGAGCTGCGGACGCCCGCGATGATCGAGTCGATGAGGTCCTCGACCCCGGGGCGCGCCTGGTCCAGGAACATCCGGGACGTCGAGATGCCCTCCTCGAACAGGCCCTTGCGCGCCCGGTCGTACGCCGATTCCTCGCTGGTGCGGTTCCGCACGGCACGTGCGGAGGCCATGCCGAAGCTCTCCTTGTAGGGGCGGCCGTCGGCGGTGTGCTGGAGGTCGCCGGGCGACTCGTAGGTCCCGGCGAACCAGGAACCGACCATCACGTTGGACGCCCCCGCGGCCAGCGCCATCGCGACATCCCTCGGGTGCCGGACCCCGCCGTCCGCCCAGACGTGCTTGCCGAGCCGCCGCGCCTCGGCGGCGCACTCCAGCACGGCGGAGAACTGCGGCCGGCCGACACCGGTCATCATCCGGGTGGTGCACATGGCGCCCGGCCCGACCCCGACCTTGACGATGTCCGCGCCGGCCTCGACCAGGTCACGGACGCCCTCGGCGGCCACCACGTTGCCCGCCACGACCGGCACCTGCGGGTCGAGGCCGCGCACCGCCTTCAGCGCGGTGATCATCGACTCCTGGTGACCGTGGGCGGTGTCGACGACGAGCGTGTCCACTCCGGCTTCGAGCAGCGCCTTGGCACGGCCCGCGACATCGCCGTTCACGCCCACCGCGGCGGCGATCCGCAGCTTGCCGTCGGCGTCCGTGGCCGGGGTGTACAGGGTGGCCCGGAGCGCGCCCTTGCGGGTGAGGATGCCGACGAGCCGGCCGTCCCGGTCGGCGGCGGGCGCCAGCTTGCGGTGCGCGGCGTCGAGACGGTTGAAGGCCTTGCGCGGGTCGATGTCCGCGTCGAGCACCAGCAGCTCCCGGGACATGACCTCGGACAGCTGGGTGAAGCGGTCGACGCCGGTGAGGTCCGACTCGGTCACCACGCCGACGGGCCGGCCGTCCTCGACGACGACACCCGCGCCGTGCGCCCGCTTGGGGAGCAGGGCCAGGCCGTCGGCGACGGTCGCGGTCGGAGCGAGCACGATCGGGGTGTCGAGCACGTGATGGCGCTGCTTGACCCAGCCGATGACGTCGGTGACGACATCGAGCGGGATGTCCTGCGGGATCACCACGAGCCCGCCGCGCCGGGCGACGGTCTCGGCCATCCGGCGGCCGGCGATCGCGGTCATGTTGGCGACCACGAGCGGAATGGTGGTCCCGGTGCCGTCGGGCGCGGACAGGTCCACGGCCTGGCGGGACCCCACGGAGGAGCGGCTCGGCACCATGAAGACATCGTCGTACGTCAGGTCGTACGGCGGCTTCTGATCATTGAGGAAACGCATGCTAACTCTCTCACCTGCGATGTTACGTGCTTGGCCGGTGGGGAGTCAGGACCGGATCCGGAGCGGACCGGGCTGCGGCTCCTCGGCCATCATCGCTGATGGCACCCCGCCGAGGCGAACATCCGCACCGTTCTCTGTACCTTCCCCCAGCGGCGCCGCCCGCCCGCCCGCCGCGCCCTGTGGCTTCCGCCAATTGCACCGGCGGACGAGGGGGCGTGGAGGGCTCCGTTCCGGCCTCGGGTCGCGGTCCGGTCACGGACGCCGGGCTACTGGCCAGAACTCTTGTCCGGGCCCCATGAAGCCTCTACTGTCCGCGAGATCTCCACCCGGAGAACCCGATCCATCCACACGGCGGCGCCCGTACGACGGAGAACCCGGATGACATCTCTGACCATACCGGTCATGCTCACCTTTGGAATCTTCCTCCTCGCCATGGTCATGGTGGGCATCTGGACGTACCAGGAGACCAGCAGTTTCTCCGAGTTCGCCCTCGGCGGGCGCCGCCTGCCCGCACC
The DNA here is from genome assembly GCF_057709105.1 of Streptomyces sp. bgisy100. Classification (NCBI taxonomy): domain Bacteria; kingdom Bacillati; phylum Actinomycetota; class Actinomycetes; order Kitasatosporales; family Streptomycetaceae; genus Streptomyces; species Streptomyces sp. bgisy100. The sequence goes on from NZ_JBYITE010000002.1 coordinate 83,242, forward strand.
GGTGGCCGCGCTCTCCGCGGGGGCCAGCGACATGTCCGGCTGGCTGTTCCTGGGACTGCCCGGGGCCGTGTACGCGTCGGGCATCGGTGCCACCTGGATCGCCGTCGGCCTGGCCCTCGGCACCTATCTCAACTGGCGGCTCGTCGCGCCGCGGCTGCGCACCTACACCGAACGGGCCGCCGACTCGGTGACCCTGTCGGCGTATCTGGAGGAGCGGTTCGAGGACGGCAGCCGGATGCTGCGTCTCCTCTCGGCGACCGTCGTGGTGGTGTTCTTCACCGTTTATGTGGCGAGCGGACTGCTCGCCGGCGGCGTGCTGTTCGAGGAGATCTTCGGCGGCGGTTTCGAGGTCGCGCTCACCACCTTCGCCGTGGTCATCGTGGCCTACACCTTCCTCGGCGGCTTCCGGGCGGTGAGTGTCACGCACTCGGTGCAGGCCACCTGGATGTGCCTGGCGGCGATCGCCCTGCCGGTGATCGCCATCGGTGCGCTCGGCGGCTACGACGCCGTCCGTGACGCGGTCGCCGGCCGGAGCCCGTCCCTGCTGGACATGGGGGCCAAGGCGGGCTTCGAGGACGGCCTGTGGACGTCCGGCCGGCCGCTCGGCGCGGTTGCCGTGATCTCGCTGCTGGCCTGGGGGCTCGGCTACTTCGGGCAGCCCCACATCCTGGTCCGCTTCATGAGCATCCGCGGCACCCGGGACATCCCGCGGGCCCGGCGCATCGGGGTGGCCTGGGTGGTCGTCACGCTGGCCGGCGCGTCACTGGTCGGGCTGGTGGGCATCGCGGCGCTGGACGAGCCGCTGGACAACCCCGAGACGATCTTCATCGCGCTCACCGCCCAGCTGGTCAACCCGTGGATCGCGGGCCTGCTGCTGGTGGCGGTGCTCGCCGCGATCAAGTCCACCGCGGACAGCCAGCTGCTGGTCTCCGCGACCACGCTCACCGAGGACTTCTACCGGGCGTTCTTCAACCGGCGGGCCTCGGAGGCGTCCCTGCTGCTGGTGGGCCGGGCCACGGTGGTGGTCGTGGCCGTCGTCGCCTACGCCATCGCCCTCAGCGGCGGCGCCGTGCTCGACATCGTCGCGTACGCCTGGGCGGGCTTCGGCTCGGCCTTCGGCCCGGTGATCCTGCTGTCGCTGTACTGGCCCCGGATGACCCGGGCCGGGGCGATGGCGGGCATCGTGACGGGCGCGCTCACCGTCGTGCTGTGGAAGCAGATCGACCCGCTGCTGGGCCCGTTGCGGACCGGTATCTACGAGATGGTGCCCGGGGTACTCGCCGCCACGGCCGCCGCGCTTCTCTTCGGCCGGTTCGTCGGCCGGCCCCCGCTGCGGAACTGGTCGGGCCCGATGGACATACCGAACGACCCCCCGGCCGCCGAGGTCGGTCCGGGCGTGTTCCAGCGGTAGTTCCCGGCCGCCCGCACGCACGGCGAGAGCATGTGCCGGGCAGCCGCACCCCGGCCCCCCGCTCCGGGCCGGGGCCGGGATCGGGATCGGGATGACTCGGGGCCGGGATCGGGATGACGACCGCCGGCAACGGTGACGACGACACAGCCGCATGCCGCACAGGCCCCGACGGCCGCGGAACGGCGCGGGCGGCCACCGGCCCGGCGCGAGCCCTGTCGGGCCGACCGGTCGCACCACCGGAAAGGCCGACCGCGGCTCCGGCACACTGCCACCCGGCAGGAAGCCCGGCACGTACGATGCGCCGCCGGAGGTGGTGTGCCCATGAGGACCACAAGTGGCGGACAGGTACTGGTGATCGATGACGACGCGGCCATCCGGCGTTCCCTGGAGCGCGGGCTGCGGCTCAACGGCTTCGCCGTGAGCCTGGCGGACGGCGGGCACGCCGCACTCGCCGAACTGCGCGCGCACCTCCCCGACGTGGTGGTCCTGGACATCTCCATGCCGGATCTGAGCGGGATCGAGGTGTGCCGCGCGCTGCGCGCGGACGGCAACGACATACCCGTGCTGATGCTCTCGGCCCTCGACGAGGTCTCCGACCGGGTCGCGGGCCTGCAGGCCGGCGGTGACGACTACCTGGTCAAGCCCTTCGCCCTGCAGGAGCTGGTCCTGCGGCTGCACGCCCTGCTGCGGCGCCGTCCCCCGGCCGCCACCGATCGGGTACGGGTGGGCGCGCTGGAGATCCGCCCGGAAGCGCACGAGGCGCTGCTGGACGGCACGCCGCTCCGGCTCACCCCGCGCGAGTTCGAGCTGCTGGCGGTGCTGGCCCGCAACGCCGGGCTCGTCCTCACCCGTGACCAGTTGCTGGACCGGGTCTGGGGCTACGACTTCGAGGTGCGGACGGACGCCGTCGACACCTTCGTCAGCTATCTGCGGCGCAAGCTGGAGGCGGACGGACGGCCCCGGATGCTGCACACGGTGCGCGGCGTCGGCTTCGTCCTGCGGGAGGGCCAGGACACCCCTACGCCGGGCGGGGGCACGTCATGAGGCTCGCCACGAGGATCGCCCTCGCGGTGGGCGTCACCGTGCCCGTGCTGGTGCTCGCCTCGGGCTGGCTGCTGCTCCAGCTCGTCTCGGCCGACCTGCGCGCCGAGCAGGACGCACGGCTGCAGCGCAGCGCAACGGCCGTGGCCCCGGACGCCCTGGCGCTGCTGCGCGCCACCGCGGCCCAGCGGCCCGAGGCCGTGGAACAGAGGCACGAGCGGCGACTGCTGGGCTCCGCACTGGATGTGGGCATCCGGCTCACCGGCCCCGAGGGCACCGTACTCGCCGGTCCCCAGCCCGATACGTCCGCACCGCTCCCGGAGTCGGCCGGACGGCCGGTCACCGTACGCGGGAACGGCGAGCGGTGGCGGGCCGTCTCGATCCCGGTGTCGGTACCGGCGTCGGCGTCGCGCGGCAGGCCCGCCGCCCGTGGCACGCTGTGGCTGTTCTCCCCGGAGACCACGAGCCGGGCCGAACTGGCACTCGTACAGCGCCGGGTGCTGACCGTGGCGCTGCTGGCCGCCCCGCTCGGGGCGTCGCTGGCCTGGGCCGCGGCATCGGGCGCGGCGCGGCCGCTGCGCCGCCTGCAGCACCGTACGAGCGGCCTCGACCCCCGCACCAGCGCCGCTCGGCTGGACCACCGGCGGACCGGGATCACCGAGGTCGACGACCTGGCCGGAACGCTCCGCACCGTACTGGCCCGCTACGACCAGCAGGCCGCGCGCACCGCGGAGGCGCTGGAGACGGCCCGTTCGTTCGCGGCGGCCGCCTCGCACGAACTGCGCACGCCCCTCATGAGCATGCGGACCAATCTGGACATCCTCACCGAGCACCCCGATCTGGCGGGCGCCGACCGAGCCGATGTGCTGACCGACCTCGGGCTGGAGCACGAACGGCTGCTGCGGCTGTTGGTGATGCTCAGGGCCCTGACGCACGGTGACCTGGTCGAGGCGGAGGACTTCGGGCCCGTGGACCTCGCCGAGGTGGTGGAGGCGGCGGCCGCCGGTCTGCGCCGCGGCCACCCCGGAACCGAGGTGTCGGTGGCCGGCACCCCGGGACTGCAGGTGCACGGCTGGGAACAGGGGCTGCGCTCGGTGGTCGACAACCTGCTGACCAACGCACGGGTGCACGGAACCCGGGACGGCGAACCGGCCCGCATCGACGTGACCCTGGGCCCCGGACGGTCGCCGGACGGGACCCCGGCCGCGGTGCTCACCGTGGACGACCGGGGGCCCGGCATTCCGCCCGAGCTGCGTGAGGAGGTCTTCCAACGGTTCCGCCGCCGGCCGGAGAGCCCCGGTTCGGGGCTCGGGCTGACTCTGATCGCGCAGCAGATCGCCCTGCACCACGGCACCGTCACGGTGACGGACCGGCCGGACGGACTGCCGGGTGCGCGCCTCGAGGTCCGTCTTCCCACGATGCCGGGGCCGGGCGGGGACGGCGGGGACACGACGGCCACCCTGCTGCTGCGCCGGGACTGGCTCTCCCGGCCCGGACTGCCCGCGGAGCAGGGGGAGTCCGGGCCACAGAGTTTCCACAAGGAGCCCGCCTAGCTTCCTTCCTCGACAGGCCCCGGCCCTACGGAAGGAAGACACCATGCAACGTGGAAAGAGCGTCGTCGTGGCTCTCGGCGCCACAGCCGCCCTGCTCGGACCGGTGGGCATCGCCATCGCGGACGGCAGCACTCCGGGCTCCGCCCCCTCGTCGGCCTCCTCCTCGGCACCGGCCCGGGACGGCCGGGGGAAGGGCGCCGGGCCGGAGGCGGGTCATGGGCAGCAGGGCCCGGGCAAGAAGCACCACGGCCGGCAGGCACACGGCAAGAAGCACCACGGGAAGAAGCGGAACGGCACCCGCCGACTGTGCGAACGGGCTCCCCGGATCGAGCAGCGGATCGAGCGGGCGCTGCGGCGGCTGAAGGGTGGCCCCGAGGTCCGCGGCTCGGTCGCCCGGCTCACGGAGCGGGCCGAGAAGGCCGAGAAGGCGGGCAACACCGAGATCGCCACCTTCCTCAACCACAAGCTCACCTTCCGCAAGTCCCTCGTCCCGACCCTGGAGAAGCGGCAGAAGGACCTCGCCGAGGTCGAGAAGTGGTGTGCCACTCGGGGCAAGGGCTCCGGGGCATGACGGGCCGGCTGCGCCTCACCACCGTGGCCGTGCTGTGCACCACGCTGGCCACCGGCTGCGGCGGCGCGACGGGCGGTCAGGACGGCGCCGAGGGGGCCGGCACCTCCTCCCGGAGCACCCCGCCGGCCACGGCTCCGGCCCCGTCAGCCTCCGTACTGGACAAGCTCACCCAGTTCGTGGACCGGGCCGAGTCCGCCGCGAAGGCAGCGGAATCCGACACCGAGAACGACAAGTGATCACGGGCCCGGCCGGTCCCGGACCGATTCCGGCACCGGCCGGGCCCCGGTCGTCCCGGGCGGCCATGCGGATCCCGCAGCTCCGGCAAGCACGGGTTCGGCGATCCCTTCGCCGAACCCGTTTCGTCGCTCCCGCTGCGACGCGGACTGCCCCCGAAGCCCGCTCCGTTGGCGAAACCGGCATCAGGTGTCCCGGCCGAGGGGCCGAGGGCCGGTGCAGCAGGCGTCAACCTCCCTCCGCCGGAAGCAGACCCCGGACCGAGGATTCCGGCACCGGCGCGCTCCTGGCAGGCCCCGGCAGGGAGACTTCTCAGTCGTCCGGGTCGCCCCGGTCGAGCGCCGACCGCGGCCCCGGGCCGGTCTCGGTCAGCAGGAAGTCCGCGGCCGCCGTGTCCGTGACCAGGCTGGTGACCAGCCCGGAGCGCAGGACGGCGCCGATCGCGGCGGCCTTGCGCTGCCCGCCCGCGATGGCCACGACCTCCGGGATGCGGCGCAGCCGGTCGGCCTCCACGGTGATGCAGCGCTCCCCGAGGTCGCGCCCGATGCGGCGGCCCTCGGAGTCGAAGAGGTGGGCCGACATCTCGGCGGCGGCGCCGAGCGAGGCGTAGTGCTCCCGCTCGTCCTCGCTGAGCATGTCGTAGACCGTGGAGATGCCCGGGTCCCAGGAGCCGATGGAGACGCAGGCGACGGTGACCTTGTCGAAGTACTCGAAGGCGCGGGCGATTCCGGTCTGGCCGCGGAGTGCGGCGGCCGTGGCCGGGTCCGGCAGCAGCATCGGCGCGTAGATGGGGTGCGCCTCGCCGCCGGAGACGGCCGCGGCACGGCGGACGGCCTCGACCGATCCGCGTTCGGCGGTGCCCGCGTCGTAGACCCCGGTGAGCTGGACGACCGTGCAGGGCGGCAGCCGGTTCAGGGCCGCGGCCATGTGGATCGTGGAGCGGCCCCAGGCGAGGCCGAGGACGTCGCCCTCGGCCACCAGCTCGCCGAGCAGGTCGGCGGCGACCTCGCCGAGGTTCTCCGGATCCGCCGCGTCGGCCGAGGCGTCCGCCGGGGACTCGACGACGACCGCGTGCCGCAGGCCGTAACGGGCGCGGAGCGCGTCGGAGCGCTCGGCGTCCAGTTCCGCGGGCACCCGGATCTCGATGCGCACGAGGTCGCGTTCCAGCGCGGTTTCCAGGACCCGGGCCACCTTGAAGCGGCTGACCCCGAACTCCTCGGCGATCTGGATCTTGGACTTGCCCTCGAGGTAGAAGCGGCGGGCCATGGCCGCCGCCTGCACCAGCTCCGCGGGTCCCATCCGCATGGCTGACCGGCCCGTCGACACCGCTATCTCCTTAGCCTCACTGTTCTCCGCTCCCGGCCAGTGCCGGGAGCTTCCCTGCTCATCCTGTCAGAAGCGGCGGTTGCCGATCAGCCCTTGCCCCCCGCGTTCACCGAGCGGACGCTCAGTGGTTGCACGCCCACGCGGCCGCGGCGGTGGTCTCCTCCGCCTGTGCCCGCAGAGAGCGTACGGCGGCGGCCGGGTCGTCCGTGCCGTAGACGGCGGACCCGGCGACGAAGACGTCCGCGCCGGCCTCCGCGCACCGCTCGATGGTGGCCGCCGAGACACCGCCGTCGACCTGCAGCCACAGCTCCAGCCCGTGCTTGGCGATGAGTTCCCGGGTGCGGCGGATCTTCGGCAGCATGATGTCGAGGAACGCCTGACCGCCGAAGCCGGGCTCGACCGTCATGATCAGCAGCATATCCAGCTCGGGGAGCAGGTCCTCGTACGGCTCGATCGGGGTGGCCGGCTTGAGCGCCATCGAGGCACGTGCCCCCTTGGCCCGGATCTCCCGCGCCAGCCGCACCGGCGCGGCGGCGGCCTCGGCATGGAAGGTGACGGACCCCGCCCCGGCCTCGACGTACTGGGGCGCCCAGCGGTCCGGCTCCGCGATCATGAGGTGGCAGTCCAGCGGGATGTCGGTCGACCGGGCCAGCGACTCGACTATGGGCGCGCCGAGCGTCAGATTGGGCACGAAGTGGTTGTCCATGACGTCGACGTGGAGCCAGTCGGCACCGTCGACGGCCTTCGCCTCCTCCGCCAGGCGCGAAAAGTCGGCGGAGAGGATACTGGGGTTGATCTGAACGGCCATGGCACAAGCCTGCCATGGCCGACGGCTGTCGGTTGACCGGATTGGACGGCATTCCGGCTCCACCGGGCCGAACCGCCTCGGGATCGATCACGGCGTTCCGGACGGACGCCCACCGGCGATGGGGGTCTGATGTCGGACGGACGGCGTCGGGGTGTGGCCTGGCTGGTCTGCGGCCGGCGGACGAAGTGGCTGGTCCTGCTGGTCTGGATCCTGGCGATCTTCGCGCTGGCCCCGCTGGCGCAGAAGCTCGGCGGCGCGCAGGACAACGACGCCACCTCCTGGCTCCCCGGCAGCGCGGAGTCCACCCAGGTTCTGCAGATCTCCAGGGAATTCCGGCCGGAGACGGTGCCGGCGGTCGTGATCTACGAGCGGCCGGGCGGCCTCACCGCCCAGGACCGGCACACCATCGCCGACGACGCCGAGCAGATCAAACCGCTCCGCGAGCACGGAATCCGTGGGGCGGAGACCCGAGGCCCGTTCTACAACAGCGCGCAGGATCCCCGGGCGGCGCTGATCCTGGTCCCCGTCACGGTGGACGAGCGGGGCTGGGACGAGCTGTCCGAGGCGGTCGACACCATCCGGGACGAGACCGGTTCGGGCGACGGGCTCAAGGTGTACATCACCGGCCCGGCCGGCACCTCCGCCGACTTCGCGAAGACGTTCGAGGGCATCGACTCGACGCTGCTGGTGGCGGCCCTCGGGGTGGTCATCGTGGCGCTGCTGATCACCTACCGCAGCCCCACGCTGCTGCTGGTTCCGGTGCTGTCGGTGGTCGGTGCCCTGCTGACCGCCCAGGCCATCATCTATCTGCTCGCCGAGTACGCCGGGCTGACGGTGAACGGACAGAGCGCGGGCATCCTGACGGTGCTGGTCTTCGGTGCCGGTACCGACTACGCCCTGCTGCTGGTCGCCCGCTACCGGGAGGAGCTGCGCCGGCACGAGGACCGCCACGAGGCGATGGCGCTGGCGCTGCACCGCGCCGGGCCGGCCGTGCTCGCCAGCGGCGCCACCGTGGGCATGGGCATGCTCGTGCTGCTCGTCGCCGAGATGAACTCGACCAGCGGGCTCGGCCCGGTCTGCGCCATCGGGGTGCTCGTCGCGGTGCTGGCGATGGTGACGCTGTTCCCGGCGCTGCTGGTGATCCTGGGCCGGTGGATCTTCTGGCCGGTGGTGCCGCACTTCGGCTCGGCCGAACCCACCGAGCAGGGCTTCTGGGCCCGGATCGGCGGGCGGATCGCCCGTCGGCCGCGGGCCGTGTGGGTGACCACCGCTGTCATCCTGGCCGCGCTCTCCTTCGGCATGCTGGGGCTGCGCGCCGCGGGCATCAGCAACGCCGACGCGTTCACCGAGACGAAGGACTCCATCACCGGCCAGCAGGTGTCCGAGCGGTACTTCCCGGCGGGCAGCGGCGATCCGCTGCTGATCGTGGCCGGCCAGGGGGCGGCCCGGGAGGTCGGGCGGGTGGTCGCGGGGACGCCGGGGGTGGTGCCGCAGTCGCTCGGCGTCCCCCCGGGCTCCGCGCCGGAGCACGAGGGCCGGGTGCTGTTCGAGGCGACCATGACGGATCCGGCCGACAGCCAGGCGGCGAAGGACACCGTCGAACGGGTCCGGGACGCGGTCCACGCCGTGCCCGGCGCCGACGCCAAGGTCGGCGGCGGCACTGCCGCCCTGCTGGACGCCGACACGGCCTCGACGCGCGACAACATCGTGGTGATCCCGCTGGTGCTGCTCGTGGTGCTGATCATCCTGACCATGCTGCTGAGAGCCCTGCTGGCGCCGCTGGTCCTGATCGCCACCGTGGTGCTCTCCTACGCCACCGCGCTCGGCATCAGCGCTCTCGCGTTCCGCCATGTCTTCGACTACGCGGGCGAGGACACGGCGTTCCCGCTCTTCGTCTTCGTGTTCCTGGTCGCGCTGGGCATCGACTACAACATCTTCCTGTCCACCCGGGTGCGCGAGGAGTCCTTCCGGCAGGGCACCCGCCGGGGCACCCTCACCGCCCTGGCCGCGACCGGCGCCGTCATCACCTCGGCCGGTCTGGTCCTCGCCGGTACGTTCGCGGCGCTCGGCACGCTGCCGCTGACCGGCTTCTCCGAGATCGGCTTCGCCGTCGCCGTCGGCGTCCTGCTGGACACCTTCATCGTGCGGTCGGTGCTGGTCACCGCGCTGTTCCTGGACATCGGGCCCCGCATGTGGTGGCCGCACCGGCTCGCCCACGAGGACGGCCCGCCGCGGGCCGAGAGCCCGCCCGCGCAGCCGGTTCCGTGAGCGGGGCGGGCCGCCGCTCCGGGCGGTCCGGCCCGCCGAGCCGGGCCCGGTGGGCGGCCGACGGACGGCGGCCCGGGGCATCGGCACGTCCCGCACCGCCCGCCTCCCGCGGGTCCATGCGTTCCCGGTGCCCGGTCACCGCACCTTGTTGTACTTCCTGACCAGGACGCCGTTGTCGAAGGTCCGGACCGACTCCAGCGCGAACTCCCGGTCCCCGAAGTCCGCGCCGAACATGGGCATTCCCGAGCCGTAGACCAGCGGGTAGGTCTTGATCACCAGCTCGCCGATCTCGTCGAGCAGCTCGCCCGCGAGCTGGGAGCCCCCGCAGAGCCAGATGCCCAGCCCGGCGCTCTCGGCCTTGAGTTCACGGATGCGACCGACCAGATCCTCGGAGATGAGCTCCACGTTCGGGTCGGGGGACACCTTCAGCGACCGGGACGCCACGTATTCACGCATCTGGCCGTACGGGCTGGTGATGTCGAGGTCCAGCGCGAGCTGGTAGCTGGCGCGGCCCTGGACGACCGTGTCGAACGCGCGGTTCTCCAGATCGTTCAGGCCCAGGGCCCGGCGGCCCTCGACCGAAATGGTCTCCGGGTACTCGGCCTTCAGGTACTCCAGGAATTCCTCGTTCACGAACCGGTACATCGCGGTGGCGTCGCCGCCCGGGTCGCCGATGAAGCCGTCGATCGAGCAGGCGATGAAATAGGTGAGCTTGCGCAAAGAGGCCTTCTTTCGTGGACGCATGAGGACGCGGCGGCCGGCCGGGCACCGAGACCCCCGGGGCAACCACTTCACCTATAGTGCTTCACGTGTAGTGGTTGAGCAACCCCTTTTTCCCGCACGGCAGATCGAGGAGAGATACGCATGGTCAGGAACCCGGAGCGCAGGACGGCGCTCATCGACGCGGCGATCGACGTGCTGGCGGACGAGGGCGCGCGCGGGCTCACCTTCCGCGCCGTCGACGCCCGTGCCGGTGTCCCGGTCGGCACGGCGTCCAACTACTTCGCCAGCCGGGACGACCTGTTCACCCAGGCCGGAGCCCGGATCCACGTCCGGATGACACCGGAACCGGCGGCGGTCGAGACGGCGATGCGCCCGGCGCCCTCACGCGAGCTGGTGACCGAGCTGATGCGGTGGCTGGTGCAACGGATGTCCGACGACCGCACCGGCTATCTGGCCATGCTGGAACTGCGCCTGGAGGCCACCCGTCGCCCGGCCCTCCGGAAACAGCTGACCCGCACCATCCGGGCGGGCTACGACGAGAGCCTGGCCTTCCACCTGGACGCCGGACTGCCCGGCGACGCCGACACCTTCCTGGTGCTCTACCTGGCCATGACCGGTGTGCTGCTGGAGCACCTCACCCTGCCCGGGATGCTGTCCGACACCACCCTGGAACGGATGGTGGAGAGCGTGGTCACCGGGATCCTGCCGGCCCGGTGAGCACCCCGCCGCCCGACACCGCGGCAGGGGCGGTGCGGCGGCGGGGGAATGACCCCGGATCAGGCCGTACGGCGGAGCAGCGCCAGATACATCGCGTCCGTGCCGTGCAGATGCGGCCAGAGCTGGACGTCCGGGCCGTCGCCCAGGGCGGGCACCCCGGGCATCAGCGGCCGGGCGTCGATCCACTCCGCTGACACCGCGGCGCCCCCGCGGCCCTTGAGGACGTCGTCGACCACGGCGCGGGTCTCCGCCAGGTGCGGGGAGCAGGTGGCGTACCCGACCACGCCGCCGACGCGGGCGGCGGCCAGCGCCTCGCGCAGCAGCCCGCGCTGGAGCGGTGCGAAGCCGTCGAGGTCCTCGGGACGACGGCGCCAGCGGGCCTCCGGCCTGCGGCGCAGCGCGCCCAGACCGGTGCACGGCACGTCCACCAGCACCCGGTCGAAGGTGCCCGCCCGCCACGGCGGCCGGGTGCCGTCCGCGGCGATCACCTGATACGGCCCCGGGTTGCCCGCCAGCGCCCGCTCCACCAGCCGGGCCCGGTGCGGCTGCTTCTCGGCGGCGAGCAGGGTGGCGCCCCGCTGTGCGGCCAGGGCGCCGAGCAGCGCGGCCTTGCCGCCGGGGCCCGCGCAGCCGTCGAGCCAGCGGGCGTCGGAGCCGTCCAGGGGGGCCTGCGCCAGGGCCGCGGCGACCAGCTGGCTGCCCTCGTCCTGCACTCCGGCCCGCCCGTCGCGGACCGCGTCGAGGGCGCCCGGCTCCCCGCCCTCGGCCAGCCGCACGGCGTACGGGGACCAGCGCCCGGGGAGCGCGGAGTCCTCCCCGACGGCAGCCATGAGCTCCTCGGTCGTGGACCGTCCGGGCCGGGCCACCAGCGTCACCTCGGGGCGCTCGTTGTCGGCCTCCAGCAGGTCCTCGATCCCGGCCCGGCCACCGCCGAGCGCGTCCCAGAGCGCGGAGACGATCCAGCGGGGGTGGGAGTGGACGATGCCGAGGTGGTCCTCGGGGTCCTCGTCGTAGGGCGGGGCGACCCGTTCCAGCCAGCCGTCGAGGTCATCGGCGGTTATCCGGCGGAGCACGGCGTTCACGAACTTCGCGCGCCCGTCGCCGAGCACGACCCGGGCCAGTTCCACACTCGAGGACACCGCCGCGTGCGTGGGGATCCTGGTGCCCAGCAGCTGGTGCGCCCCGAGGCTGAGCACGTCCAGCACCGGCGGGTCCACCTCGCGCAGCGGCCGGTCCACGCAGGCCGCGATGATCGCGTCGTAGGTGCCCTGCCGGCGCAGCGTCCCGTAGACCAGCTCGGTCGCCAGCGCGGCGTCCCGGCCGTCGAAGCCGCCGTCCTCCCGGGCCTTCCGCAGCAGCGGCGGGAGGACCAGGTTGGCGTACGCGTCCCGCTCGTCCACGGCACGCAGTGCCTCGAACGCGAGGATGCGCACGGGGTCCTTCTGGGGACGGCGGTAGGGCTTGCCGGGACGGCGACGTGACGGGGCGTTCACAGGCAAAGTGCTCCGGGGGAGATATCGGGCCGAGGGGACCAGCCTACGTCGCCGCCCCGGGTGCCCGGCCCGGCCCCCGGCGAGGACCGTCCGGGGACGGGCTCCGGCCGGCTCCTCCCGGGCCGCGCTCACCGGTCCGGCCCGCCGCGGCGGAAGGCCCCGCTCTCACAGGACCGCTGAGGGCCCGCTCCCGGACGGGGACTCAGCCGCCCAGACGCTCGTCCGCGGCGATCCGCACGCCGCGCGCCCAATCGGCCGCCCGCATCGGCTTCTTGCCCTGCGGCTGGACCCACTGCAGTTCGACGGCGTGCGAGCCGGTGCCCGCGTACACCGCGTTCTTGCTGCCCGCGAGCTCACCGGGCGCCAGCTCGGTGCGGTCGGGCAGCAGCGCCACCGACATGACCTTCAGCCGCTCGCCGCGGAACCGGGTCCACGCCCCGGGAGCCGGCGCGCAGCCCCGGACCACCCGGTCGACCCTGAGGGCGGGTGAAGACCAGTCGAGCTCCGCGTCCTCGACGTTGATCTTCGGTGCGTAGGTCACGCCGTCGGCAGGCTGGGGAACGGCCTTCAGGGAGCCGTCCTCGATGCCGTCCATCGTGGCGGCGAGCAGCCCCGAGCCCGCGAAGGCGAGCCGGGTCAGCAGGTCACCGCTGGTGTCGGTGGACCGGACGTGTTCGGTGAGCACGCCGTACACCGGCCCCGAGTCCAGGCCCTCCTCGATGAGGAAGGTGGTGGCGCCGGTCATCTCGTCCCCCGCCAGCAGCGCGTGCTGGACGGGCGCGGCGCCGCGCCAGGCGGGCAGCAGGGAGAAGTGCAGATTGACCCAGCCGTGCGCGGGGATCTCCAGCGCGGCGAGGGGCAGCAGCGCGCCGTAGGCGACGACCGGGCAGCAGTCGGGGGCGATCTCCCGGAGCCGGGCGAGAAAGGCCGGGTCGCGCGGCTTCGCCGGCTTGAGCACCTCGATACCCGCCTCCTCGGCCCGCTGGGCGACCGGGCTGGCCACCAGCCGCCGTCCGCGCCCGGCGGGTGCGTCCGGCCGGGTGACGACGGCCGCGACCTCGTGCCGGTCCGACGCGATCAGGGCGTCCAGGGCGGGTACGGCGACCTCGGGGGTGCCGGCGAACACGAGTTTCATCGGTGCTGCAGCCTCTCAGGCAGGAACGGGCGCGGAAACGACGGGACCGAACGGTGCCGGTGCGGAGCGCACCAGTCTATGGGCCGGACCGGGAGGGGGCGTACGCACCATCGTGCGCCCCATGAGCCGCCTGGCGTGCGCCCCGGCAAGCGTGACCCCGGGGGCAGGTCCGGCGTTGGTCAAGAGAGCTTGACCGAAATGGGGCCGCTTCTACGGCCCGTCACTTTCAACGCCGGTTCGAGAGGCTTGTTCATGGCCGACCACGCAACGCACGACGCTCAAGCCCGGGCCAGCCTGCACCTGCTGGTGCGGGACATCGAGCGGGTCCGCCGGCAGGTGGACGCCCTGCGCACCCTGACGGCCCAGTTGGGCAATGTCTACCGGCCGCGGCGCTCGGGACCGTCCGCCGGCTTCGTGGTGTACGGCAGGGCCCCCGCGCCCACCGTGCGACTCGCCCAGGAGCTGCGGGACAGCGTCGAGACGCTGGTGACGGCCGCGGTGGACTTCGACCGGTCGCTCGGCTTCTCGTGGGACGCGGTGGGCTCGGCGCTCGGCGTGACGAAGCAGGCGGTGCACCGCCGTTACGGTTCGCGCCGCACGGCGGCGCAGAGCGGCACCGGCAGCGACGCGGCGCGCCCGCCGGAGGGAGTGCGGACCACGGAGGCATCCCCGGTGGCCGTCACTCCGGCCTCCGGCCTGCACCACGGGGAGTCGCACCCCTCCGTGCCGGCGGCCCGCTCGGTCCCCGGCCAGCCGACGCCCTCGGCCGTCCGGGAGGAGACCCGGCCGACCACCTTCCCCGGCCCGCGGCACGGCTGACCTGCGGCGGTCTCCCCCTGGCGGCGCGGGGCCTCCCCCGGCGGCGCCGGCACCCGGCCGTCCCGGCTGCCGCGTCGTGTGGCGGCGCTCCTCGCGGACCACGAGGGGCGCCGCCACATGATGCGGAGCCCGCGCCCCGGCCACGATCCGCATTCAGGCCACCGTCCGCACCCCGGCCACCGTCCGCCCGATGGCCCCGGCACCCCGGTGCCCGGTGCCCCGGAACGGACCCGCGGCCCGCACGTCCCGCCCGGTACCCGCCTCCCGAACGGCAGCCCGGTGACCGGAGCGCCCGGCGACCGGCAACCGGCAACCCAGTGCACGGACAGGGCCTGCCGCGGCGCCGACCGGCCGGAGTTCCGCGCCCCCACAGCGCCGAGCCGTTGCACGGGAGCAGACCCTGGGTCCCTTCGCCCACACCCAGGACGGCCACAGCGCCGAGCCGGGCGCGGGAGCAGACGCGTCGAACCGCCGCCGACACCGCACCGGTTCGGCAGTGGAACGGCAGCACCGGCCACCGCGGCCGGTCAGCCCAGGTCCGGCGGGTCGATGCGGATCCGCACCGGGTCGCCCTCCCGCCGTACCGCGCGAGCCGCCTGAGCGGTCTTCACGGCCGACGCCAACGCCGCACCATTGCCCGGGCGGACGCGGAGCAGTACCCGCTCCCACTGCTCCCCCGGTGGCGGGTCGCCCGGCCGGCGGGGACGGCCCGGCTCAGCGACGGGCAGCGGGACCGGCCCCAACACCTCGGTATCCTCCGGGAGTTCCGCGCTGTGCAGCAGGCCCTGGACGTCCTCGGGCCGGCCGGACACCGCCGCCATCCGGGAGACCGGCGGGAAGCCCAGCTCGGCCCGTTCGGCCAGCTCCCGCACCGCGTGCCCCGCCGGATCCCAGCGGACCAGCGCCTGGACGGGCCGCAGCGTCGGTTCGGCCACGACGACCACGGTGCCCCCCGCTTCCTGCCCCCGGACCAGGGCCGCCGCACCGAGCCAGCGGCGCAGGGCCTCCTCGCCGGCCCGCAGGTCGGGACGGCCGAGCATCGCCCAGCCGTCCAGCAGCAGCGCGGCGGCGTAGCCGGTCTCGGCCACCGGTTCGGCCCCCGGCGTGCTGATGACCAGCGCGGGCCGGTCGGGCACCGTGTCCAGCACATGGTCGCGGCCCGAGGTCCGTACCGGAACGGCCGGAAAGGCCCGACCCAGCTCCTCGGCCGTGCGCCGGGCGCCCACGATCTGTGCCCGCAGCCGCGCTCCCCCGCACTCGGCGCAGTGCCACCGCTCCGCCGCCCGCCCGCACCAGCCGCACTGCAGGGCGTCCCGGTCGTGCGCCTCCAGCGGCCCCGCGCACTGTCCGCAGCGGGCGGGGGTCCGGCAGCGCTCACAGGCCAGCCGGGGCGCGTAGCCCCGCCGCGGCACCTGGACCAGCACCGGACCGGTCCGCAGCCCCTCGCGGACGGTCTGCCAGGCGAGGGTGGGCAGCCGGGCGGCGCGCGCGGCCTCGTCGCGCGCCTGCTCGGCGTCGCCGACCGTACGGATCAGCGGCGCCGCCGCCCGGACCTTCTCCCGGTCCGCGGTCAACGGCAGCGCCCAGCCGGTCTCCACGAGCTGTGCCGCCTCCACGGTGCAGCTCTGCCCGCCGAGCAGGAAGGCCGCCTTCTCATGAGCCGCGCGCAGCAGCAATACCTCCCGCGCGTGCGGCTGCGGCGCGTGCTGCTCGCTGTGGCTGGAGTCCCCGTCGTCCCAGATCGCCACCAGGCCGAGGTCCCGGACGGGCGCGAACATCGCGGCACGGGTGCCGACGACCCCGCGCACCTGCCCACGGCTCACCGCGAGCCAGCGGCGGTAGCGCTCCTCGGGACCGCTGTCCGCGGTCAGCAGGACATGCCGGCCGGAGCCGGCCAGGGCGGTGAGAGCCGCGTCCACCCGGGCGGCGGCGCGGCCGTCCGGGACGACGACCAGGGCGCCCCGGCCCGAGGCCAGCGCGGCCGCCGCGGCCCGGGCCAGCTCGTCCGGCCAGTGCGGTCCGGGCAGGGCCGTCCAGACGGCACGCGGGGCGTCGCCGCGCGCCAGGGCTTGGAGGTAGCCGGGGCCGCTGGGATACCGCACCCAGCTCCCCGGGTCGGGCACAGCGGGCGGCGGCAGCGGCTCGGTGGCGGGTTCGGCCTCGGGGCGCACCCGGCGCGGCGGCACGGCCAGTTGGACGACGTCGGCGAGGGCACCCGCGTACCGGTCGGCCACGGCCCGGCAGAGCGCCAGCAGACCGGGGCCGAGCACCGGCTCGGGTGAGAGCACCTGGGCGATCGGCGCGAGCGGCCCGCGGTAGTCGCTCTCGGCCAGCCGCTCCACGATGAAGCCGTCGTGCAGTTCGCCGCCCTCCCGGCGGCCCTTCACGACCCGGGCCCCGAAGCGGACCCGCACCCGGGCGCCGGGCCGTGCCTCGGCGTCCATCTTCGCCGGGACCGCGTAGTCGAAGAACTGGTCGAGATGGATCAGCCCCTTGTCGACCAGGACCCGGGCGACCGGGTACTCCTCGGCGAGCGCGGCGCCGCGCCAGGTGCGCGGCTTGGCCCGGGGCACCGGGGTCCGGCGGACGGTCTCGCGGATGAGCGCGAGCTGCTCGCCCCCCTGCACGCCCTCCGCCGGGGGGCTGTCGGCCCGTTCCTGCTCCGGCTGCCCGTTGTCGCTGCTCACAGCCCCAGTCCTACCAGACACCTCGGACACGGGGGCCACGCTGTGGATGCACCGGCTCACGCCCGGGCACGGGGGGTCCGGGGCGCGTACGACACAGCCGTGGCCCCGGACCGCGCGGGTCCGGGGCCACGGCGAAGCGGAGCCGGGTTACAGACCGGCGGCAGCGCGCAGCGCGTCGACGCGGTCGGTGCGCTCCCAGGTGAAGTCCGGCAGCTCACGGCCGAAGTGACCGTACGCGGCGGTCTGGGCGTAGATCGGCCGCAGCAGGTCCAGGTCGCGGATGATCGCGGCCGGGCGGAGGTCGAAGACCTCGCTGATGGCCTGCTCGATCTTCTCCACCTCGACCTGGGCGGTGCCGAAGGTCTCCACGAAGAGGCCCACCGGCTCGGCCTTGCCGATCGCGTAGGCGACCTGCACCTCGCAGCGCGAGGCGAGCCCGGCGGCGACGACGTTCTTGGCGACCCAGCGCATCGCGTACGCGGCCGAGCGGTCCACCTTGGACGGGTCCTTGCCGGAGAAGGCACCGCCACCGTGACGGGACATGCCGCCGTAGGTGTCGATGATGATCTTCCGCCCGGTCAGGCCGGCGTCGCCCATCGGGCCGCCGATCTCGAACCGCCCGGTCGGGTTGACCAGCAGCCGGTAGTTGTCGGTGTCGAGCTTGATGCCGTCCTCGAGGAGCTGGTTGAGGACGTGCTCCACGACGAACTCGCGGATGTCGGGTGCGAGCAGCGAGTCCAGGTCGATGTCGGAGGCGTGCTGGGAGGACACCACGACGGTGTCCAGCCGCACGGCCTTGTCGCCGTTGTACTCGATGGTGACCTGGGTCTTGCCGTCCGGGCGCAGGTACGGGATGGTCCCGTTCTTGCGGACCTCGGAGAGCCGGCGGGACAGCCGGTGCGCCAGGTTGATCGGCAGCGGCATCAGCTCGGGCGTCTCGTCGCAGGCGTAGCCGAACATCAGGCCCTGGTCGCCGGCGCCCTGCTTGTCGAGCTCGTCCTCGTCACCCTCGACGCGCTTCTCGTACGCGGTGTCGACACCCTGCGCGATGTCCGGGGACTGCGCACCGATGGACACCGACACTCCGCAGGAGGCTCCGTCGAAGCCCTTCTTGGAGGAGTCGTAGCCGATCTCGAGGATCTTGCTCCGCACGAGTGAGGCGATCGGCGCGTAGGCCTTCGTGGTCACCTCACCGGCGACGTGCACCAGACCGGTGGTGATCAGCGTCTCGACGGCGACCCGGGACGTCGGGTCCTCCTTGAGGAGGGCGTCGAGGATCGTGTCGCTGATCTGGTCAGCGATCTTGTCGGGGTGGCCCTCGGTCACGGACTCCGAGGTGAACAGGCGGCGGGACACATCGCTCCCTGGGGTTGCAGCGGCTGCTGTCTCATCATGACCGGACCCGTCCGGGAGCTGCGCCCGACGCGGATCCGCGGACCAGTCTATCCGGCGCTTCCGCCGGGCGGACATGGCATCTCGCTCCGTGGGCGGCCGGTGACCTGCGACACAGCTCCGGCAGGAGATGCGCGCCACACCCGGCGGGGTGCAGTTGCCGGGCGTGTCGGCCAGGATCCGGCTCCCGGCGGGGCGAAAGGGAACATATCAGCGAAAGCGTCGGCTCACCAGGTCCCACACGGTGTCGGCCAGCGCCTCCTTGGGCCCCTGCGGCACCGGGGTCTCGGTTCCGTCGGCGGCCAGGACCACGGCCTCGTTCTCCTCCGAGCCGAAGGTCCGGCCCTCCCCCACCTCATTGACGACCAGCAGGTCACAGCCCTTTCGGGCCAGCTTGGCGCGCCCGTTGGCGAGGACGTCGTCGGTCTCGGCGGCGAAGCCCACGATCACCTGGCCGGACCGGGCCCGGTCCGCGGAGATCTCGGCCAGCACATCGGGATTGCGGACCAGCCCGATCGGCTCGGGCTCCTGCCCGTCCTTCTTCTTGATCTTGCCGGTGGCGTACTGCGACGGGCGGAAATCGGCCACCGCGGCGGCCATCACCACGGCGTCGGCGTCGGCGGCCGCCTTCAGCACTGCCTCCCGGAGCTGCACGGCGGTGCCCACCTGGACCACCTCGGCGCCCGCCGGGTCCGGCAGGCCGGTGTTGGCGGCGATCAGGGTGACCCGCGCGCCGCGGGCGACGGCCGTGCGGGCCAGTGCGTACCCCTGCTTGCCGGAGGAGCGGTTGCCGAGGAAGCGCACCGGGTCGAGCGGCTCGCGAGTGCCGCCGGCGCTGACGACCACATGCCGTCCGGCCAGGTCGGCGGTCACCCCGGCCGCGCCGCGGGCCAGCACCCGGCGGCAGGCCTCGAAGATCTCGCCGGGGTCGGGCAGCCGGCCCTTGCCGGTGTCCACACCGGTCAGCCGGCCGACGGCGGGCTCGATGACGACGGCACCGCGGCGGCGCAGCGTCGCGACGTTCTCCTGCGTGGCCGGGTGCTCCCACATCTCGGTGTGCATCGCCGGGGCGAAGACGACCGGACATCGGGCCGTGAGGAGGGTGTTGGTGAGCAGGTCGTCGGCGAGGCCGTGGGCGGCCTTGGCGAGCAGGTCGGCGGTGGCGGGCGCGACGACGACGAGGTCGGCGGCCTGGCCGATCCGGACGTGCGGCACCTCGTGGACGGTCTCCCACACCTCGCTGGAGACCGGGTTGCCGGAGAGCGCGGACCAGGTGGCCTCGCCCACGAAGTTCAGCGCCGAGCCGGTCGGCACGACCCGTACGTCATGGCCGGATTCGGTCAGTCGGCGCAGCAGCTCGCATGCCTTGTAGGCGGCGATTCCGCCACTGACCCCCAGCACGACCTTCGGCTTGTCCATCCTCGCCTCTCCCGCTGCCTGGCGCCGTCCCGCACGCTCCGCGTCGGCGACGCCCCGGTGACACACCGCAGGCCCGGCAGTGCGCTCCCCCAGCTGACGCTGGACTCCGCTCCCTGCCGGGCCTGTGTTCTGAAGTTCTTGGTGCTTACTGCGCCGGGCCCTCGATGGCCTCGGAGGTCAGCAGACCCGCATTGATCTCGCGCAGCGCGATCGAGAGCGGCTTCTCGTGCACGTGGGTGTCCACGAGCGGGCCGACGTACTCGAGCAGGCCCTCGCCGAGCTGCGAGTAGTAGGCGTTGATCTGACGCGCGCGCTTGGCCGCGTAGATCACGAGGCTGTACTTCGAGTCGGTTGCCTCGAGCAGCTCATCGATCGGCGGGTTGATGATGCCCTCGGGCGCGGTGATGGAAGAGGACACGCTCTACCTTCCGAAAGGGTGGAAAAGATCAAACAACTTGCATCAAGGCTAGCAGCTCACGGGAGACGTCCTCGACCGAGGTGTTCACCAGGGTCGTATCGAACTCCGACTCCGCGGCGAGCTCGACCTTGGCGGCCTCCAGCCGGCGCTCGATGATCTCAGGGGCCTCGGTGCCCCGGCCGGTGAGCCGGCGGACCAGCTCGTCCCAGCTCGGCGGCGCCAGGAAGACCAGCTGAGCCTCGGGCATGGATTCGCGGACCAGCCGGGCGCCCTGGAGGTCGATCTCCAGGAGCACCGGCTCACCCGCCTCCAGGCGGTCGAGCACGGCCCTGCGGGGGGTCCCGTAGCGGTTGCCTGCGAACTCGGCCCACTCCAGCAGTTCGCCGTTGGCGATCAGCTTGTCGAACTCTCCGTCGTCGACGAAGAAGTACTGGACACCGTCCTGCTCGCCGGGACGCGGCTTGCGGGTGGTGGCCGAGACCGAGAGCCAGACCTCGGGGTGGGCCTTGCGCATGTGCGCGACGACCGTGCTCTTGCCGACCCCGGAGGGGCCGGAGAGCACGGTCAGCCGCGGGTGTCTGACCGGGGATGCGGGGGTCGCCCCCCGGGAGACGTCAGTACTCATGCAGCGATTATCCAGGTTCTCAGGGGTGCCTGAGAACGTCAGGCGGCACCGCCGCCGAACTCGCGCTCCAGGGAGGCGATCTGGTTGGACCCGAGACCGCGCACCCGGCGGCTCTCGGAGATGCCGAGCCGCTCCATGATCTGCTTGGCGCGGACCTTGCCCACGCCGGGCAGGGACTCGAGGAGCGCGGAGACCTTCATCTTGCCGATGACATCGTTCTCCTGGCCCTGCTTGATGACCTCGTGCAGGGAGGCGCCGGAGTGCTTGAGTCGATTCTTGACCTCGGCCCGCTCCCGGCGAGCCGCGGCGGCCTTTTCGAGCGCGGCTGCGCGCTGTTCAGGGGTAAGGGGCGGAAGAGCCACGCCTACGTCACCTCGGATGTCGAACTGTCGGATACGGACCGGTGAGGAACCTAGTCGCCCCACACCTGCGGAGCAACGAGCAACGCGCTTGCACGTTCGCCCCCGACGGAGACTAGCGGTCCGGACCGCTCCAGTCAGCGAGAACTTACGAAAAGTCCTGGTCAGCCTCGCTTGACTTGGACAATTCGGGCAAATCATCACTCGTTTCGGCCGAATTGTTCAACAGAGTCGGCGGTCCGTCGCCGCTATCCGGCCCCGACAGCCGCTCTGACCTCGTCCGAAAAGCGTTCCGCGGCCTCCCGCAGACCCGCCGCGCCGGGCCCCTGGCGGAGCACTCCGCGGGAGACGCTGGGCACCACGTTGCGCACCGCCGCGCCGAAGACTCCGGGCAGATCGGCGGGGGTCGCCCCCTGGGCGCCGATGCCGGGGGCCAGCAGCGGACCGTTCACCGCCAGGTCGGCGCCGGCGTCGCCGAGGGTGGCGCCCACGACGGCGCCCACCGAGCCGAGCGGCTCGGCACCGGCGTTCTCCCGGCCAATGTGGTCCAGCATCACCTGTGCGAGTGAACCGCCGGTGCTCGCGGTTGCCCGCTGCACCTCCGCGCCCTCCGGGTTGGAGGTCAGCGCGAGCACGAAAACGCCGGTGCCGCTCGCCCGGGCCGCGTCCAGGGCCGGGCGCAGCGAGCCGAAGCCGAGGTACGGGCTGACGGTCACCGCGTCCGAGAAGAGCGGGCTCGCCGGGTCGAGGTAGGTGGCGGCGTACGCGGCCATGGTCGAGCCGATATCGCCGCGCTTGGCGTCCATGAGGACCAGCGCGCCCGCGGCCCGGGCATCCGCGACGGCCCGCTCCAGGACGGCGATGCCGCGGGAGCCGAACCGCTCGAAGAACGCGGACTGCGGCTTGAGGACCGCGACCCGGTCGGCGAGGGCCTCGACGACCGTGTGCGTGAAGCGCTCCAGGCCGGCGATGTCGTCGCCGAGGCCCCAGTCGGTGAGCAGCGAGGCGTGCGGGTCGATGCCGACACAGAGCGGCCCGCGGGTGTCCATGGCACGGCGCAGCCGGGCGCCGAAGGGCTCGGGGGGATGGGTGGTCATCAGGCGGTCGCCTCACGGGTCTCGGCGCCGACGGCGTCGGCGAGCGTGGCGTACGGACTGGCGGCGAGGCGGGCGGCGAGCCCGCGGTGGATCTCCCGGCACCAGAAGGGGCCCTCGTAGATGAACGCGCTGTAGCCCTGGACGAGGGTGGCTCCCGCGAGGATGCGCTCCCAGACGTCGTCGGCGGTGGTGACGCCGCCGACGCCGATCAGGGTGATCCGGTCGCCGACCCGGGCGTAGAGCCGGCGCAGCACCTCCAGGGAGCGGGCCTTGACCGGGGCGCCGGACAGCCCGCCGGCGCCGATCCGCTCGATCTCCTGTGCGGAGGTGGCCAGGCCCAGGCCCTCGCGGGCGATGGTGGTGTTGGTGGCGATGATGCCGTCGAGGCCGAGTTCCAGGGCGAGGTCGGCGACGGCGTCGACGTCCTCGTCGGCCAGGTCCGGGGCGATCTTGACGAGCAGCGGGACGCGGCGGTCGGAGACGGTGCGGTCGGCGGCCTCACGCACCGCGGAGAGCAGCGGGCGGAGGTGGTCGACGGCCTGGAGGTTCCGCAGTCCGGGGGTGTTCGGCGACGAGACGTTGACGACCAGGTAGTCGGCGTGCGCGGCGAGGCGCTCGGTGGAGGTCACGTAGTCGGCGACGGCCTCCTCCTCGGGGACGACCTTGGTCTTGCCGATGTTGACGCCGACGGTCGTCGGGAAGACCGGGTTGCGGGCCGCGAGGCGGGCGGCCACCGCCGCCGACCCGTCGTTGTTGAACCCCATCCGGTTGATCAGGGCGCGGTCCGGGATCAGCCGGAAGAGACGCTGCTTCGGGTTGCCGGGCTGGGGCTGCGCGGTGACCGTGCCGATCTCGACGTGGTCGAAGCCGAGCATCGCCATGCCGTCGATGGCCACGGCGTTCTTGTCGAAGCCGGCGGCCAGTCCGAAGGGGCCGTGCATCCGCCGGCCGAGGGCCGTGGTGCGCAGCGCCTTGTGGCGCGGGGCGAGCACGGCGGCCACGAAGGTGCGCAGCACCGGGATGCGGGCGACGCGCCGGATCCAGCCGAAGGCCAGGTGGTGGGCCTGCTCGGGGTCCATCCGCCGGAAGAGCAGATCGAAGAGGAGACGGTACATGGGGTGCTTTCTGCGCGGGGCCGGCGTCTCCTGCGGAGCCCGCCGGGGGTGGGGACGGGTGAGCTCATGCAGAGGGGGACACCGGCCGGTGTCCCCCTCTCCCGGTGCCGGGGCCGCCCGGATCGGATCATGCCGGGCTCACGGGGCCCGGTGCCGCACCACGCCGGGCGTCCGTCCTGGCTCTGCCATGACGTGCTCCCGCGCGCGGTGCGGCACCGGCCCCGGCCCGATCCGGGCGGACGACGCTACTGTCGGAACACGCCCTAGACCTCGCGGGCCGCGGTCAGGTGTTCCGCGTGCTCCTGGAGGGAGCGGACGCCGATGTCGCCGCGGCTGAGCGCCTCGATGCCCTGGACCGCGGCGGCCAGCGCCTGCACGGTGGTCAGGCAGGGCACCCCGCGGGCCACGGCCGCCGTCCGGATGTCGTAGCCGTCGAGGCGGCCGCCGGTGCCGTACGGGGTGTTGACGATCAGGTCCACCCGGCCGTCGTGGATGAGCTGGACGATGGTCCGCTCGCCGTCCGGGCCCTCGCCCTCGCTCTGCTTGCGCACGACGGTGGCATTGATGCCGTTGCGCTTGAGGACCTCGGCGGTGCCGGAGGTGGCGAGCAGCTCGAAGCCCATGCCGACCAGCTCGCGCGCCGGGAAGATCATCGAGCGCTTGTCGCGGTTGGCGACCGAGACGAACGCCCGGCCCTTGGTGGGCAGCGCGCCGTACGCCCCGGCCTGCGACTTGGCGTACGCCGTGCCGAAGACCGTGTCGATGCCCATGACCTCGCCGGTGGAGCGCATCTCCGGGCCGAGGACGGTGTCCACACCGCGCCCCGAGGCGTCCCGGAAGCGGCTCCACGGCATCACGGCCTCCTTGACGGAGATCGGGGCGTCCAGCGGCAGCGTGCCGCCGTCCCCGGCCGTGGGGAGCAGGCCCTCGGAGCGCAGCTCGGCGATGGTCGCGCCCAGCGAGATCCGGGCGGCGGCCTTCGCCAGCGGCACGGCGGTCGCCTTGGAGGTGAACGGCACGGTGCGGGAGGCCCGCGGGTTGGCCTCGAGGACGTAGAGGATGTCCCCGGCCATGGCGAACTGGATGTTGATCAGTCCGCGCACGCCGACGCCCTTGGCGATGGCCTCGGTGGAGGCGCGGAGCCGCTTGATGTCGAAGCCGCCGAGGGTGATCGGGGGCAGCGCGCAGGCCGAGTCGCCGGAGTGGATGCCGGCCTCCTCGATGTGCTCCATGACGCCGCCGAGGTAGAGCTCGTGGCCGTCGTAGAGGGCGTCCACGTCGATCTCGATGGCGTCGTCGAGGAACCGGTCGATGAGGACCGGGTGCTCGGAGATCAGTCCGGCGTGCCGCTCCAGGTACTCGGCCAGCGAGGGCTCGTCGTAGACGATCTCCATGCCGCGGCCGCCGAGGACGTAGGAGGGGCGGACCATGACCGGGTAGCCGATCTCGGCGGCGATCGTCTTGGCCTCGCCGAAGGAGAACGCGGTGCCGTACTTCGGCGCGGGCAGCCCGGCTTCGGTGAGCACCCGGCCGAAGGCCCCGCGGTCCTCGGCGGCGTGGATCGCCTCCGGGGAGGTGCCGACGATCGGTACGCCGTTGTCCTTGAGCGCCTGGGCGAGACCCAGCGGGGTCTGGCCGCCGAGCTGGACGACGACGCCCGCGACCGGGCCGGCCTGCTGCTCGGCGTGGACGATCTCCAGGACGTCCTCCAGGGTGAGCGGCTCGAAGTACAGCCGGTCGGAGGTGTCGTAGTCGGTGGAGACCGTCTCCGGGTTGCAGTTGACCATCACGGTCTCGTAGCCCGCGTCGCTCAGCGCGAAGGAGGCGTGGACGCAGGAGTAGTCGAACTCGATGCCCTGGCCGATGCGGTTCGGGCCCGAGCCGAGGATGATCACGGCGGGCTTCTCGCGCGGCGCGACCTCGGTCTCCTCGTCGTAGGACGAGTAGAAGTACGGGGTCTTCGCGGCGAATTCGGCGGCGCAGGTGTCGACCGTCTTGTAGACGGGCCGGACGCCGAGGGCGTGCCGGACCTCGCGGACGACGTCCTCGCGCAGCGAGCGGATGCCGGCGATCTGCGCGTCGGAGAAGCCGTGCCGCTTGGCGTCGGCGAGCAGCTCGGGGCCGAGCTTGTCGGCCGCCGCGATGTCGTCCGCGATCTCCTTGATCAGGAAGAGCTGGTCGACGAACCACGGGTCGATCTTCGTGGCGTCGAAGACCTCCTGCGGGGTGGCGCCGGCCCGGACGGCCTGCATGACGGTGTTGATCCGGCCGTCGGTGGGCACCTCGGAGGCGAGCAGCAGCGCGCCCTTGTCCCCCGGGTCACCGGTGAACGCGAACTGGCTGCCCTTCTTCTCCAGCGAGCGCAGCGCCTTCTGCAGCGCCTCGGGGAAGTTCCGGCCGATGGCCATGGCCTCGCCCACCGACTTCATGGTGGTGGTGAGGGTGGCGTCGGCGGCGGGGAACTTCTCGAACGCGAACCGCGGCACCTTGACGACGACGTAGTCGAGCGTGGGCTCGAAGGACGCCGGGGTCTTCTCGGTGATGTCGTTCGGGATCTCGTCGAGGGTGTAGCCGACGGCGAGCCGGGCCGCGATCTTCGCGATCGGGAAGCCGGTGGCCTTGGAAGCCAGCGCGGAGGACCGGGAGACGCGCGGGTTCATCTCGATGACGATGACCCGGCCGTCCTCGGGGTTGACCGCGAACTGGATGTTGCAGCCGCCGGTGTCGACGCCGACCTCACGGATGACGGCGATGCCGATGTCGCGGAGGACCTGGTACTCGCGGTCGGTCAGCGTCATCGCCGGGGCGACGGTGATCGAGTCACCGGTGTGCACGCCCATCGGGTCGAAGTTCTCGATGGAGCAGACGACCACGACGTTGTCGTGCTTGTCGCGCATCAGCTCCAGCTCGTACTCCTTCCAGCCGAGGATGGACTCCTCCAGGAGCACCTCGGTGGTGGGCGAGAGCGTCAGGCCCTGGCCGGCGATCCGGCGCAGCTCCTCCTCGTCGTGGGCGAAGCCGGAGCCGGCGCCGCCCATGGTGAAGGAGGGGCGGACCACGACCGGGTAGCCGCCGAGCGTGTCGACGCCCGCGAGGACGTCGTCCATGCTGTGGCAGATGACCGAGCGGGCGGACTCGCCGTGGCCGATCTTGGCGTTGACGGCCTCGACGACCTCCTTGAACAGGTCGCGGTCCTCGCCCTTGTTGATCGCCTCGACGTTGGCGCCGATCAGCTCGACGCCGTACTTCTCGAGGGTGCCCGCCTCGTGCAGGGAGATGGCGGTGTTGAGCGCGGTCTGGCCGCCGAGGGTGGGCAGGAGCGCGTCGGGGCGCTCCTTGGCGATGATCTTCTCGACGTAGTCCGGGGTGATCGGCTCGACGTACGTGGCGTCGGCGATCTCCGGGTCGGTCATGATCGTCGCGGGGTTGGAGTTGACCAGGATGACGCGCAGGCCCTCGGACTTGAGGACGCGGCAGGCCTGGGTGCCGGAGTAGTCGAACTCGGCGGCCTGGCCGATGACGATCGGGCCGGAGCCGATGACCAGGACGGACTGGATGTCGGTGCGCTTAGGCACGCTGGCCCTCCATCAGGCTGACGAAGCGGTCGAACAGGTAGGCGGCGTCGTGCGGGCCTGCGGCTGCTTCGGGGTGGTACTGGACGCTGAACGCGGGCTGGTCGAGCAGCTGGAGCCCCTCGACGACCTGGTCGTTGAGGCAGACGTGGCTGACCTGGGCCCGGCCGTAGGGGGTGTCGGAGTCGCGGTCCAGCGGGGCGTCGACGGCGAAGCCGTGGTTGTGCGCGGTGACCTCGACCTTGCCGGTCGTGCGGTCCTGCACGGGCTGGTTGATGCCCCGGTGGCCGTACTTCAGCTTGAAGGTGCCGAAGCCGAGCGCGCGGCCGAGGATCTGGTTGCCGAAGCAGATGCCGAAGAGCGGGGTCTTCCGCTCCAGCACGCCCCGCATCACGGAGACCGGGTGGTCGGCGGTGGCCGGGTCGCCGGGGCCGTTGGAGAAGAACACGCCGTCCGGCTGGACCGCGTAGATGTCCTCGACGGTGGCGGTGGCGGGCAGGACGTGCACCTCGATGCCGCGCTCGGCCATCCGCTGCGGGGTCATGCCCTTGATGCCGAGGTCGACCGCGGCGACGGTGAAGCGCTTGGTGCCGACGGCCGGGACGACGTACGTCTCGGTGGTGGCGACCTCGGCGCTGAGGTCCGCGCCCTTCATCTGGGGCGCGGCCTGCACCCGGGCGAGCAGCGCCGCGTCGTCGGCGGACTCCAGCGCCGGGCCGGAGAAGATGCCGACCCGCATCGCGCCGCGCTCCCGCAGGTGCCGGGTGAGGGCGCGGGTGTCGATGCCGCTGATGCCGACGACGCCCTGGGCGGTGAGCTCCTCGTCCAGGGTGCGGACGGAGCGCCAGTTGGAGGGGATCCGGGCGGGGTCGCGCACGACGTAGCCGGAGACCCAGATCTTCGCGGACTCGGCGTCCTCGTCGTTGACGCCGGTGTTGCCGACGTGCGGGGCGGTCATGACGACGACCTGGCGGTGGTACGACGGGTCGGTCAGGGTCTCCTGGTAGCCGGTCATGCCGGTGGAGAAGACGGCCTCGCCGAAGGTCTCCCCCACGGCGCCGTAGGCACTGCCGCGGAAGGTACGGCCGTCCTCCAGGACGAGTACGGCGGGGGTCCTGTCCCCCCGGGTGGAGGTGGTCATCGTGCGCCTTCCTGGTGGTGCGGTTCGCCGGCGCCGGTGTCGCCGGAGAGTTCGTTCAGGGCTTCGACCCAGGCCGGGTGCTCGGCGGCGTGGTCGGAGCGGAAGCCGGAGTCGATCAGGGTGTCAGCGTGCTGCCAGGTGATCACCAGCAGCCCGCCCTCGGTGAGGACCTTGCCCGCGATGCCCTTGTCGAGCCGGGCGCCGCGCAGCGCGGCCACCGGGACGAAGAAGTCCTGGGCGCCGGGGCGGACCACGGACAGGCCCTCGGGGTGCAGGGCCAGCTCGGCCCGGCTGCGGACACCCAGGCCGTGGGCGACGATCCGGTCGAGCCACTGCCCGGCGGTGGTGCTGCCGTGGTAGCGCCCGCGGAGGGTGCGCAGCGGCTCGCCGACGGCGTCGGGTACGGCCGGGAGCCCGGGGAGGCCGGACTGGAGCAGCCGGCGCCACTTCCAGCCCTCGCGCATCAGCCAGTAGACGAAGGCGATGAAGATCAGCAGGCCGACGACCCAGCCGATGCGCGCCGCCCAGTCGGTCACTTCCTGGGACTTCCGTTCGGCCGCGAGATCCGCGGCCAGGATGGTCAGAGGTGTCACGCCAGCTTCCCGTCCACGACCGTCGCCCGGCCCCGCAGGAAGGTGTGGGTGACGCGCCCCGGCAGCTCACGGCCCACGTAGGGGGTGTTGCGGCTGCGGGAGGCGAAGCCCGCGGGGTCCACCTCACCACGGTAAGCCGGATCGACCAGCGTCAGGTTGGCGGGCTCCCCCTCGGCGACCGGACGGCCGTGCCCCTGGAGGCGGCCGATCTCCGCCGGGCGGAACGACATCCGGTCGGCGACCTGGGCCCAGTCGAGCAGTCCGGTCTCGACCATGGTGTGCTGCACGACGGAGAGCGCGGTCTCCAGGCCGACCATGCCCATGGCGGCGGCGCCCCACTCGCAGTCCTTGTCCTCGTGCGGGTGCGGGGCGTGGTCGGTGGCGACGCAGTCGATCGTGCCGTCGGCGAGCGCCTCGCGCAGGGCGTGGACGTCGGCCTCGGTGCGCAGCGGCGGGTTCACCTTGTAGACGGGGTTGTAGGACCGGACGAGCTCGTCGGTGAGGAGCAGGTGGTGCGGGGTGACCTCGGCGGTCACGTTCCAGCCCTTGGACTTGGCCCAGCGGACGATCTCCACCGAGCCGGCCGTGGAGAGGTGGCAGATGTGCACCCGGGAGCCGACGTGCGCGGCGAGCAGCACGTCGCGGGCGATGATCGACTCCTCGGCGACGGCCGGCCAGCCGCCGAGCCCCAGCTCCGCGGAGACCACGCCCTCGTTCATCTGGGCGCCCTCGGTCAGCCGGGGCTCCTGGGCGTGCTGGGCGACGACGCCGTCGAAGGCCTTCACGTACTCCAGCGCCCGGCGCATGATCACCGCGTCGTCCACGCACTTGCCGTCGTCGGAGAAGACCCGGACGCCGGCCGCGGACTCGTGCATCGCGCCGAGCTCGGCGAGCTGCTTGCCCTCCAGGCCGACGGTGACGGCGCCGACGGGCTGGACGTCGCAGTAGCCGGACTCCCGGCCGAGCCGCCAGACCTGCTCGACGACGCCGGCGGTGTCGGCGACCGGGAAGGTGTTGGCCATGGCGTGCACGGCGGTGAAGCCGCCGACGGCCGCGGCGCGGGTGCCGGTGGCGACGGTCTCGGAGTCCTCGCGGCCGGGCTCGCGGAGGTGGGTGTGCAGGTCGACGAGGCCGGGCAGCAGCACCTTCCCGGCGGCGTCGATCACGGTGACGTCGTCGCCGTCGGCGGTCAGGCCGGTGCCGACGGCCGCGATGACGCCGTCCGCGATGATCACGTCCTGCGGCTCGCCTCCGAGGATCTTCGCGCCGCGGATCAGGGTCTTGCTCATGGTTACTTGCTCTCCTCGGGGCGGGACTGCGGGGTGCTGACGGCCGGCTCGGAGCCGCCCAGCAACAGGTAGAGGACGGCCATCCGGATGCTGACGCCGTTGGCGACCTGCTCGACGGCGGTGCAGCGCACGGAGTCCGCGACCTCGGCGGTGATCTCCATGCCACGGTTCATCGGGCCGGGGTGCATCACGATGGCGTGATCGGGCATCCGCGCCATCCGGTCGGCGTCGAGGCCGTAGCGGCGGGAGTACTCGCGCTCGGTGGGGAAGAACGCGGCGTTCATCCGCTCGCGCTGGACGCGCAGCATCATCACCGCGTCGGACTTCGGGAGCACCGCGTCCAGGTCGTAGCTGATCTCGCAGGGCCAGCTGCCGACGCCGATCGGCACCAGGGTGGGCGGCGCGACCAGGGTCACCTCGGCGCCCAGGGTGTGCAGCAGGTGGACGTTGGAGCGGGCGACCCGGCTGTGCAGGACGTCGCCGACGATCGTGATACGGCGGCCGGCCAGGTCGCGGCCTGTTCCGTCCCCGGGACCGCGGTGGTGGGTCGGGCCGCCGTCCGGGGCGCCGGCCAGGTGGCGGCGCATGGTGAAGGCGTCCAGCAGGGCCTGGGTGGGGTGCTCGTGGGTGCCGTCGCCGGCGTTGACCACGGAGCCGTTGATCCAGCCGGAGGTGGCCAGCCGGTGCGGGGCGCCGGAGGCGTGGTGGCGGATGACGACCGCGTCGGCGCCCATCGCCTCCAGGGTGAGCGCGGTGTCCTTCAGCGACTCGCCCTTGGAGACCGAGGACCCCTTGGCGGAGAAGTTGATGACGTCGGCGGAGAGGCGCTTGGCGGCGGCCTCGAACGAGATGCGGGTGCGGGTCGAGTCCTCGAAGAAGAGGTTCACGACGGTACGGCCGCGCAGCGTCGGCAGCTTCTTGATCGGCCGGTCGGCGACCCGGGCCATCTCCTCGGCCGTGTCGAGGATCAGCACGGCGTCGTCGCGCGAGAGGTCGGCGGCCGAGACGAGGTGACCGGGGTTCCGGGGGCTCTCCCCGGGAAGGTGCAGCATCCGGAGTCTCCGTGGGTGAGGGAGGTGAACGGGGGTGCGCACGGGCAGCGGTCCGGAGTCCCGCCCGGAGTCCGCCGTGCCGGGGCAGGAGGACGTACGGGAGGGACTGCGGGGTGCTACTGCCCGTCGGCGGCCGGAGCGGTGGCCTCGGCGTCCGCGGGCGCGGCGGGCCGGACGCCGAGGAGCACGCTGTCGCGGCCGTCCTCCTCGGTGAGCTGGACCTTGACCGTCTCGCGCAGCGATGTCGGAAGGTTCTTGCCGACGTAGTCGGCACGGATGGGGAGTTCGCGGTGGCCGCGGTCGACCAGAACGGCGAGCTGCACGCCGCGGGGGCGGCCGATGTCGCCGAGCGCGTCGAGCGCGGCGCGGATCGTCCGGCCGGAGAACAGCACGTCGTCGACGAGGACGACCAGCCGGCCGTCGATGTCGTCACCGGGGATCTCGGTGCGGGCGAGGGCACGGGCCGGGCGCAGTCGCAGGTCGTCCCGGTACATGGTGATGTCCAGGGAGCCGACGGGAACGGCGCGGCCGGTGATCGATTCGAGCTTGGCCGCGAGCCGGCGGGCGAGGAAGACGCCGCGGGTCGGGATGCCGAGCAGCACCACGTCGTCGGCGCCCTTGGCGCGTTCGACGATCTCGTGGGCGATGCGGGTGAGAACCCGCGCGATGTCCGGGGCCTCCAGCACGGGGCGTGCCGGTTCCGCGGTCTTGGGGCCGAGTGCGTCCATACGAAACGGACCTCCTTCTCCGCCTCACGGGACGGACTTTAAAGGACGTCGAAATTACGCCGCCCACGGTATCAGGGCCGAGGGAGGGGCTGGGAGGCGGCCTCCCGGAGCCGGCCCGGATCGCGGCCCGGACCCCGCCCGAGCTGCGGCCTGAACCATTCGGCTTGACGAGTGAGATTACGCTGCGTAACCTCACAGTGAGTTACCAGCCTTCGTCCGGGGAGCTATATGTCCAGCGAATACGCCAAACAGCTCGGGGCCAAGCTTCGCGCCATCCGCACCCAGCAGGGGCTCTCCCTGCACGGTGTCGAGGAGAAGTCTCAGGGCCGCTGGAAGGCCGTCGTCGTCGGTTCCTACGAGCGCGGTGACCGCGCGGTCACCGTGCAGCGCCTTGCCGAGCTGGCGGACTTCTACGGGGTGCCGGTGCAGGAGCTGCTGCCGGGAACCACGCCGGGCGGCGCCGCCGAGCCGCCGCCGAAGCTGGTACTGGACCTGGAGCGCCTGGCCCACGTGCCGGCCGAGAAGGCGGGCCCGCTGCAGCGCTACGCCGCCACGATCCAGAGCCAGCGAGGCGACTACAACGGCAAGGTCCTCTCGATCCGTCAGGACGACCTGCGCACGCTTGCCGTCATCTACGACCAGTCCCCCTCGGTGCTGACCGAGCAGCTCATCAGCTGGGGTGTGCTCGACGCCGACGCACGGCGTGCGGTGCAGCACGAGGACGCCTGACCCTCGTCGGTCACCGACCGGGCCCGCACGGGCCCGTCCAGCACCTCTGCAGAAACGTGCCGCCGCCGCGGGCGGAACCCTTATGGGTCCCGCTCCGGCGGCGGTTTCGCTTTTCCGGGGCGGTGCAGCTCGCTGTTGGTTCGCCTGCCGGCGGTTCATCCGGCTCCACCGCTCGCGGCCCCCACTCCCCCCAAAAAAATGCGACCGGGCCCGGAGCGCAGTGCGCTCCGGGCCTGGTGACGGCCGTACGGCGGCGGGGCTACGCCCTGCGCAGCGACGGCTTGAGCTCCTTGAGACGGCCCAGCAGGCCGTTCACAAAGGCCGGGGAGTCATCGGTGGAGAACTCCTTGGCGAGCTGCACCGCCTCGTCGATCACCACCGCGTCCGGGACCTCGTCCTCCCAGATCAGCTCGTGGGCGCCGAGCCGCAGAATGTTGCGGTCCACCACGGGCATCCGGTCGAGCGTCCAGCCGACCGCATAGGTGGCGATGAGTTCGTCGATCCGGTCCGCGTGCTCCGCGTACCCCTCGACCAGCTGCATCGTGTACTCGTTGACCGGCGGCTGCCGGTCGTCGGTCCGGGCCAGCCGCATCCAGTCCGCGAGCACGGTCTGCACGGACGTACCGCGCTGGTCGGACTCGAACAGGATCTGGAAGGCCCGTTTGCGGGCCTTGTTCCGGGCCGCCACGGTTACTTGTTCACCCGGCCGAGGTAATCGCCGGAACGGGTGTCGACCTTGATCTTCTCACCGGAGGTGATGAAGAGCGGGACAGCGATCTCGTAGCCGGTCTCCAGCCGGGCCGGCTTGCTGCCGCCGGTGGAGCGGTCACCCTGCACACCGGGCTCGGTGTACTCGATCACGAGCTCGACCGAGGCCGGGAGCTCGATGTAGAGCGGGGCGCCCTCGTACATGGCGACGACGGCCTCGAAGCCCTCGAGCAGGAAGCGGGCGGCGTCGCCCACGACCTCCGGCGTGATCTGGATCTGGTCGTAGGTCTCCGTGTCCATGAACACGAAGTCGCTGCCGTCCTTGTACGAGAACTGCATGCCGCGCTTGTCGACGTTGGCCGTTTCGACCTTCACGCCGGCGTTGAAGGTCTTGTCGACCACCTTGCCGGAGAGCACGTGCTTCAGCTTGGTGCGGACGAAGGCAGGGCCCTTGCCGGGCTTGACGTGCTGGAACTCGACAACGGACCAGAGCTGGCCCCCGTCGAGCTTGAGCACCATGCCGTTCTTGAGGTCGTTCGTGGATGCCACGGTTGCGGAATCTCCTGGACTGAAGCTGGTGGAACCAAAGGTGCGCGCCAGAACCCCGGGGCTCAGAGCGCGAGCAGCTCTTTGGTCGTGATGGTGAGTAGCTCGGGTCCGCCGTCCGCCTCGGGGCGGACGACGAGCGTGTCGTCGATCCGGACACCGCCCCGGCCCGGGAGGTGGACCCCCGGTTCGACGGTGACCGGCACACAAGCGTCCAGTTTACCCATGGCCGCGGGCGACAGCTCAGGGTCCTCGCGGTTTTCCAGTCCCACACCGTGTCCGGTCGACGGGGCGAGGTGCTCACCGTAACCGGCATCGAGCAGCATCTGCCGGGCCGCGCGGTCGACCTCGCAGTACGCGGCGCCTGGCGCGAGCGCCTCCCGTCCGGCCCGCTGAGCGGCGAAGACGAGGTCGTACAGCTCGATCTGCCAGGTCGCGGGGGTGCTGCCGATGACGAACGTCCGGCCCAGCTCGCTGCGGTAGCCGCGGTAGTTCGCGCCGAGGCAGACGCAGAGGAAGTCGCCCTCCTCGACGCGCCGGTCGGTGGGCAGGTGCCCGGCAGCGCCGGCGTGCGGCCCGGTGGCGACGGAGGTGGGAAAGGCCGGGCCGTCGGCACCGTGGTCGACCAGCCGGCGCTCCAGCTCCAGTGCGAGGTGCCGCTCGGTGCGCCCCACCAGGATCGACTCCAGCAGCTCCCCCAGCGCCTGGTCGGCGATCTCCGCCCCGATCCGCAGACAGGCGATCTCCTCGTCGTCCTTGATCAGCCGCTGCTGCTCCACGGCGGTGCCCAGATCGGTCAGCCGGAGCCGGGGCGCCACCGCCGCCAGGGCGCGGTGCCGCGCCACGGTGAGGTGGTGCTCCTCCAGCGCGAGGCTCTCGGCGCCCGCCGCGGCGGCGAGCCGTGCGGCGGCGACGGCGGCGTCCTCGCCGGGGGCGGGGAGCACGAGCAGCCGCAGGTCCTCGGTGACGCGGCCCTCGGCAGGGTCACCGGAGGGCGTGTCCGGGCAGAGCAGCACGTCCTCGGCGGGGCCCAGGAGCAGCGCCGCGGCGTGCGGCGCCCCACCGGCGAGGTAGCGCACGTTGGGGGGACGGGAGACGAGCACGGCGGCCCGGCCGACAGCGCACCGGTCGCGCAGCTTCGAGCGCCTGGCCGCGTGCACATCCGACATGATTCGAGCGTACGAGGAGACGGCGGCCCCGGCCGCTCCGGTGCGTCCGGACGGGCGGCACGGGCCCGGCCGCTCATGCGGAGGGGCGGAGCGGGGCCGAGCCGGTCGGGGCTGAGGATGCGGAGCGCGGCGGAGGCGGCCGGGCGGCGGAGGCGGATCGGGGGCCGAGCCGGGCTGAGCGGCGGAGCCGTCCGGGCGGAGCGGGCCCGAGCACGGCGAGGCCGGCCCCGCGGAACGCCGGCAGGCGGCGCGGACCGTCACGTACGGGGCCGTGCACGCGGTGCCGTCCCCGGCCCGGCCCCCGTCCCGTGCCGGCGGTGTCCGGGCCGCACCGAGCCCGGGGAGGACGGACCGCCCCGCCCCCGCCGTGGGCTACCAGCTCGGCGGGCTGGCGAGGCTCCGGGACAGGACGTCGTCCAGCAGGCGGGCCGTCGTGTCCACGTCGAGCTGGGAGTTGTCGATGATGGGCAGTCCCGAGCCGTACCAGCCGGCCATCTTGCCGTGGATCATGGCCACCTCCTCGTCGGAGAGCCTGCGGTTGCCGCTGCGCTCGGCGTTCCGCTCCAGGACGATCTCCAGGCCCGGCAGCAGGACGACCGGCAGGAGCCCGGGCCCCACATGCCGCTTCCAGCCGCCGAGGCCCACCGTGGGGCGGTCCGGGAAGACCGCGTCGTCGAGGATGCAGGAGATGCCGTTGGCGAGGAAGTTCCGGGCCGCGAAGCCGCAGGTGCGGCGGGCGAGACGGTACTGCGCCTCGGAGTTGTCGTTCCATCCGGACTGCGGGTCGGCGAAGCCGGAGCGGACCCATTCACGGACGTCGTCGAGGCTGATGTGCGCGGTCGGCACCCGGCGGGTGTCCGCCCAGTGGCGGGCCACCGTCGTCTTCCCGGCGCCGGCCGGACCTATGAGGAGGACCGCGACGGGCGCATGGGTCACATCGGCGACGGCGCTGCCGGCCGCCGGGCCGGGTATCGGCACCGGGGCGCCGGCGGGGAGCCGGATGTGCCCGGTGCTCTCGGGCGGCGGCACGGAGGCGTGCCGGGCCGGTGCCTGCGGTACCGGAGCGGGGGCCGCGGGCGGCTGCGGGACGGGCCCGCCGCCCGGCCAGCCCGGCTGCGGACCGGGCGCCGGATGGGGCGGCCCCTGCTCGGGGTGGGCCTGGCCCGGGTGCGGAGCGCCCGGATGGTGCGCACCCGGGTGCACCGGCCCGGCCTGCTCAGGGCCCTGCCCCGGCGGAACCGGCCCCCAGCCGGAGGCGGCAGGCGGGTGGGATCCGTGGGGCGGCGGCAGCGGAGCCCCCATCGTGTGCTGCATCCGCTGACTCTCCGTCTCGTGCAGGCAACTGGCGCGTGGTCGAGCGGCCTTGCGGGCCGCCCGGCCGGAACGCCGGGCGCAGAGCACCCGTGGATCCGGCCGGACGGACCGTGAACTGGTCGCCGGTGCCCCCGGTTTCCACCGGAAGCATCAGAACCGTACCCTCCCCGGCCGCTCGCCGGGTGAACGGCCGGGCACCCACGGGAGTGCCCGGACCTGCGGGCCGTCCGCCGGAACGAGCTCCCGGCCGCCGGACGGACGTGCCGTCAGCCGGACACTTCCTCCGCCAGCGCGCGCAGCGCCAGCCGGTACGAGCCGATGCCGAAGCCCGCGACGGTTCCCGAGGCGACGGCCGCGACGACCGAGGTGTGCCGGAACTCCTCGCGCGCGTACGGGTTCGAGATGTGCACCTCGACGAGCGGGGCGGTGCGCTGCGCCGCCGCGTCCCGCATCGCGTACGAATAGTGCGTGAAGGCGCCGGGGTTGAGCACCACGGGGACCGAGCCGTCCGCGGCCTCGTGCAGCCACCGGACCATCTCGCCCTCGTCGTTGGTCTCCCGCACCTCGACCGCGAAGCCCAGCTCCTTGCCGAGCCGCGAGCACTCCTCGACCAGCCCGGCGTAGGAGGTGGCGCCGTAGACGTCGGGCTCGCGGGAGCCCAGCCGGCCCAGGTTCGGGCCGTTGAGCACCAGTACCCGCCGGGTCACTTGGAGACCTCCGCGTAGGCGGCGGCCAGGACGGCCGGGTCCGGGCCCTCCAGGACGGTCGGCTTGCCGAGGCCGTCGAGGACGATGAAGCGCAGCAGGTCGCCGCGGGACTTCTTGTCGACCTTCATGGTCTCCAGCAGCTTGGGCCACTGGTCGCCGCGGTAGGCCAGCGGCAGTCCGACGGACTCCAGGACGGTGCGGTGCCGGTCGGCCGTGGCGTCGTCCAGGCGTCCGGCGAGACGGCCCAGCTCGGCCGCGAACACCATGCCGATGGAGACCGCCGCGCCGTGCCGCCAGTTGTAGCGCTCGTTCTTCTCGATCGCGTGCGCCAGGGTGTGGCCGTAGTTGAGGATCTCCCGCAGGCCGGACTCCTTGAGGTCGGAGGAGACCACGTCGGCCTTGACCCGGATCGACCGCTCGATGAGCTCGGCGGCGTGCGGGCCTCCGGGCGTACGGGCCGCGGCCGGGTCCTCCTCGATCAGGTCCAGGATCACCGGATCCGCGATGAACCCGGCCTTGATGATCTCGGCGAGCCCGCTGATGTAGTCGTTGACGGGCAGCGAGTCGAGGCTGGCGAGGTCGCACAGCACGCCGGACGGCGGGTGGAAGGCGCCGACCAGGTTCTTGCCCTCGGCGGTGTTGATGCCGGTCTTGCCGCCGACGGCGGCGTCGACCATGCCCAGCACCGTGGTCGGCACGGCGACCCAGCGCACCCCGCGCAGCCAGGTGGCCGCGACGAAGCCCGCGAGGTCGGTGGTGGCCCCGCCGCCGACGCCGACGATCACATCGGTGCGGGTGAAGCCGGTCTGCCCGAGCGCCTTCCAGCAGTACGCGGCGACCTCGACGGTCTTGGACTCCTCGGCGTTGGGCAGCTGGATGGCGATGGCCTCGTAGCCCTGGTTCGCCAGATCCTCGCGCAGCGCCTCGCCGGTGGCCGCCAGCGCCTCGGGGTGCAGCACCGCGACCCGCTTGGCGCCCCGCCCGATGAGCCCGGGGAGCTCACCGAGCAGCTGACGGCCGACCAGCACCTCGTAGGGGTCCGTCCCCGCGGTGCCGCCGACCTGGATACGCGTGGGGGTCTCGCTCATGCCTTCTTCTCCTGGCTGGGGGTCCGGGGAGTGCCCTCCGCGGGCTGCCGCAACTCCAGTGCGTCGAGCACCGCTTCGGCGACCTCCTCGGGGGTGCGGTCGTCCGTGCCCACGACCACGCGGGCGACTTCGGTGTACAGCGGGCGGCGCCGCTCCATCAGCTCGCGCCAGGTCTGCCGCGGATTGACGGCGAGCAGCGGGCGGGGGGCGTTGAGACCGACGCGCTTGACGGCCTCGCTCACCCCCACGTCGAGGAAGACGACGGGCAGTCCGGTGAGCAGGGCGCGCGTGCCCTCGTCCAGGACGGCGCCGCCGCCCAGTGCGAGGACGCCGCGGTGTTCGGCCACGGCCGTGCCGACGGCCGTCCGCTCCAGCGCGCGGAAGTGCGGCTCTCCGCTGTCGATGAAGATCTCCGGGATGGCGCGGCCCGCGGTCCGCTCGATGTCGTCGTCGGTGTCGCGGTAGCCGAGGCCGAGCCGGTCCGCGAGGATCCGGCCGACGGTCGACTTCCCGACGCCCATGGGGCCGACCAGGACGACGGCCGGGCCCGGCGCCGCGGTCCCGCTCACCGGATCGCCAGGTGGTCGAGGAAGTTCTGGACATTGCGGCGGGTCTCGGTCACCGAGTCGCCGCCGAACTTCTCCGCCACCGCGTCGGCCAGGACCAGGGCCACCATCGCCTCGGCGACGATGCCCGCCGCCGGGACGGCGCAGACGTCCGAGCGCTGGTGGTGGGCCTGGGTGGCCTCACCGGTGGCGACGTCGACGGTGGCCAGCGCCCGCGGCACGGTGGCGATGGGCTTCATCGCCGCCCGGACCCGCAGCAGTTCGCCGGTGGTCAGGCCGCCCTCGGTGCCGCCGGAGCGGCCCGTGGTGCGCCGGATGCCGTCCTCGGTGCCGACGATCTCGTCGTGGGCCTGGGAGCCGGGGACGCGCGCCAGGTCGAAGCCGTCGCCGACCTCGACGCCCTTGATGGCCTGGATGCCCATCAGCGCGCCGGCCAGCCGGGCGTCGAGCCGGCGGTCCCAGTGCACGTGCGAGCCCAGGCCGACGGGAACGCCGTAGGCCAGCACCTCGACGACGCCGCCGAGGGTGTCACCGTCCTTGTGGGCCTGGTCGATCTCGGCGACCATCGCCTCGCTCGCGGCCGCGTCGAGGCAGCGCACCGGGTCGGCGTCCAGCTTCTCCACGTCGGCGGGGACCGGCAGCACGCCGTAGGGGGCCTTGGCCGCGGCCAGCTCCACGACATGGCTGACGATCTCGATGCCCGCGGTCTCCTTGAGGTAGGACCGGGCGACCGTGCCGAGGGCGACGCGGGCGGCGGTCTCCCGGGCGGAGGCCCGCTCCAGGATGGGCCGCGCCTCGTCGAAGCCGTACTTCTGCATGCCCGCCAGGTCGGCGTGGCCGGGACGGGGCCGGGTGAGCGGGGCGTTGCGGGCCAGCTCCGCGAGCTCGGCGGGGTCGACCGGGTCGGCCGCCATGACCTTCTCCCACTTGGGCCACTCGGTGTTGCCCACCATGACCGCGACCGGGGAACCGAGGGTGAGGCCGTGCCGGACACCGCCGATGAACGTGACCTCGTCGCGCTCGAACTTCATCCGCGCGCCGCGCCCATAGCCGAGCCGCCGCCGGGCCAGCGCGTCCGCCACCATCTCCGTGGTGATCGGTACGCCGGCGGGGAGACCCTCCAGTGTCGCGACGAGTGCGGGGCCGTGCGACTCCCCCGCGGTCAGCCAGCGCAACCTGCTCAACGATGCTCCTCATGCCCGTGCCTCGGTGTGCGGCGCGGCCGGGGGCGGCTCACCCAGCGTGGCTGGTGGTACCCGGTCCCCGGTACGCCACCTCCGATCCTCCCACGTCGGCGGCCCCGGGCCGGACGCCGGTCCACCAGGCGGACCACGGGTGACCACCGGCACGACCCGGCACCCGGGCCCCGGACGGAGGCGGAACGGTTCAGTCCCCGGGGGTCTCCGGCCGGGCGGCAAGGGCCTGCTCCCCGGCGGCGCGCATCGCGGCCAGCGGCGCCGGCACCTGGCCCGTCATCCGCTGGACCTGGAGAACGGCCTGGTGGACGAGGAGGTCCAGGCCGCCGACGACCTCGCCGCCGCGGGCCGACCAAGAAGCGGCGAGCGCGGTCGGCCAGGGCTCGTAGAGCACGTCGAACAGGGTGCCGGGACGGTCGGGTACGGCCGCGGCCAGGGCGTCGGTGGCACCGGCCGGGGTGGTGGCCACGACCAGCGGCGCACCGAGGCCCTCGGCCGCGCGGGACCAGTCCGCCGTCCGCAGGTCCACGCCCAGCCGCTCGCCCCAGCGCCGCATCTCGGCCGCCCGGGCCTCGCTGCGCACATACGCGGTGACCTCGCCGAGGCAGATCCGGGAGAGCGCCGCGAGCGCGGAGGAGGCGGTGGCTCCGGCGCCGAGCACCGACGCCCGCTCCACCTTCTCCACCCCGTGTTCGCGCAACGCCGCCAGCATGCCGGGGATGTCGGTGTTGTCGCCGTGCCGACGGCCGTCCGCGCCGAAGACCACCGTGTTGACGGCCTCGACGGAGGCGGCCGTCTCACTGATGTCGTCCAGCAGCGGGATGACCACCCGCTTGAGCGGCATGGTCAGGGACAGCCCGGCCCAGTCGCCCTCCGGGAGCTCGTCCAGGAAGGCGGCGAGCCCGAGCTCGGCCACCTCGAAGCGGTCGTACGTCCAGCCGTCGAGGCCCAGGGCCTCGTAGGCGGCACGGTGCAGGACCGGGGAGAGCGAGTGCGCGACCGGCGAGCCGAGGACCGCGGCGCGCCGGCCCGTCGGACGGTCAGCCACGGCCGGCCGCCTTGTCCTCGCGCCGGCTCTGGTTGAACTCCTCGACCAGCCGGTTGTGTTCCTCCAGTGTGCTGGCGAACTTCGTCTTCCCCTTGATGGCGACGAAGTAGTACCAGTCGCCGGACTCGGGGTTGAGCGCCGCGTTCAGGGCCTCGATCCCGGGGTTCCCGATCGGACCGGGCGTCAGACCCTTGTAGAAGTAGGTGTTGTACGGGTCGTCGTACCTGCGGAGCTCCGCGGGGTCCAGGTCGAGCTTGCTCTGGCCCTTCAGGTAGTTGTAGGTGGAGTCGAACTCCAGCCGCCCGTTGGTCTCGGTGTTGCCCGGCTTCAGCCGGTTGTAGACCACGCGCGACATCTTGCGGAAGTCGGCGTCGGTCTTGCCCTCGGCCTGGACCAGGCTGGCCACGGTGACGACGTCCAGCGGCGACTTGAGCCCCAGCTTCCGGGCGTCGCCCGCCAGGTCGTGCTTGGCGTACTCCTTCTTGGCGCGGCTCACCATCTGCCGCAGCACGTCCACCGGCTCGGTGCCCTCGGCCGCGCTGTACCGGGAGGGGTAGAGGAAGCCTTCGAGGGGGTCCTTGATGTCCGGGTCGTCGTCGGCCCACTCGGGGAGTCCGAGCTTGTCGGCCTGCTTCGCGGCGACCTTCTTGGTGGTACCGGCCGGCACGTCGAGCTTCTTGTCGACGGCCGCGTAGATCGCGGGGGCCCGGCTGCCCTCGGGGACGATGAGCGCGTTGAAGCTCGCCGGGTCCGTCATCATCTTCACGGCTTCGGAGCCGGACATCTTCTTGTGCAGCACGTAGACGCCGGGCTGGATGTGATTGCCCTTGGGGTTCCCCTCCTGCGCCTCGACGAAGGCGCCGGCGCTCTTCACGACACCCGCCTTCTGCAGGATGCCGCCCATCTCCTGGCCGAGCGCGCCCTCCGGGATCTCGACCTGCACCGTGCCGGTGCCCTGGCCCGAGTAGTCCGGTGCCGGGCCGAAGTGCTCCTGCCAGAAGTCGTAGCCCAGATAGCCGACGCCGCCGAGCACGCCCACCAGGATCACCCCGGTGAGCAGGCAGGCCGTCCCGCTGCGGCGTTTGGGACGGTCACGGCGGTCGGGGTCCTCGGAGTCCGCGTCACCGGGCTCGTCGTCGCCCTCGACGTACCGGCCCCGGCCGCGCTCCCGGCCCTCCTGCCCGGCGAAGAACGGGTGCTCCTCCCGCGGCTCGGGCGCCGGCTCGGCGTCCGGTCCGGGCTCCGCCGCGGTGTCCGGCCCCGGGCCGTCGGCTCGCTGGGGCTCCAGGGACTGGGTATCGAACGGCTGGGTCTCGTGCGGCTGTCCCGGGTACTGCTGAGGCCCGCCGTACTGCTCCTCCGGGTACGGCTGCCCGTCCGGGTACGGCCGGCCGGGGTGCCCCGGCTCCCCGTAGGGCGGCCGCCCCGGGTGACCGGGCTGCTGCGGTGGCGGGTAGGCGCCGGGAGTGCCGTAGAGATCGGGGCGCTCGCCCGGGTACGGGCCGGACGGCGCGGGGCCGTACGGGTCACCCT
Source organism: Streptomyces sp. bgisy100 (assembly GCF_057709105.1). Taxonomy (NCBI): domain Bacteria; kingdom Bacillati; phylum Actinomycetota; class Actinomycetes; order Kitasatosporales; family Streptomycetaceae; genus Streptomyces; species Streptomyces sp. bgisy100. The sequence goes on from NZ_JBYITE010000002.1 coordinate 125,432, forward strand.
GGTCGCCGCCGTAGGCCATGCCCGTCGTCCGCGCCGGGTCCCACCCGTACTGCTGATCGCCGTACGGCTGCTGGGCGTACTGCTGCTGCCCCGCGCCCTGACCGTACTGCTGCGCGCCGTCGTCCCACTGCGGCTGCTGCTGGTAGTGCTGCCCGCCGTCGTACGGCCCCGGGGCACCGCCCTGGGGCTGCTGCCCGTTCCACCCGTCCCCGTACAGCGGGTCGTCGGGGTGCCAGGGTTCGGAGCCTGGGCCCCGGCCGTACTCAGTCATCGATCCCCTTGCGCCGCGAGACGGCTCCCGGTGCGCCTTCTGCGCGGGCGTCCGGTCCGCCTCTTATCCGTGGCGGCCATGGAGCGCCGCCGCGTCGCGCGGAACGTTACCGTATCGCGATCAGATGACCACTTCGACGCCCTCCCCCGGGGCCTCACCCGAGGTCCGCTCGGTCTCCAGCGCGTTCTGCAGGATGATCACGGCGGCGGCCTGGTCGACGACCTTGCGGCCCTTCTTGGAGCTGACGCCCGAGGCCCGGAGCCCCTGGGCGGCCGTCACCGTGGTCATCCGCTCGTCCACCAGGCGTACCGCCACCGGGGCGATCCGCCGCGCCAGGTCCTGGGCGAAGGCTCTGACCTTGGCGGCGGCCGGGCCCTCCCCGCCGCTGAGCGAACGGGGAAGGCCCACCACGACCTCGATCGGCTCGTACTCCTCTACGATCGCCGCGAGCCGCCGCTGGGCGGCCGGGATGTCGCGCCCCGGAACGGTCTCCACCGGGGTGGCGAGGACCCCGTCGGGGTCGCACGAGGCGACCCCGATCCGGGCGTCCCCGACATCGACGGCGATCCGCCGGCCGCGGCGCATGGCCCGAGTCTCCGTCATGCCGCTTCCGCCACCCGTCCCGTCAGGCCTTCTCGGCGACGAGGCGCTCGACGGCGGCCACGGCGTCGTCGACGGCGGCCGGGTTCTGCCCACCGCCCTGGGCCACGTCCGGCTTGCCGCCGCCTCCGCCGCCGAGCGTCTTGGCAGCGGTGCGGACCAGGTCGCCGGCCTTCAGACCGCGCTCGCGGGCGGCCTCGTTGGTGGCGATCACGGTCAGCGGGCGGCCGTTCGCCACGGTGAACAGGGCGACCACGGCCGGGCGGCCGCCGCTGATGCGCTGCCGCACGTCGAGGACGAGCTTGCGCAGGTCGTCCGCGCCGGTGCCGTCGGGCACCCGCCCGGCGGCCAGGGCCACGCCCCGGACGTCCTTGGCGCCCTCGGCGAGACCGGCGGCGGCCTGGAGGACCTTCTCCGCGCGGAACCGCTCGATCTCCTTCTCGGCGTCCTTGAGCTTGGCGAGCATCCCGGAGATCTTCTCCGGCAGCTCCTCCGGACGGCCCTTCACCAGGTCGGTGAGCCGGGAGACGACCGTGTGCTCGCGGGCGAGGAAGTTGTAGGCGTCGACGCCGACGAGGGCCTCGACCCGGCGCACACCGGAACCGATGGACGACTCACCGAGCAGCTTCACCAGCCCCAGCTGGGCGGTGTTGTGGACGTGGGTGCCGCCGCACAGCTCCTTGGAGAAGTCGCCGATGGTGACCACGCGGACGCGCTCGCCGTACTTCTCGCCGAACTCGGCGATGGCGCCCTGCTTCTTGGCGTCGGACATGCTCATCACCTCGGCGCTGACGTCGAGTTCGCGCGAGAGCACCTCGTTGATCCGCTGCTCGACATCGGTCAGGACGGTGCCGGGCACGGCGGCCGGCGAGCCGAAGTCGAAGCGGAAGCGGCCCGGGGCGTTCTCCGAACCGGCCTGCGCGGCGGTGGGCCCGAGGGCGTCCCGCAGCGCCTGGTGGGTGAGGTGGGTGGCGCTGTGGGCGCGGGCGATGGCCCGGCGGCGGGTGACGTCGATGTGGGCGTAGGCCGCGGAGCCGACCGTGACCTCGCCGACCTGGACGACGCCCTTGTGCACGCTGACGCCCGGCACCGGCTGCTGGACGTCGCGGATCTCCACCACGGCGCCCGTGTCCAGCTTGAGCCGCCCGGTGTCGGCCTGCTGGCCGCCGCCCTCGGCGTAGAACGGCGTGCGGTCCAGCACGACCTCGACCTCGTCGCCCTCGTGGGCGGCCGGGGAGGCGACGCCGTCCACCAGCAGGCCCACCACGGTGGACTCGCCCTCGGTGTCGGTGTAGCCGGTGAAGACGGTGGCACCGGAGCTGTCGGCCACCTCGCGGTAGGCGGACAGGTCGGCATGGCCCTGCTTCTTGGCCTTGGCGTCGGCCTTGGCGCGCTCCCGCTGCTCCTTCATCAGGCGCCGGAAGCCGTCCTCGTCCACGGTCAGGCCCTGCTCGGCGGCCATCTCCAGGGTGAGGTCGATCGGGAAGCCCCAGGTGTCGTGGAGCAGGAACGCCTTGTCGCCGGGGAGCACCGTGCCGCCCGCGGACTTGGTGTCGGAGACGGCGGTGTCCAGGATGTTGGTGCCGGTCTTGAGGGTCTTGAGGAAGGCGGCCTCCTCGCCCAGCGCGACCGTCTCGACGCGCTTGCGGTCCTCGAGAAGCTCCGGGTACTGCTCGCCCATGGTCCTGACGACCACGTCGACCAGCTCGCCGACGACCGGATCGGTGGCGCCCAGCAGACGCATGTTCCGGATGGCGCGGCGCATGATGCGGCGCAGGACGTAGCCGCGGCCCTCGTTGCCGGGGGTGACACCGTCGCCGATCAGCATCACGGAGGTGCGGATGTGGTCGGCGACGACGCGCAGCGACACGTCCGAGCCGTGGTCGTCGCCGTAGCGGACACCGGTGAGTTCGGTGGCCTTGTCCATGACCACGCGCAGGGTGTCGGTCTCGTACATGTTCCGCACGCCCTGCAGGATCATCGCCAGGCGCTCGAGGCCGAGGCCGGTGTCGATGTTCTTGCTGGGCAGCTCGCCGAGGATCGGGAAGCTGTCCTTGCCCGAGCCCTCGCCGCGCTCGTACTGCATGAAGACCAGGTTCCAGATCTCCACGTAGCGCTCGTCGTTGACGGCCGGGCCGCCCTCGACGCCGAACTCCGGGCCGCGGTCGTAGTTGATCTCGGAGCACGGTCCGCACGGGCCGGGCACGCCCATGGACCAGTAGTTCTCCTTCATCCCGAGCCGCTGGATGCGCTCGGCCGGGACGCCGATCACGTCGCGCCAGATCTGCTCGGCCTCGTCGTCGTCCCGGTAGACGGTGATCCACAGGCGCTCGGGGTCCAGGCCGTAGCCGCCGTCGGCCACCGAGGAGGTCAGCAGCTCCCAGGCGAACCTGATGGCGCCTTCCTTGAAGTAGTCGCCGAAGGAGAAGTTGCCGCACATCTGGAAGAACGTGCCGTGCCGGGTGGTCTTGCCGACCTCTTCGATGTCGGGCGTGCGGACACACTTCTGCACGCTCGTGGCGCGGTCGAAGGGGGGCTTCACCTCGCCCAGGAAGTAGGGCTTGAACGGCACCATGCCCGCCGGGACCAGCAGCAGCGTCGGGTCGTCCGCGATCAGCGACGCCGACGGCACGACGGTGTGCCCTCGCTGCTCGAAGAAGCGCAGCCAGCGGCGACGGATTTCAGCCGACTCCATCAGTGGTCCTCATTCCGGTTGTACGGGTTCTTCCGTCCCAGCGCCGCCGGCCGGCGGGGCGCGGGCAGTTCTCGGTGGTCGTCCCGGGACTCGATGCCCAGGGCGTCGTTCAGTTCGGTCTCGCGCTGCGCCATGCCGTCGCGGACATCGAGCGCGAACTCCTTGAGCCGGTGCCCCGCCTCGACGGCCTTGTCGGCCGCCTGGGCGGCGAGGCTCTCCGGAGTCAGGCTGCGGAGCTTGCGGTTGACCTTGGTGGTGGCCCACACGCCGGCGGCTGCGCCCGCGGTGAACCAGAAGGTGCGGCGGAACATATGCGTCAGGCCTTTCCGCCGCGGTTGCGCCGGCGCGCTCGCCGGGCCGACGGCACGGTGCGTCCTACGATCACGGTACGGCGGCTCTCCGGCGCCTGCGGATCCTTCCGGCCCATCGCCCGGCGCACGGCGTAGCCGAAGGAGGCGACCTTGACCAGCGGACCGCCGAAGGTGGATGCGACGGTCGAGGAGAGCGCCGAGGCGTTGGAGGTGACCTCCTGGACGTCGCTCGCGATGGCGTCGACCCGGTTGAGCTGGGTCTGCGCGGAGCGCACGGTCGCCGATGCCTCGCCGAGCAGCGGGACGGCCTGTTCGGAGACGTCCGCCACCAGTTTGGTGGTCGCTCTGAGCACCTGGGCGAGCCTCACCAGCACGACGGCGAGGAAGGACACCAGGATGGCCCAGAAGACGGCCACGAGGATCCCGGCCACCTCTCCACCGGACACAATGCACCGCTTCCCTGTTGGACGAATCCTGTGAACGATTCGGTCGCCGCCCGTCCCGGTCGCCCCCGGCCTGCGGGGACATGGGGCGGCAGATGTCGACCTTATCGCGCCGCACCCCCGGACCCGTACCGGGTTTACCCGCCGGTCGGACACCGGACGGCCCGGCCGATTGTACGGTCCGCACAGCTCCGAGTACGCTCCGTGTTCCATGCGACGCCCCTTGCGCCCCGGCAACGCCCTCGAACTCCCTCCCTCCCCCGGCAATCTCCCCGTCGAGCTGAACCGCTTCGTCGGCCGGAAGGCGGAACTGGCCGAACTCGGCCGTCGGCTGGACTGCTCCCGGCTGGTCACCGTCACGGGCGTGGGCGGGGTCGGGAAGACCCGCATCACCCTGCGCGCCGCGCACCTGATGCAGGAACGCTTCCTCGACGGGGCCTGGCTGGTGGACCTGTCCAGCCTGCACGAACCGGATCTGCTGGAGCACGCGTTCACCGAGGGGCTGGGCCTCGCCGACCATCTGGGGCGCCGGCCGCGCAGAGCGCTCGCCGAGCAACTGGCGGAACGGCGGCTGCTGATCGTCCTGGACGGCTTCGAGCACATCGTGGAGGAGTGCGCCTCCCTCGTCCGCGAGCTGCTGTGCCGGGTGCCCGGCCTGCAGGTGCTGGCGGCGGGCCGGCGGCTGCTCGGCCTGCCGGGCGAGCAGGCGGTCCCACTGTCCCCGATGCCCGCGCCGGCGCCGGCCCGCTCCCCCCGGGGGCCGCGGGCGCTCGTCGGGGACGCCGCGGTGCTGCTCGCCGACCGCGCCTCGGCGGTGCTGCCGGGATTCACGATCACCGACGACAACCGCTGGGCCGTGGCGGAGCTCTGCCACCGGCTCGACGGGATCCCGCTCGCGCTGGAGCTGGCCGCCGGACGGCTGCGCGCCCTCTCCGTGGATCAGCTGCTGCACCGGCTCGACGACCGCTTCCGGCTGCTCACCGGCGGCAGCCGCGGCGCGCTGCCCCGCCACCAGACGCTGCGGACGGCCATCGGCTGGAGCCATGAGCTGTGCACCCCCCGGGAGCGGCTGCTGTGGGCGCGGCTGTCGGTCTTCGCGGGCCACTTCGACCTGGAGGCCGTGGAATACGTCTGCTCGGGGCCGGACCTGCCCGCGGACGATGTGCTCGACGTGGTGACCGAGTTGGTGGCGCAGTCGGTGGTGGTGTGCGAGGACGCCCCGGGCGGCACCCCGCCCGCCGGAGACTCCGCGGGGGCGCACGTCCGCTACCGGATGCTGGACACCGTACGGGCCTACGGCGCGTGCTGGCTCGACGCGCTGGACGACACCGCCCGGATGCGGCGCCGGCACCGCGACTGGTACATGGGCCTGGCCACCTGGTGCGAACTGGACTGGTTCAGTCCGCGGCAGGCCGAGGTGGCCGCACGGATCGACACCGAGCTGCCCAATCTGCGGGTGGCCCTGGAGTTCAGCCTGGAGGGCGGCGAGGAGGCGCACATCGGGCAGTACCTCGCGGGCACCCTGTGGTTCTTCTGGATCGGCTGCGGCCGGCTCGCGGAGGGCCGGCACTGGCTGGACCGGGCGCTGGAGCTGGACGGCGACAACGACGAGGCACGGCTGAAGGCGCTGTGGGTCGCCGGCTACGTGGCGGTGCTGCAGGGCGACACGGTCGGGGCGATCGCGGCGCTCCGGGAGTGCAGCGAGGAGGCGGAGCGCGCCGGCAGCGCCCTGGCCGCGGCCTGCGCGCTGCACCGCACCGGCTGCCTTGCGCTGGTCTCCGACGACATGCCGCGCGCGGAACAGCTGATCCGCTCGGCGCTGGAGCGGTACCGGGAGATCGGCGAGCTGAACAGCAACGTCCTGACCGGGCAGGTCGAACTGGCCATGGCGCTGGCCTTCCAGGGCGACCTGTCCGGCGCGGTCGCGCTGTGCGAGAGCGTGCGGGAGATCTGCGAGGAGCACGGGGAGCGCTGGACGCTCTCCTACGCGCTGTACGTGCTGGGCTTCGCCGCCTGGACCCGGGGAGACGCCCGGGAGGCCCGCAAGCTGCTGGAGGAGTCCCTCGCCATCCATCACGCCTTCCACGACCTGGTCGGCACGGTGCTCACCTTGGAGCTGCTCGCGTTGCTCACCGCGTGCGAGGGCGCCCCGGAGGAGGCGGCCGTGCTGCAGGGGGCCGCCGGGCACCTCTGGCGGTCGGTGGGGCTGCCGCGGTTCGGCTCGCAGAGCTTCGACACCCCGCACCAGCTGTGCGAGCGGCGGACCCGCGAGGAGCTGGGCGGGGAGCGGTACGAGGAGTGCCTGCGCGAGGGGGCCCGGCTCGATCTGGACGGAGCCGCGCTGCGAGCGCTGCGGGGCGCGGGGCGCGCCGCGCCGCTGCCGGGACCGCGCGGTGAGCTGCCGACGGTGGAACCGGCCGCCACGCACGAACCCGCCGCCTCCCCCACCGCGAGCGGCGGGGAGACGGCGGGCTGAGTGGCGCCTACTGCGTCCGCGTCAGCGTGCGTAGTACTCGACGACCAGCTGCTCGTCGCAGATCACCGGGATCTCCTTGCGGTTCGGGTCCCGGTCGAGCCGGAAGGCGAGCGCCTTCAGGTTGACCTGCAGGTAACGGGGGGTCTCACCCTCCGTGTCGTAGCCGCCCTCGCGCGCAACCTGGAACGGGTGCTTCTCACGGCTGCGCTCGCGGACCATGACGACGTCGTCCGGGCTCACCCGGAAGGACGGCTTGTCGACCTTGCGGCCGTTGACCTCGATGTGGCCGTGAACGACCATCTGGCGGGCCTGGTAGATCGTGCGGGCGATTCCCGACCGCAGGACGAGCGCGTCCAGACGGCGCTCAAGCTCGATGATCAGGGCTTCGCCCGTCTTGCCTTCGACCTTCCGAGCGCGGTCGTAGGCACGGGCCATCTGACGCTCACTGATGTCGTACTGAGCGCGCAGACGCTGCTTCTCCAGCAGACGGACCTTGTAGTCACTGTTCTGCTTCCGCCCACGACCGTGCTCGCCGGGCGGGTAGGGACGGGCCTCGAAGTACTTGACTGCCTTCGGCGTCAGGGCGATGCCGAGTGCACGCGACTTCTTGACCTTGGGACGCGACTGGTTCACGTGAACCGAACCTCCGTGTAAGTTAGGTGAGGCTTACCTTAGCGGAGGAGAACGCATGTTTCGACCTGGGAGCCCCCTGCCCGGCACCGGCCGCGCTGCGGAATCAGCAGCGGACAGCGCTCGGGTGGGTCAGCCGCGCCCCTTGGACGACACCCGGCAGCCGACGGCTGCCGAGCGTGTACGAACCCTCGTGGAGTCGGACGCCTCGGCCGCATTGTGCATTCCGGGTGCGGACCTCGACGAACTGGGCGCCGCGGCGCCCGCAGCCCGTACCGTCACACCGGACGGAGACGTGCTGTTGCTGGTGCGTGGAGACTCCCCCACGGCTCGCGCCGCGGCCCACGCACAGGACGACGAGCTGACAGCAGTGATCGAAATTACTGATGTCGCGCCGGTCGCCGTACCCCATCGTATCCGGGGCCGCGGGTGGATTGCCGGGTGGCTGGCTCCTGTACCCGACGAAGAGCGCCCCGCGTGCGCGATGCTGCTGGCGAAACGGCACCCCGTGGGCGAGATCCTGGGCCTCGACGAAGCCCGGAAAAACGCTCTGACCAGCGATGATACCGTCCGGCCCGACTGGCTGCTGCTGCGGCTGGAGGTCGGTGAGGCATGTGTCGAAGACCTCTGGGGATCCGAGTCCGTCGAGCCGGACGATCTTGCCTCGGCGCACGCGGATCCGCTGGTCGGACACGAGACCGAACTGCTCCAGCACCTCGCCTCGGCCCACTCGGACCAGGTCCGCGGTCTGTGCACGCTGCTCGGGGACCGGATGTGCGGGGTCGGCGACCGGGCCGTACCGGTCTCCCTGGACCGCTTCGGGCTGCGGGTCCGCTTCACGGACGAGGACGACCACTCCTTCGACGCGCGCTTCGACTTCCCGGAGCCCGTGAGCGACGTCGTGGGGCTGCGCCGCGCGATGCACACGCTCTTCGAGGCGGCGCTCGAAAGCGAGTGACCGCCCGGGGCGGATCCGCCGGGGCAGGCACACGCTCTTCGAGGCGGCGCTCGAAAGCGAGTGACCGCCCGGGGCGGATCCGCCGGGGCAGTTCCGCGTGCCTGCCCGGAGCAGGTCCGCGGTGGCCACGCGGCGGCGGCCCGGGGTGGCTGCGCGGCAACGGCCCGGGGTGGCCACGCGGCGGCGGCCCGGGGTGGCTGCGCGGCAACGGCCCGGGGCGGCTGCCCGGCGCCGGGTGAGCGATGACGGATGAGCGGTGACCTTCACGGGCGCCGGGACACGGGGACGCCTCAGTCGCCGCCGGGGCCCGGGGGCGCCTCAGCCGGCCTCCTGGTCGCCTTGCGCGGTCGCCCGGCCGTCCCCGTCGGAGGCGCCACCACCCGGCTGCGAGGCGGGCTCCTGCGCGGCCTCGCGGCTCGGGGAGCCAGGCTCCCCCGCGGCCTCCCTGCCCGGTTCCTCCGCGGTCGCGGGGGCCGGCTCTTCGGTGAGCGACGACGCCGCCGGCTCAGGGGACGCATCCGGCCGGGAGCCGGGACGCGTCGGACCGGGGCCCTTTGACCCGGAGTCCACCGCCGCCCCCTGCTCCTGCTTCGGCGCCTTCGCGGGCCGCTCCGCCTGCTGCGGCGCCTTCACTACGGACTGCTGCGCCGCGGACTGCTGGGCCGCGGGCTGCTGGGCCGCGGGCTGCTGGGCCGGCTTCGCGGGCTGCCGCGGCGGGTCCGCCGGGCGCGGCTGCTCGCCGCGCAGCCGGCTGCGCACCCGCTCCGCGACGTCCGCGTACCGCGCCTCGGCGCCGTAGCGCGTCGGCTCGTAGTAGCGCTTGCCGTGCACCGCGTCGGGTGCGTACTGCTGGGCCGCGATACCGCCCGGCACATCGTGCGGGTACACATAGCCCTGGGCGTGGCCCAGCTTCTTGGCGCCCTGGTAGTGGCCGTCCCGCAGGTGCGCGGGCACCGGGCCCGCCAGTCCCGCCCGGACGTCCGCCAGGGCGGCGCCGATCGCCGTGGTGGCGGCGTTGGACTTCGGGGCCAGCGCGAGGGCGATGGTGGCGTGGCTGAGCGTGAGCGCGGCCTCCGGGAAGCCGATCATGGCCACCGCCTGCGCGGCGGCCACCGCGGTCTGCAGCGCCGTCGGGTCGGCCATCCCGATGTCCTCGCTGGCCGAGATCATCAGCCGCCGCGCGATGAACCGCGGGTCCTCCCCCGCCTCGATCATCCGCGCCAGGTAGTGCAGCGCGGCGTCCACGTCCGAGCCGCGGATGGACTTGATCAGCGCGCTGGCGACGTCGTAGTGCTGGTCGCCGTTGCGGTCGTACTTCACCGCCGCCCGGTCGACGGCTTCCTCCAGGGACTGCAGGGTGACCTCGTCCTCGCCCTTCGCGAGGGCGGAGCCGGCCCCGGCCTCCAGCGCTGTGAGCGCCCGCCGGGCGTCACCGCCCGCGATCCGCAGCAGATGTCCCTCGGCGTCCTCCGGGAGCCGCACCGCACCGCCCAGGCCGCGCTCGTCGGTGAGCGCCCGGTGGACGAGCCCGCGCAGGTCGTCGTCGGTGAGCGGCTCCAGGGTGAGCAGCAGCGAGCGGGACAGCAGCGGGGAGATGACCGAGAAGTACGGGTTCTCGGTGGTGGCGGCGATCAGGGTGACCCAGCGGTTCTCCACCGCGGGCAGCAGGGAGTCCTGCTGGGCCTTGCTGAAGCGGTGGATCTCGTCGAGGAAGAGGACGGTCTCCTTGCCGTATCCGCCCGAGGCGCGGCGCGCGCCGTCGATGACCGCCCGCACCTCCTTGACCCCGGCGGTGATCGCGGAGAGCTCCACGAAGCGCTTGTTGGTGGCCTGGCTGACGACGTAGGCGAGGGTCGTCTTACCGGTGCCGGGCGGCCCCCAGAGGATCACCGAGGACGGCCCCGCGGGCCCGCCGCCGCCCTCGCCGACGAGTCTGCGCAGCGGTGAGCCGGGCCGCAGCAGATGCTGCTGCCCGACGACTTCGTCGAGGGTGCGGGGACGCATCCGCACGGCCAGCGGGCTGCTGGCCGGATCCTTCTCTCGGCGGTCCTCTTCGGCGGCGGTGAACAGGTCGGGCTCCACGTCGGGAAGCCTATGACACCCCACTGACAGTGCCCCGGGCGCGGAGCCCGGGGCACTGTCAGTGAGATGTCACCGCCGGATCGAGCGGGGAACCGGCGGCGCGATGCCCGTAGCCGGTGGTCACCCGACGAAGACGCTCCACCAGCGGGTCAGGACGAGCATGCCGATGATGCCGATCCAGAGCACTGGCGGCACCCAGTGGAACTCCAGCAGGCCGTTGCGCAGGCCCTCCGGCGCCGGGAGGAACCGGTTTCGGATGTTGTGCAGCGTGACGTAGCAGAACATCACGATGGTGGCGACCCAGGCGAGGCAGCACCACACGCAGAGCGAGCCGATGACGTACAGCGACTGGTACTGCAGCCAGGTGCAGAATCCGACGCCGAAGAGCGTCCCGGCGTTCAGCCCGAGCCAGAACCAACGCGGGTAGCGGGCCCCCGCGACCAGCCCCATGCCGATGGCGATCACCATGCCGTAGGTGACCAGGCCGAGCATCGGGTTGGGGAAGCCGAAGGCCGAGGCCTGATCGCTCTCCATGATGCTGCCGCAGGAGACAATCGAGTTGAAGTTGCACCCGGGCTGGAACTCCGGGTTCTTCAAGAGCTCAATCTTGTCGAGCGTGACGACCCACGCCGCGAGCAGTCCGGCGGCGCCGGTGATCACCAGCAGCCAGGCGAGGGCGCGGCTGCTGCCGACCGCTCCCCCGCTGGGGTGCTCCGGGTCGTGCTCGTCGGTGGACACGTCGTCAACCACTGTCGTCGCCATATCGCCGTTCATCGCTCCCGAGGAATTGCGCCCTGCCGGACACGGCACATTGTGCCCCAATAAGGGCCGTCGGCGGACCGTCTCCACCGGACGAGGGACCCTGATCGGCCATCCTCGTCCGGTGGGCGTTCGACCGGCGTAAGAAAGCCCGTGTCAGGCCCGCCTGCCGCGCAGTTCGTCGACGATCCGGTCGGGCGCGACCGGCGACTGTTCGCCCGTCTCCAGGTCCTTCAGCTGGACGACGCCCTCGGCGAGGTCCCGCTCGCCCGCGACGACCGCGAAGCGCGCGCCCGAACGGTTCGCGGACTTCATCGCGTTCTTCAGGCCCTTGCCGCCGAAGGCGAAGTCCGTGGCGATCCCGGCCCGGCGCAGCTCGGTGACCACGCCGAACAGCGCGCGCCGAGCCTCTTCCCCGAGCGGCACCGCGAACACCTCGGTGGCGGAGGGCAGTTCCAGCTCCACGCCCTCGGCCCTGAGGGCCAGGACCGTGCGGTCGACGCCGAGCGCCCAGCCGACCGACGGGAGCGCCGGGCCGCCGATCATCTCGGAGAGGCCGTCGTAGCGGCCGCCGCCGCCGACCGCGGACTGCGAGCCGAGGCCGTCGTGGACGAACTCGAAGGTGGTGCGGGTGTAGTAGTCCAGGCCGCGCACCAGCTTGGGGTCGTCCTCGAAGGCGACGCCGGCCGCGGTCAGCAGCTCGCGCACCTGCTCGTGGTAGGCCTTGCAGGCCTCGCACAGGTGGTCGCGCATCATCGGCGCGCCCACGAGCTGCTTCTGGACGGCGTCCCGCTTGTCGTCGAGCACCCGCAGCGGGTTGATGTCGATCCGCTTGCGGGTGTCCTCGTCGAGGTCGAGGCCCCGCAGGAAGTCCTGGAGCGCGGCCCGGTAGACCGGACGGCACTCCTTGTCGCCCAGTGAGTTGAGCAGCAGGCGGAAGTTCTTCAGGCCCAGGGACCGGTAGGCGTCGACCGCGAGGATGATCAACTCGGCGTCGAGCGCGGGGTCCTCGGAGCCGATCGCCTCGGCGCCGACCTGGGAGAAGTGCCGGTAGCGCCCGGCCTGCGGCCGCTCGTAGCGGTAGTAGGAGCCGGAGTACCAGAGCTTGACCGGCAGGTTGCCCAGCCGGTGGAGGTTGTTCTCCAGCGCCGCGCGCAGCACGGAGGCGGTGCCCTCGGGGCGCAGCGCCAGCTGGTCACCGCCCTTGGTGGTGAGCGTGTACATCTCCTTGGTGACGATGTCGGTGGACTCGCCGACACCGCGGGAGAAGAGCTCCACGCTCTCGAAACCGGGGGTCTCGATGTAGCCGTACCCGGCGCGCCGCAGCGGTCCGGAGATCGCCTCGCGCACCGCGAGATAGGTCGCGGAGTCCGGCGGGATCAGGTCGTACGTGCCCTTGGGGGCCTGGAAGGTGGTCACGGGAGAAGTCTCGTCACATTCCTCGTCGCGGAGCGGCGCGGTCGGCGGCTCCGAGGCCGGCGGCCACATCCCGGAGGTACGGGTTGGTGGCGCGCTCGCGGCCGATGGTCGTCTGGGGGCCGTGGCCGGACAGCACCACGGTCGAGTCGTCGAGCGGCAGGCACACTCGGGCCAGCGAGTCGAGGATCTCGGCGTGGTCGCCACCGGGCAGGTCGGTGCGTCCGATGGAGCCGGCGAAGAGCAGATCGCCCGAGAAGAACACCGACGGGATGTCGTCGCTCTCGGGCATCCGGAAGGTCACCGACCCCTTGGTATGGCCGGGCGCATGCGCGACGCCGAACTCCAGCCCCGCGAGTTCGAGCTTCGCACCGTCGGTGAGCTCGTGCAGGTCGTCCGGTTCGCCCACGGTCAGGTCACCCATCAGCTGCATGCCGATGGAGCGTCCCAGAGCCTTCTCCGGGTCGCTCAGCATGTAGCGGTCATCGGGGTGGATCCAGGCGGGTACGTCGTGCGCGCCGCAGACCGGCACGACCGACGCGACGTGGTCGATGTGCCCATGGGTGAGCACCACGGCGACGGGCTTGAGACGGTGCTTCTTCAGTGCCTCTTCGACTCCGGGGGCCGCTTCGTGGCCCGGGTCGATGATCACGCACTCCTCGCCGGCGGCGGGGGCGACCAGGTAGCAGTTGGTCCCCCAGGCCCCGGCGGGGAACCCGGCAATGAGCACGATCGTCCTTAAAAGTCGTCCGGCACAAGAATCTGAGCAGTTCAGAGCCTACCGGCGACGGTCCCGCCACAGCGAACCCGTATACGGTACGGCTCGAGTGTCCGGGGGACATCAGACGAGACGGCTCAAGGGAGACCACCGGTGGCCACGAGGGACCAGCGGCGACGGCAACTCGCCCGGGAGAAGTTCGCACGGCAGCAGCAGCGGCGCGCCGAGCGGCACGGCAGGACACGGCGCCGGACCACGGTGCTGGTGGTGGGCCTCGCCGCCGTCCTCGCCGCGGGTGCGGCGGTGTACGCGAGCGTGGGGCTCAGCGGCGACGGGCGGGAGGACGCGGCCGCGCCGGCCCCCTCCGCCACGAGCAGGGCCCCGGACCCGTGCCGCAAGGCCGCGCCGGGCAAGCCGGGCACCCGGCAGTGGACGAAGGAGCCGGCGCTCTCCGTCGACCGTTCCGCCGGCTACACGATGGAGCTGCGGACGACCTGCGGGGACATCGAGGTCGCGCTGGACACGGCGAAGGCGCCGCACACCGTCAACTCGTTCAACTTCCTGGCGGGCCGGGGCTACTTCGACCACACCCGGTGCCACCGGCTGACCGAGGGCGGCATCTTCGTACTGCAGTGCGGCGATCCCCGGGGCACCGGCGAGGGCGGCCCCGGGTACACCATCCCGGACGAGAACCTGAAGGACTCCCGGCTCAAGGGCGGCGTCTATCCGGCCGGGACGGTCGCCATGGCGAACCGGTACCAGGCGGGGACCGGCAAGGGCCGGGACACCGGGGGCAGCCAGTTCTTCCTGGTGTACCGGGACAGTCAGTTGCCGCCGGACTACACGCCGTTCGGCAGGATCACCGGCGGCACGGACGTGCTGAAGAAGATCGCCGACGCGGGCGCGGCCCCGCCGGACGGCAACGACAACACCGCGCCCAACGCCACCGTCGTGATCGACAAGGCGGTCGTGCGGAAGTCCTGAGCCGGGCGACGGTGAAATTTCGGTCGCGCTGGGCGGACAGCCGGCCTGCGGGTCGCCTATGTTTGCGTATGGCAGGGTGCCTGCTCCGACGGCTGCCGCCCTGCCCCGCGAGGGCGGGAAATGAGCAGCGTGTCGGACCGGCTCGGGCGCGGCCCGGTCCGGGCCCCTCCTCCCCGAAGGGGGCGAGGAGGGAGAACTGTGGACGATGCCCACGGGCTGCGCGCCCGTGTCGGCATCATGTGGAGGAGGCGCTGTGAGCAGCGACCCGTGGGGCCGCGTCGATGAGACGGGGACCGTGTACGTGCGTACCGCCGAGGGCGAACAGGTCGTCGGATCGTGGCAGGCGGGGACTCCCGAGGAGGCCCTGGCCTACTTCGAGCGCAAGTACGACGGCCTGGTCGTCGAGATCGGCCTCCTCGAACGCCGGGTGCGGACCACCGACCTGTCGGCCAAGGACGCGACGACGGCGATCGACCATCTGCGGCAGCAGCTCGACGAGCACCATGTCGTCGGTGACCTGGACTCGCTGCGCAAGCGGCTCGACGCGCTGGTCGGCGAGGTCGAGAAGCGCCGTGAGGAGCGCAAGGCGGCCAAGGCGAAGCAGTCCGACGAGGCCCGGCACGCCAAGGAGGCGCTGGTCACCGAGGCCGAGGAGCTGGCCGCGAGCGACCACTGGCGGGCCGCGGGCGAGCGGCTGCGGGCCCTGGTCGACACCTGGAAGGGTCTGCCCCGGCTGGACCGGAAGACGGACGACGAGCTGTGGCACCGCTTCTCGCACGCCCGTTCGGCGTTCTCCAAGCGGCGGAAGGCGCACTTCGCGTCGCTGGACGCGCAGCGTGAGGAGGCCCGGAAGACCAAGGAGAAGCTGGTCACGGAGGCCGAGGCGCTGTCCGGCTCCACCGACTGGGGTCCGACGGCCGCCCGGTACCGCGATCTGATGTCGGAGTGGAAGGCCGCGGGCCGCGCCCAGCGCGAGGCCGAGGAGGACCTGTGGAACCGCTTCCGCGGGGCCCAGGACGTGTTCTTCCAGGCGCGCGGCGAGGTCTTCGCCGAGCGGGATGCCGAGCAGCGGGAGAACCTGACCCGTAAGGAGGAGCTGGCGGTCGAGGCCGAGAAGCTCCTTCCGGTCTCGGACCTGAAGGCGGCCCGTTCGGCCTTCCGTTCGATCAACGAGCGGTGGGAGGCCGTCGGTCATGTGCCGCGGGACGCCCGCCCGAAGATCGAGGGGCGGATGCACGCGGTCGAGCGCGCGATCCAGGAGGCCGAGGAGGCCGAGTGGCGGCGGACGAACCCGGAGGCGCGGGCCCGTGCCGCGGGTCTGACCGGGCAGCTCGAAGCGGCGGTCGACAAGCTGCGCTCGCAGATCGACGCGGCCCGTGCCGCGGGCAACAACGCCAAGGCCGACAAGCTGGCGAAGGAGCTCGAGGGCCGTCAGGCGCTGCTGGACCAGGCGCTCAAGGGCCTTGAGGAGTTCGGCGGCTGACCTTCCCGGTCCGCTGCGCGAAGCGGCCCCGGTGCTCGTCCGCACCGGGGCCGCTTCGTGTGGTCCACCGCTACGGCTTCGTGTCTGCTGCCGCTTCGGCTTCGTGTCTTCTGCCGCTACGAGGGCCGGCGGGCCGACGTCACACGGTAGACGTCGTAGACGCCCTCCACCCCGCGCACCGCCTTCAGCACATGGCCCAGGTGCTTGGGGTCGCCCATCTCGAAGGTGAAGCGGGAGGTCGCCACCCGGTCACGGGAGGTCTGGACGGCCGCGGACAGGATGTTGACGTGCTGGTCGGACAGCACGCGGGTGACGTCCGAGAGCAGCCGGGAGCGGTCCAGTGCCTCGACCTGGATGGCGACGAGGAAGACCGAGGACTGGGTGGGAGCCCATTCGACTTCGAGGATCCGCTCGGGCTGCTTGGAGAGCGAGTCGACGTTGACGCAGTCCTGGCGGTGCACCGAGACGCCGTTGCCACGGGTGACGAAGCCCATGATCGGGTCGCCGGGCACGGGGGTGCAGCAGCGGGCCAGCTTCACCCAGACGTCGTCGACGCCCTTGACGACGACACCCGGGTCGGCGCTGGAACGCCGCTTGGTGCGGCGCTGGATCGGCGGAGTGGTCTCGGCGATGTCCTCGTTGGCCGCGTCCTCGCCGCCGAGCGCCTGCACGAGCTTCTGCACGACGTTCTGCGCGGAGACGTGGTTCTCGCCGATGGCCGCGTAGAGCGAGGAGATGTCCGGGTAGCGCATCTCGTGCGCCAGGGTCACCAGCGAGTCGCCGGTGAGGATGCGCTGGATGGGCAGGTTCTGCTTGCGCATGGCCCGGACGATGGCGTCCTTGCCCTGCTCTATGGCCTCGTCGCGGCGCTCCTTGGAGAAGTGCGCGCGGATCTTGTTGCGGGCGCGGGGGGACTTGACGAAGCCGAGCCAGTCGCGGGACGGGCCGGCCCCGGCGGCCTTGGAGGTGAAGACCTCCACCAAGTCACCGTTGTCCAGGGTGGATTCGAGCGGCACCAGCCGTCCGTTGACCCGGGCGCCGATGGTGCGGTGGCCGACCTCGGTGTGCACGGCGTACGCGAAGTCGACGGGGGTGGCTCCGGCCGGCAGCGCTATGACGTCGCCCTTGGGCGTGAAGACGAAGACCTCGTTGCGGGAGAGGTCGAAGCGCAGCGACTCCAGGAACTCGCCCGGGTCCTCCGTCTCCTTCTGCCAGTCCAGCAACTGGCGCAGCCACGCCATGTCGTTGACGGTGTCCTGGCCACCGCCCTTGCCGGCGTTGCGCGGCACATCCGTGCGGACCTTGGAGGCGCCCGCGACGGCTTCCTGCTTGTACTTCCAGTGCGCGGCGATGCCGTACTCGGCGCGGCGGTGCATGTCGAAGGTGCGGATCTGGAGTTCGACGGGCTTGCCGCTGGGCCCGATGACCGTCGTGTGCAGCGACTGGTACATGTTGAACTTGGGCATCGCGATGTAGTCCTTGAACCGCCCGGGCACCGGGTTCCACCGTGCGTGGATGGTGCCGAGTGCCGCATAGCAGTCGCGGACGGTGTCGACGAGGACGCGGATGCCCACCAGGTCGTAGATCTCCGCGAAGTCCCGGCCGCGGACGATCATCTTCTGGTAGACGGAGTAGTAGTGCTTCGGCCGTCCGGTGACGGTGGCCTTGATGCGGGCGGCGCGCAGGTCGCCCTGCACCTGGTCGGTGACGACCGCAAGATACTCGTCCCGCTTGGGCGCCCGCTCGGCGACCAGCCGCACGATCTCGTCGTACATCTTGGGGTAGAGGATCGCGAAGGCGAGGTCCTCCAGCTCCCACTTGATGGTGTTCATGCCCAGCCGGTGCGCCAGCGGGGCGTAGATCTCCAGTGTCTCGCGGGCCTTCTTCTCCTGCTTCTCCCGCTTGAGGTAGCGCATGGTGCGCATGTTGTGCAGGCGGTCGGCGAGCTTGATGACCAGGACGCGCGGGTCCTTGGCCATGGCGACGACCATCTTGCGCACGGTCTCGGCCTGGGCGGCCTCGCCGAACTTGACCTTGTCGAGCTTGGTGACGCCGTCGACCAGCAGGGCGACCTGGTCACCGAAGTCGCGGCGCAGGGTGTCGAGCCCGTACTCGGTGTCCTCGACGGTGTCGTGCAGCAGGCCGGCCATCAGGGTCGCCGGGTCCATGCCGAGCTCGGCGAGGATCGTGGTGACGGCGAGCGGGTGGGTGATGTACGGGTCGCCGCTCTTGCGCTTCTGGCCGCGGTGCCAGCGCTCGGCCACCTGGTACGCCTTCTCGATCTGGCGCAGCGTGGTGGATTCGATCTTGGGGTCGTTGCTCCGGACGATCCGCAGCAGCGGCTCCAGGACCGGGTTGTACGGGCTGGAGCGCTGCACTCCGAGGCGGGCGAGCCGGGCGCGTACCCGGTTGGAGGAGGCGGAGCGGGGTGCCGGGCCGTTCTGCGGGGGCCGGGCCACGGACGCACCGGTGGTGCCCGGGGTGCCGGCCGGACGGTCGGCGGGGGCCTTCGGCCGGGACTCAGGGGTGGCCTTCACCGCGTCGGACGCCTTCTTGGCAGGCGTGTCTCCGGCCGCGGCCTCGGCCGAGGCCTTCTGCTGTCGCGCGGCTGGGGTTCCCTCCGGACTCCGTCCGGGGGAGAGCGGCTGGGCCTCGTCTGGCAAGAGCACTCCTCGTGATGGCCCTCCGTGCCGCAGGCGGACAGGGAGGGAGGTCCGGCCCCCCGATCAGGTCCGGACTGCCCATGGTATCGAGGACCCGCCGGGAACCGCGGGGCCGGGGCACGACGGAGGGGCGGGCCCCGGTCGTCGCCGGTGGCCCGCCCCTCGCGTACGCGGTGCCTCAGATGGTGATCAGGGCGTCCAGCGGAGCGCCCTGCAGGGCGGACTCGATGCGCCGGCGGCCGGCCAGGAAGCCCAGCTCCATGAGCACGGCCACCCCGGCGACCTGCGCCTTCGCCCGCCGGACGAGCTCCAGCGAGGCATGGCCGGTGCCACCGGTGGCGAGGACGTCGTCGATGACCATGACGCGGTCCTCGGGCGTCAGGTCCTCGGCGTGCACCTCGATCTCGGCGTTGCCGTACTCCAGCTCGTACGCCTGCGACAGGGTCGCCCCGGGCAGCTTGCCCGCCTTGCGGACGGGGACGAAGCCGAGGCCCGCCCGTATGGCCGCGGGGGCGGCGAGGATGAAGCCGCGCGCCTCCAGGCCCATGACCTTGGTGGCGCCGTTGCGGACGCAGAGCTCCGCGAGGGCCTCGGTCAGGGCGGAGAACGCCGCCGGATCGGCGAGGAGCGGGGTGATGTCCTTGAACATCACGCCCGGCTTCGGATAGTCCGGTACGTCCCTGATCCGGGAGAGCAGCAGCTCCCGCAGCTCCGGCGTGGCGCTCATCGGCGCCCGCCCGAGGGACGGTTCCGGCCGCCGCGGTCGCCGGACGCCGGCTGGGTGCGCTGGCCGACGACACCGGCGGCCTCGCCGGCCCCGTGCGCCTCGTCCTCCGCCAGTGCGTCCCCGCCCTTGGCGGCGGCCGCGGCGCGCTTGGCCCGCACCCGCTTGGCCAGGGCCTTCATCTTCGGGTCGCGCTCCTTGAGGTCGGCCACCAGCGGGGTCGCGATGAAGATCGAGGAGTACGCACCGGCCGCCAGACCGACGAACAGCGACAGCGAGATGTCGTTCAGCATGCCGGCGCCGAGGAAGCCGCCGCCGATGAAGAGCAGACCGGCCACCGGGAGCAGGGCCACGACCGTGGTGTTGATGGAACGGACCAGGGTGGCGTTGAGGCTGCGGTTGGCGATCTCGCTGTAGGTCCAGCGGGTCTGCTTGGTGATGCCCCTGCTGGCTTCCTTCAGACCGTCGAACACGACGACGGTGTCGTAGAGGGAGTAGCCGAGGATGGTGAGCAGACCGATGACGGTGCCCGGGGTGACCTCGAAGCCGACGAGGGCGTAGATGCCGACGGTGATCGTGAGGTCGTGGACCAGGGCGATGAGCGCGGCGACGGCCATGCGCCACTCGAAGGCGATGGCGAGATAGACCACCACCAGGGCCATGAAGATACCGAGGCCCAACCAGGCCTTGTTGGCGATCTGCTCGCCCCAGCTCGGTCCGACCAGTTCGGCGTTGATGGACTGCGAGGAGAGCTTGAAGTCCTTGGCCAGCTCCTCGCGGATCTGGTCGGACTTCTCGGTGCCGACGTCGGTGATCTGGATCCGCAGACCGCCGTTGCCCAGCTTCTGGACGATGGCGTCGTGGCCGGACGCCTTCTCCGCCTCCTCCTGGGCGTGGGCGGCGGAGACGGTGGTCTTCGGGGTGGTGAAGACCGCGCCGCCGGAGAACTCGATGCCCATGTTCAGACCACGCACCGCCAGGCCCACGATGGCCACGATGGTGATCAGGATGGAGACGCCGTACCAGATCTTGCGCTTGGCGACGAAGTCGTAGCCGACCTCACCGCGGTACAGCCTGGCGCCGATGTTGCCCAGTCGCGACATCTCACGCCTCCTTCGGGTGGTCGGTACGGGCGGCGGTGCGACGGCTGCGGCGCAACGGCGGCTTGGCGCCGAGGCGTTCCGGATCCAGACCGGACCAGGGGTGGCCGCTGGCGAAGAACTTGCGCTTGGCGAGGATCGTCATCAGCGGCTTGGTGAAGAGGAAGACCACGACGACGTCGAGCAGGGTGGTGAGACCCAGGGTGAACGCGAAGCCCTGCACCTTGCCGACCGTGACGGCGAACAGCACCGCGGCGGCGAGGAACGACACGAAGTCGGAGACCAGGATGGTGCGGCGGGCCCGGGGCCAGCCGCGCTCGACCGCGGGGCGGAGCGTCCGGCCCTCGCGGATCTCGTCCCGGATCCGTTCGAAGTACACGATGAACGAGTCGGCGGTGATACCGATCGCGACGATGGCGCCGCAGACGGCCGGGAGGTTCAGCGCGAAGCCGATGGCCGGGCCGAGCAGCGTCATGATCGTGTAGGTGAGGATCGCCGAGGCCAGGAGGCTCAGGATCGCGATCATCGACAGACCGCGGTAGTAGACCACCAGGTAGAGGACGACCAGGGCCAGACCGATGGCGCCGGCGATCAGACCCGCCTGCAGCTGCTCGCCGCCGAGCGCGGCGGAGACGGTGGTGACGCTGGATTCCTCGAACGTCAGCGGCAGCGCACCGTAGGAGAGGACGTTGGCCAGGTCCTCGGCGGTCTGCTGGGTGAAGCTGCCGGAGATCTCCGCGTTGCCGCCGGTGATGGACTGGCTGACGCTCGGCGCGGAGACGACCTGGCCGTCGAGCACGATGGCGAACTGGTTCTGCGGCATCTGCTGGCCGGCGAGCTTGCCGGTGGAGGCGGCGAACTGCTTCGAGCCCTTGTCGTTGAAGTCGAGCTGGACCAGCCAGCCGCTGCCCCGCTGGTTGTCGTAACCGGCCTTGGCGTCGGTGACTTCGGTGCCCGCGACGTCGGACGGGCCGAGGACGTACTTCTGCTTGCCGTCGTCGCTGCACGCGATGGTGGGCTCGGAGGCCTGGACGCCCTGTCCGGCCTGGGCGCGCTCCATGGGCTTGGTGCAGTCCACCGAGGCGAGCTTCTTCTGCAGCGCGGGCGGCACGTTCGCACCGGGCTGCGGCTGCGGCACCGGGGGCGTGGAGGGCTGGGGCTTGCCGGAGGGCTTGCCGGAAGGAGTGGCCTTCGGCGTGGCGTCGGCCTTCAGCGCGTCGGTGACGGCGCGGCCCTGGGTGGTCGGGCTCGCCGACGGGGACGCGGACTTCTCGGCCCCGTCACCGGTGGCGGGCTTGTCCCGGCCGGACGCCTTGTCCTTCGCGGAGGGGCTCGGAGTGGGGGCCGGGGTCTTCCCGCCGGGGGCGATCGTCAGCACGGGGCGGAAGAACAGCTGGGCGGTGGTGCCCACCTGCTTCCGGGCCTGCTTCTCGTTCGTTCCCCGGGGGATGTTGACGATGATGTTCTCTTTGCCCTGGGTCTGAACCTCGGACTCGGTGACGCCCAGGCCGTTGACACGGCGGTCGATGACATTGACCGCGGTGTTCATGTTGGTCTGGTTGATCGCGTTCTTCTGGCCCGGCTGGTTCTTCGCCGTGAGCGTGATGCTCGTGCCACCCGCGAGGTCGATGCCCAGACGCGGTGTGGTGTGCCCGGAGATGAACATGCCTCCGGTCAGCGCCACCATGGCGATCAGGATGAAGGCCAGGGCACGCCCCGGCCTGCCCTGGCCCCCGGAGGGCTTCCGGCCCTTCTTCGGTGCTGCCACCTTCTCGATTCTCCCTGTCCAACCGCCCCGCAGGTCATTCGCGGGCGGCCACGAAGTGTGTGTGGGGACGTACCCCCCGCCGGAGCCTAAACCGTCCGGGGGCCGCGTTGCGCGCACAGGAGGATGCCGCCCTCGGCGGGGCGGTTCCCCTGCGGGGCGCGGCGCGGCCCGCCGGAGGGCTTACTTCGCGTCGGCGTCGCCGTCCGCCTTGGTGTCCTTCGGCTCGCCCTGCTCGGCGTCCTGCGCCTTCGCGTCGGCGGCGTCGGACTTGCCCAGGTCGATCTTGGCCGAGTCGGCGCCGGTCGTGGCGGGCGCGTCACCGTCGGTCAGCGTGGAGGCGTCGTCCGGGACGAACGGGCCGTCGACCTTGAGGTCGCCCTCGGGCTCGATGCCGTGGACGATCCGGTTGTACTCGGCGTCCTCGAGGACCGCGCCGACGGAGTTCTTGGCGTAGACGGCGTGGACGCCGGGAGCGACCTCGAGGAGGACGGTGTCGTCGCCGACCTCCTTGACGGTGGCGTACATGCCGCCGATCGTGCGGACGCCGGTACCCGGCTGCATCTGGTCGCGCATCTGCGCGGCCTGGCGCTGCTTGTTCTTCGCCGACCGGGTCATCAGGAACATGGCCCCGATGAGCACGATGAACGGGAGGAGAGTCACGATATTCACGGGCCGGAAATCCTTCGCACGACCGCGCGCCTACGGCGGCCTGGTCTTCGGGGATGGTTTTCGCCGTCCGATCCGGACGGCATCGGCGGAGTCTAGGCGAGTCCGCACCGGTGGAACAACGCACAGCATGTCACCGGGGTTCCCCCCGCGGCGAGTCTCCGCGCCGTCACGGCGTGGTCACGCTCCGAACAACCCCTGCTGTCCCTGGCCGGCGCCGCCCTGCTGCGGCGGCGTCAGCCCGAGGTGCGCCCAGGCCGCGGGGGTCGCGACCCTGCCGCGGGGCGTCCGGGCGAGCAGCCCCTCGCGGACGAGGAACGGCTCGGCGACCTCCTCCACCGTCTCACGCTCCTCCCCCACCGCGACGGCGAGCGTGGACAGGCCGACGGGGCCTCCGCCGAACAGCTTGAGCAGGGCGGAGAGAACGGCGCGGTCGAGGCGGTCCAGGCCGCGGCCGTCGACCTCGTACACCCCGAGGGCCGCGGCGGCCACCTCCCGGGTCACCACGCCGTCCTCCTTGACCTGCGCGTAGTCCCGGACGCGGCGGAGCAGACGGTTGGCGATGCGGGGGGTGCCGCGGGACCGGCCGGCGATCTCCGCGGCTCCCTCGGGCTCTATGCCGACCTCCAGCAGCCGGGCGGAGCGGTGGATGACGCGCTCCAGTTCGACCGGCTCGTAGAACTCCATGTGGCCGGTGAAGCCGAAGCGGTCCCGCAGCGGGGGCGGCAGCAGCCCGGCCCGGGTGGTGGCGCCGACCAGGGTGAAGTGCGGCAGTTCGAGGGGGATGGCGGTGGCGCCCGGGCCCTTGCCGACGATCACGTCGACCCGGAAGTCCTCCATCGCCATGTAGAGCATCTCCTCGGCGGGGCGGGACATCCGGTGGATCTCGTCGAGGAACAGCACCTCCCCCTCGGTGAGCGAGGAGAGGATCGCGGCGAGGTCGCCCGCGTGCTGGATGGCGGGGCCGGAGGTGATGCGGATCGGGGCGCCCATCTCCGCGGCGATGATCATGGAGAGCGTCGTCTTGCCGAGGCCGGGGGCGCCGGAGAGCAGGACGTGGTCGGCGGTGGCGCCGCGCTGCCGGGCCGCCCGCAGCACCAGGTCGAGCTGTTCGCGGACCCGCTCCTGGCCGACGAACTCCGTCAGGTCCTTGGGCCGCAGCGCGGCCTCGATGGCCTGGTCCTCACCGTCGGCGACGGCCTCGACCAGTCGCTCCGGTGCCTCGGGGGTGGTGTCGTCCCAGTTCACTGCGGTTCGCCTCGCGATGTGGTTCGGATCTGTCGACGGTGGTCGGCGCACGGGTGCCAGGGGGCGCTCCGGTGAATCCTGCCGGGCTCGCGGCGCGCCCGGTGCTCCTGGGAGGTCTTCCCTGCACCGTAGGCCGCGCGCCGATCCGGCCTGATCCGCACGCCGGGCCCCTAGCGGCTGCGGTTGAGGGTCTGCAGGGCGGCGCGCAACAGCTGCGGCACGGGCGGGGCGGTTCCCTCGGCGGTGGCCGCCTCGGCCTGCGGGGCGACGGCGTCCACCGCTTCGTCCGCCTCGCGGGTGGCGTAGCCCAGGCCGATCAGCGCGGCGTGCAGCTGGTCGCGCCAGGAGGAGGTGACGGGGCTGCCCACGCCGCGGGCCGCGGCGGGGGCGCCTAGCGGCTCGCCGAGCCGGTCCTTGAGCTCCAGCAGCAGCCGCTGTGCACCCTTCTTACCGATGCCGGGCACCGCGGTGAGCGCCTTCTCGTCGCCGGTGGAGACGGCCCGGCGCAGCGCGTCCGGGGCATGCACGGCGAGCATCGCCTGGGCGAGGCGGGGGCCCACGCCGCTGGCGGTCTGCAGCAGTTCGAAGATCTGCCGGGCGTCGTCGTCCGGGAAGCCGTACAGCGTGAGGGAGTCCTCGCGGACCACCAACGAGGTGGCGATCCGGGCCTCCTGGCCGACGCGCAGTCCGGACAGGGTGTCCGGGGTGCACTGGACCACCATGCCGACGCCGCCGACCTCGACGACGGCGGAGTCCGGGGCGAGCGCGGCGACCGGGCCGCTGACGAAGGCGATCATCGGGTGGTGCCCTTCTGGGGTGCCCGGGACCGGAGGCCGGGGTGCTGGACGGAGGCGCGGCGGGCGGCCGCGTGCGCCTGCTGGAGGCGGTTGACGGCGGGAGCGCGCCAGATGTGGCAGATGGCGAGCGCCAGGGCGTCGGCGGCGTCGGCCGGCTTGGGCGGTGCGTCGAGCCGCAGCAGCCGGGTGACCATGGCCCCGACCTGTGCCTTGTCGGCCCGGCCGCTGCCGGTGACGGCGGCCTTGACCTCGCTGGGCGTGTGCAGGGCCACGGGCAGCCCGCGCCGGGACGCGCAGAGCATGGCGACCGCGCTGGCCTGGGCGGTGCCCATCACCGTCCGCACGTTGTGCTGGCTGAACACCCGCTCCACGGCGACGTATTCGGGGCGGTGCTCGTCCAGCCACTGCTCGATGCCCTGCTCGATGAGGACCAGGCGCTGCCCGATCTCGGCGTCGGCCGGGGTGCGGACCACACCGACGCCGAGCATCCGCAGCGGGCGGCCCGCAACGCCGTCGACGACGCCGATTCCGCACCTGGTCAGCCCCGGGTCCACGCCCAGCACCCGCATCGCGGCCCCTCCCCTCCGGCCGTCGCTCCCGGCCTCGTTCATGTGTTCCCGCAGGTTATCGGTCGGCTCGGACAACGGCCGCGCAACAACGCCGACGGGCCGACGGGGTGTGTCCCCGTCGGCCCGTCGCCGGATGCGGAAGTGACCGGCCGTCAGGCGTCGACCTTGGCCATGACGTCGTCGGACACATCGAAGTTGGCGAAGACGTTCTGCACGTCGTCGCTGTCCTCCAGCGCGTCGATCAGCTTGAAGATCTTGCGCGCGCCGTCCTCGTCGAGCTCGACCTGCATGGTCGGGACGAAGTTGGCGTCGGCCGAGTCGTAGTCGATCTCGGCGCCCTGGAGGGCGGTGCGGACCGCGACGAGGTCGGTGGCCTCGCTGATCACCTCGAAGCTCTCACCGAGGTCGTTGACCTCCTCGGCACCGGCGTCGAGGACCGCGCCGAGCACGTCGTCCTCGGCCAGCTCGCCCTTGGGGACGATCACGACGCCCTTGCGGTTGAAGAGGTAGGAGACGGAGCCCGGGTCGGCCATCGAACCGCCGTTGCGGGTCATGGCGACGCGGACGTCCGAGGCGGCCCGGTTGCGGTTGTCGGTGAGGCACTCGATGAGCACCGCGACACCGTTCGGCCCGTAGCCCTCGTACATGATCGTCTCGTAGTCGGCGCCGCCGGCCTCGAGGCCCGCTCCGCGCTTGACCGCGCTGTCGATGTTCTTGTTCGGGACCGAGCTCTTCTTCGCCTTCTGAATGGCGTCGTAGAGCGTGGGGTTGCCGTCCGGGTCACCGCCGCCGGTGCGGGCCGCGACCTCGATGTTCTTGATCAGCTTCGCGAAGAGCTTGCCGCGCTTGGCATCGATCACGGCCTTCTTGTGCTTCGTCGTAGCCCATTTAGAGTGGCCGGACATCCGCCTGTCTCCTTCACGTAACCCATGTTGAACGAACCCCTGTGATCCTACCGGGATCCGCTCGTCTCCTCGTGCGCGCCGCCCGCCGCGGCCGGGGCCGGACCGGGCGCCGCTCCGGGCAGGACAGCCCAGGCGCCGCGGACCACGTCAACGGAGCCTAGGCGCCGCGGACCATGTCAACGAACAGCCGGTGAACGCGGTGGTCGCCGGTGAGCTCCGGGTGGAAGGACGTGGCGAGCACCTGGCCCTGCCGCACGGCGACCATGTGGTCCTCGTGCGTGGCCAGCACCTCGACGTCGCCACCGACCGACTCCACCCAGGGCGCCCGGATGAAGACGCCCTCGACCGGGCCGCCGTCGACGCCGGTGAAGTCCACCGCGGCCTCGAACGACTCGTTCTGCCGCCCGAACGCGTTCCGGCGCACGATCATGTCGATGCCGCCGACGGTCTCCTGGTCCTCGCGGCCGTCCAGGATCTTGTTCGCCAGCATGATCATGCCGGCGCAGGTGCCGTACGTCGGCAGGCCCGCGCGCACCCGCTCGCGCAGCGGCTCCAGCACGCCGAAGGCGACCGCCAGCTTGGACATGGTGGTCGACTCGCCACCGGGGATCACCAGGCCGTCGACCTCGGCGAGTTCCTCGGCACGGCGGACGGGACGGGCCTGGGCGTCGGCCTCGGCGAGCGCCACGAGGTGCTCCCGGACGTCGCCCTGGAGGGCGAGGACGCCGATGACTGGGGTGGACACGGTGGGCCTCTCAAGCGATGCGTGGGGTGGACGGCCGATGGACGGCCCGCGGGCGCCGCGGGCCGTCCATCGGGGAGTCGGTGGGACCGCGGCGCGGCCGCGAACCGGCTGTCACCAACCGCGGTTGGCGTAGCGCTCCGTCTCGGGGAGGGTGTCGCAGTTGATGCCGACCATGGCCTCGCCCAGGCCGCGGGAGGCATCGGCGACGATCTTCGGGTCGTCGTAGAAGGTGGTGGCCTTCACGATCGCGGCGGCGCGCTTCGCCGGGTCGCCGGACTTGAAGATGCCGGAGCCGACGAAGACGCCCTCGGCGCCGAGCTGGCGCATCAGCGCGGCGTCGGCCGGGGTGGCGACGCCACCGGCGGAGAACAGCACGACCGGCAGCTTGCCCAGCTCCGCGACCTCCTTGACCAGCTCGTACGGGGCGCGCAGCTCCTTGGCGGCGGCGTACAGCTCGTTGTTGTCGTAGGCGCGCAGCCTGCCGATCTCGTTCTTGATCTGGCGGAGGTGGCGGACGGCCTCCACGACGTTGCCGGTGCCGGCCTCGCCCTTGGAGCGGATCATGGCCGCGCCCTCGGCGATGCGGCGCAGGGCCTCGCCCAGGTTGGTGGCACCACAGACGAACGGGGTGGTGAAGGCGAACTTGTCGCTGTGGTTGACCTCGTCGGCCGGGGTGAGGACCTCGGACTCGTCGATGTAGTCCACACCGAGCGCCTGGAGGATCTGGGCCTCGACGAAGTGGCCGATCCGGGACTTGGCCATCACCGGGATGGAGACGGCGTTGATGATGCCGTCGATCATGTCCGGGTCGGACATCCGGGCCACGCCGCCGTCCTTGCGGATGTCGGCGGGCACCCGCTCCAGGGCCATGACCGCCACGGCACCGGCGTCCTCGGCGATCTTCGCCTGCTCCGGCGTGACGACGTCCATGATCACGCCGCCCTTGAGCTGCTCGGCCATGCCGCGCTTGACGCGCGCGGTGCCGGTCTCGGGAGTCCCGCTGGAGGCGTTGGCGGACGTGCTGGTGGGCGTGGTGGACACGGTTTGACCTCACTCGATGACGAATGTGCGATGGGCCCATCGTAGGCCCGTTCGAACCCGCCTCGGACCGGCCATCCGGTTCCGGGCGGGCCGCCGCACTGCTGCACGGACGAGACAACCCTGCCGCGCGGGTCCGCGACAAGGGCCAATCGTCCGCCGGTGGCCCGCAGGGGCCGGGGGCGTGGCCGCGGTGGGGGTACGGGGCGGGCCCGGCGTGCGGCCGCCGGGCCGGTCAGCAGGGGCGGGCGTCCTTCGCGGACGGCCCCGCGCCGCTCAGGACGGGCGGTCCGCGAGGGCCGCCGGCGGCTCGTCGTCCATCTCGAAGGCCAGCGGGAACGGCGCGTGTCCGGCCAGCCGGAACCAGCGCACGGTGCGGTGCCGCCGCAGCGCCCGCGCGGCCCGTACGGCGTCGTTGTGGAAGCGCCGGGCCATCGGGACGCGGCGGACGGCGGCGGCCAGCTCCCCGGCCGCCTCCTCGCCACCCGGAGCCTCGCGTACCGCCTCGACCTGCTGGGTCTCCGCGAACACCGCCCGCAGCGCCTGGCTGAGCTCGCTCTCGGCGACCTCGCGGTGCTCCTCCTCCGCCTGGCGGGCGGAGTGCGCGGCCTCGTAGAGCACGATCGACGCGGCCGGGTCGAGCACCCCGGCCGTGGCCAGTTCCTGGGCCACCGAGGCGCGGCGCAGCAGTTGGGCGTCGAGCGCGGCCCGGGCGGCGTCGATCCGGGCGTGCAGCCGGTCGAGGCGGCCGGCCGTCCAGCTGAGGTAGACGCCGACGAGGAGCAGGGCGACTGCGATCCAGATCAAGGTGCTCACGCCGGGTCACAGTACCGGCCGCCACGGGGCGCAACCGCACGCGGCAGCCGGCCCTAGCACCCGGGGCGGGCCGAGCGACAGCGGATCGTGAGGTGCGGGCTCCGCCTCCGGGCCGCCGCGCACGCACGCGGGCTCCGCCTCCGGGCCGCCGCACACGCAAGCGGGCTCCGCCTCCGGGCACGCCGCGGCACGCACGCGCGCAGCAGCGGCCCGAACGGGGCGGCCGAGCCGCGGCGGATCCGCGGGGTGCGGACCCCCGGGCACCACCTCCGGGCACAGGACCGGCGGGGGCCGCGGGAACGGAGTCAGCCGCGGGCGAGCCCCAGCCGGGCGCGCAGCCCCGAGGTGCGGTCGTCGGCCGCCACCGAGGCCGCGCCGTCGGTCACCGTCTCGTAGACCGCCAGGATGTCCGCGCCGACCGTCCCCCAGTCGAACCGCCGGACGTGCCGGCTGCCCAGCTCGCGCAGCTCGGCCAGGCGTGCCGGGTCGCCCAGCAGCCGCACCGCGGTGCGGGCCAGCGCGTCCGCGTCCTCGTTGGTGAACAGCTCCCCGGCCTCTCCCCCGTCGAGCACCTGGGCGAACGCGTCCAGATCGCTGGCGAGCACCGGGGCGCCCGCGCTCATGGCCTCGACGAGAATGATCCCGAAGCTCTCGCCGCCGGTGTTCGGCGCCACGTAGAGGTCGACGCTGCGGAGCAGCCGCGCCTTGTCCTCGTCGCTGACCATGCCGAGGAACTCCACCCGGTCCCGGAACTCGGCGGGGAGCCCCGCGACGGCCTCCTCCTCGTCGCCCCGCCCGGCGACCAGCAGCCGGGTCTCCGGGCGTTCGGCGAGGATCCCGGGCAGCGCCCGCATCAACACCGGCAGGCCCTTGCGGGGTTCGTCGATCCGGCCGATGAAGCCGATCGTCCGGCCCTCGCCCGCGGCCGGCGCGGGCCCGTCGGTGTCGCCGTCGGCCTGCCGCGCGGCGGCGCGGGCGGTGTCGCCCTGCCATTCGGGCTTGGGCTCGGCGCCGGCGAAGAAGTCCACCTCGACGCCGTTGGGAATCACGACCGCGTCCCCGCCCAGGTGCTCGACGAGGGTCCGCCGGGCGTACTCGCTCACCGCGATGCGCGCGCTGATCTTCTCCAGCGCGGGCTGCAGGATCGGATACGCGGCGATCATGGCGCGGGAGCGCGGGTTCGAGGTGTGGAAGGTCGCCACGATCGGTCCCTGCGCAGCCCAGCAGGAGAGCAGCCCCAGCGACGGCGAGGTGGGCTCGTGGATGTGCAGCACCTCGAAGTCGCCGTCGTGCAGCCAGCGGCGCACCCGCGCGGCGGAGAGGAAGCCGAAGTTCAGCCGGGCCACGGAGCCGTTGTACGGCACCGGGACGGCCCGTCCGGCGGAGACGACGTACGGCGGCAGCGGCGTCTCGTCGTCCGCCGGGGCCAGGACGGACACCTCGTGGCCCAGCCGGATCAGGTGCTCGGCCAGGTCACGGATGTGGAACTGGACGCCGCCCGGTACGTCCCACGAGTACGGGCAGACGATGCCGATCCTCACGCTGTCTCCGTTCCGGTCTCTGCCGTTCCGGGGGCGGCCGTTCCGGGGGCCGCCGGGCGGTCGGTGCGGGGCTCGAGGTCCTTGATCCACAGCCGCTGGAGCATGTGCCAGTCCTCGGGGTGCTCGGCGATGCCCGCGGCGAACACATCGGCCAGGACCTGGGTCATCGTGGCGGTGCGCGAGGTGCGGTCGCCGCCCTCCGGCACCTCGACCGCCGGGTGGATGCGGCCGCGCATGACCGGCGTCCCGTCGTACCAGAGGGTGACGGGCAGCAGCAGCGCGCCGGTCTGCTGGGCGAGGATCGCGGGGCCGGCGGGCATCCGGGCCGCGTCGCCGAAGAACGCGACCTCGACGCCGGAGGCGGACAGGTCCCGGTCGGCGACCAGGCAGACCAGCCCGCCGGCGCGCAGCCGCCGGGCGAGGGTGCCGAACGCGCTGCCGCCGCTGTGCGGCAGCACCTCCATGCCCAGTCCCTCGCGGTAGGCGACGAACCGGTCGTAGAGCGTCGTGGGCTCCAGCCGCTCGGCGACCGTGGTGAAGGGCACCCCGAGCGCGGTGGTGACCCAGGCGCCGGCGAGGTCCCAGTTGGCCAGGTGGGGCAGCGCGAGTATCACCCCGCGGCCGCTCGCCAGCCCCTCCTCCAGCAGGTGCACGTCCTTGACCTCGAAGCCGCCCGCCACCCGCTCCTTGCTCCAGGCCGGCAGCCGGAAGGACTCCATCCAGTAGCGCAGGTATGAGCGCATACCGGCCCGGGACAGCTCCGCGAGGCGCTGCGGGCCCGCGTCCGGGACGACCCGGGCGAGGTTGGACTCCAGCCGCAGCACGCCCTTGCCGCGGCGCTTCCAGACGGTGTCGGCGATCCGCCGGCCGAGCGCCGTGGCCACCGGCTCCGGCAGGTGCTTGACCGTGCCCCAGCCGAGCCCGTACAGCGCGTCGGTGATCCGGTGCTTCATGTCGCCTCACTCCCCTGCGCGGCGGCCGCGCCGTCGGCCTCCGCGGCCTCGCGGCGCACGGTGACCATGCGCTGCCCGAGCGTGACCAGACTGCCCACGGCGACGATCCACAACGCGATCGGCAACAGGATGTCGATGTGCGGCACACCGAACGTGTGCAGCCCGGCGAGTCCGGCCGCGACCAGCGTGATCACCAGCCGTTCGGCCCGCTCCACCAGGCCGTTGACGTTCACCGGCAGGCCGATGCTCTCGCCCCGCGCCTTGGTGTAGGAGACGACCTGCCCGCTGGCCAGGCAGAAGATCGTGACGGCGCAGAGCATCAGGTCGTCCCCGCGGCCCGCGTACCAGAGCGCGAGCCCGCCGAAGATCGCGGCGTCCGCGACCCGGTCGAGCGTGGAGTCCAGGAAGGCACCCCACCGGCTCGACCTGCCCAACTGCCGGGCCATGTTGCCGTCCACCAGGTCCGAGAAGACGAACAGGGTGATCACAATGGTGCCCCAGAAGAGCTCTCCGCGGGGGAAGAAGACCAGGGCACCCGCCACCACGCCGGTGGTCCCGGCGAGGGTCACCGCGTCCGGACTGACCCCCAGGCGCAACAGCAGCGCGGCGAACGGTGTGAGAACACGCGTGAAAAACGCACGCGCGTACTTGTTCAGCATGGCCTTCCCGGAGGGTAGGGGGCGCCGCGCGGCCCCAGTGGCCACCGGTGACCCCATCGTAGCCAGGCCCGCACCGGCGCACTGCGGGGCACCCGCGCCCGCTGCCGCGGGTACGACGTATGGACGCATCGTGACGGGGGTGGAAAGCTCGAAGAACGCAACAGGTGCAGACCGGGAGGCGACGCACATGGGCGACAAGACGAACACCCACCCCGGGGCCGCCGGCAGGGCGGCGACGGCCGACCGGCCCTCCGCCATTCGGAATGTGGTGCTGGTCGGCCACAGCGGCTCCGGAAAGACGACGCTGGTGGAAGCCCTCGCCCTCGCGGCGGGCGCGGTGAACCGGGCGGGCCGGGTCGAGGACGGCAGCACACTCTCCGACTACGACGAGATCGAACACCGCCAGCAGCGTTCGGTACAGCTCTCCCTCGTTCCGGTGGAATGGGGCGGAGTCAAGATCAATATTCTGGACACCCCCGGATACGCCGATTTCGTCGGGGAGTTGAGGGCCGGTCTGCGGGCAGCGGACGCGGCCCTCTTCGTCGTCTCGGCGGCGGACGGCGTGGACGGCTCGACCCGCATGGTGTGGGAGGAGTGCGCCGCGGTGGGCATGCCGCGGGCGATCGTGGTGACCCACCTGGAGTCGGCGCGCGCCGACTTCGAGGGGATGACGGCGGTGTGCGGCCAGGCCTTCGGGGGCGATGACCCGGACGCGGTGCTGCCGCTCTACCTCCCGCTGCACGGCGCGGAGGGCCCGGACGGGCACGCGCCGGTGGCCGGACTGATCGGCCTGCTCTCGCAGCGGGTCTTCGACTACTCCTCGGGGGAACGGACCGAGCAGGCGCCGGACCCCGAGCACCTGCCGCTTATCGAGGAGGCCCGCAACCGGCTCATCGAGGGGATCATCGCCGAGAGCGAGGACGAGACCCTGATGGACCGCTACCTCGGCGGCGAGGAGATCGACGTCAAGACGCTGATCCAGGACCTGGAACGGGCGGTCGCCCGCGGGACGTTCTACCCGGTGCTGGCCGCCGCCCCCGCGGCCGAGGGCAGTCGGCAGGGCATCGGCACGGTGGAGCTCCTGGAGCTGATCACCGGCGGGTTCCCGACGCCACCGGAGCGCGAGGCCCCCGCCGTCACCACCCCCGACGGCGCGCCCCGGCCCGCCCTGACCTGCGATCCGGACGGGCCGCTGGCCGCGGAGGTGGTCCGGACCACCTCCGACCCCTACGTGGGCCGGATCAGTCTGGTCCGGGTGTTCTCCGGGACGCTGCGCCCCGACGAGACGGTGCATGTGTCCGGCCACGGCCTGGAGGACCGCGGCCACGAGGACCACGACGTGGACGAGCGCATCGGCGCGCTCTCCGCCCCGTTCGGCAAGCAGCAGCGGGTGCTGCCCCAGGCGATCGCGGGCGACCTGGCCTGTGTGGCGAAACTGAGCCGCGCCGAGACCGGCGACACCCTGTCGGCCAAGGACGATCCGCTGCTGATGGAGCCGTGGGTGATGCCCGACCCGCTGCTGCCGGTGGCGATCGAGGCGCACAGCAAGCCGGACGAGGACAAGCTCTCCCAGGGGCTGTCCCGGCTGGTCGCCGAGGACCCGACGATGCGGCTGGAGCAGAATCCCGACACCCACCAGGTGGTGCTGTGGTGCCTGGGCGAGGCGCATGTGGATGTGGCGCTGGAACGGCTGCGCAGCCGGTACGGCGTCCGGGTCGACGCCGTACCGCACCGGGTGTCGCTGCGCGAGACGTTCGGCGAACGGTCCGCCGGGCGCGGCCGGCACGTCAAACAGTCCGGCGGGCACGGGCAGTACGCGATCTGCGAGATCGAGGTGGAGCCGATGCCGGCGGGCTCCGGCATCGAGTTCGTGGACAAGGTCGTCGGCGGTGCCGTGCCGCGGCAATTCATCCCTTCGGTGGAGAAGGGTGTCCGGGCCCAGGCCCTCCGCGGGGTCGCCGCCGGGTACGAACTGGTGGACGTCCGGGTCACCCTGCTGGATGGCAAGGCGCACTCGGTCGACTCCTCCGACGCCGCTTTTCAGACGGCGGGCGCACTGGCGCTGCGCGAGGCGGCGGCCGAGGCCCACATCCATCTGCTGGAGCCGTACGCCGAGGTCAAGGTGCTGGTCGCGGACGAGTACGTCGGCCCGGTCATGAGCGACCTCTCGGGCC
This sequence comes from Streptomyces sp. bgisy100, assembly GCF_057709105.1. Lineage (NCBI taxonomy): Bacteria > Bacillati > Actinomycetota > Actinomycetes > Kitasatosporales > Streptomycetaceae > Streptomyces > Streptomyces sp. bgisy100. The sequence continues at coordinate 159,624 of NZ_JBYITE010000002.1, forward strand.
GCCGGGGCCGCGTGGTCGGCACCGAACAGGCCGGGGCGGGGCGCACCCTCGTCCGGGCCGAGATCCCCGAGATCGAGATCGGCCGGTACGCGGTGGACCTGCGGTCCCTGTCGCACGGCACCGGGCGGTTCGGCCGTGCGTACTCGCGGCACGAACCGATGCCGCCGCAGCTCGCCGCCAAGATCCGTGAACAGGCGGGATCCGGCGCATAGTTGCCCTGCCGCCCGCCTCAACTGCCGTGCGGCGGGCGGCTCACCGCGGATACGCTGAGATGCAGTTCAGAAGGTGTGCGGGGCGTTGCTGCCGGGAAGAGCCGCAGCAGCGGATACCGAGCGGTGTTGGGGGCGGTAGTGACAGAGGGCAGTTTCGACTTCAGTCCCGGGGCGCAGATCCCGCTGTCCGGCTCCGACGGGCAGACGGCGGCGACCAGCGCCCTGGCCTCCGCCGCGTACCGGGACAGCCCGGTCGCGGAGGTGCTGAAGGCGAACAACGAGTGGCACAAGTCCAAGATCACGGCGCCGAAACTGTCCCTGTTCGAGCCAAACCTCGGTGAGGCCTTCTCCCGTGCCGTCCAGGTGCGGATGCTGGGCGGCGCCCGGCCCGCGCTGATCCAGTCCTTCGGCACCGAACCGCAGGCCGTCGTCGAGCACTGCCTGGCCGCCAACCGCATCCGCAAGGAGCGCGACGCCCGGCTGACCGTGGTGATGGCGGTCTTCGGGCTGCTGTTCCTGCCGGGCATGCTGGTGTGGCTCTCCGCGTTCCAGCTGCGCCGGACGCTGTCCGGGGGGCAGAAGTCGGGTGCGGGGGCGCTGGGGAGCGTCGTGCTGGTGGCGGTGGGCGGCCTGGCCGTGATGCTGCTGCTGAAGCCGCCGATGACCGGCGCGCTCTCGCTCTACCTGCGGTTCGTCATGCTCGTCCCGGTGATCGGCTGGCTGGTGGCCAAGCGGATCTGCGAGAGCACCGCGAGGGACCTCCGGGAGCGCTGGGAGGGGCTGCTGTCGGGCGGCGGCATCGGGGCGAAGATCCCCGAGGCGGTGCCGGGCAACCCGAACGAGACCAGCGCCGAACGGCTCCGGCAGGGCCTGGCCATGCTGAGCGCCGAGCAGCGCAGCAACCTGGTCTTCTACGCCGGCCCCAAGGGGATACTCGGCATGGGCACCCGCTGGGGCAGCTGGCACCTGGCGGAGGAGCTGGTCTCCAGCGACCCCGACAAGGACATCAACCCGTTCCGCAGCTGGGACGTCATCCGCGCGGTCCACGACCAGCTGCGGCTGCTGGAGCGCGGACCGCTGCACACCGGCGGCTTCCCGACCCCCTCGGTGACGCACTGGGTGGTGTCGCCGATCGGGGAGAACGCCGGCGAGGTGTCCCGGCCGAACGGCGCGGAGACCGACCACTTCCAGATCAAGAGCGCCGAGATACAGCGCATCTGCAACGAACAGCAGTTCGGCAGCGGCAACCGGCACTACCTGGGCGTCCAGTTCGTCCTGTGGGACGGCCAGCTGGTGATCACCCTGCTGGTCACCGTCACCGTGCTGCACCACACGCTGCGGATCGAGGTGACGGGCCACGCGCTGGGGCCGGTGCACCCGCTGTTCACCACCAAGCCCGCGGCGAAGACCAAGGAGGTCTCCAAGAGCGTCAAGTTCTGGGAGACCCGGACGGTGAACCTGCCGCTGGTGGACCCCCGGGAGGTGGTGCGGCTCTCCGCGCGTGCCCCGCTCACCTGGTTCCCGTCGGTCCTCGACTACCTCGGCGGGAAGCTGTCGCTGCCGGAGCCGTTCGGCCTGCGGCACGCCTGGGCGGACCAGCCGTGGCGGCACCGCTTCATGGCCGACGACGCACTGCGCGCGGCCACCCCGGTGCTGCGGGTGGTGCACTCGGCGGCGCTCAAGGTGCTGGCGGAGAACGGCGTGGACACCGAGAACTTCGGCACCCGCTCGACCTTCCTCAGCGGCGCGGTGCAGGGCGCGGAGCCGCGGCAGGCCGACGTCTACAACGCGTAGCCGCCCGGCAGCGGCACGAAGAGCACGAGGGCCCGTGGGGAGCGATCCCCACGGGCCCTCGTGCTGCGGATTCGGACCCGTCCGCGGGTCGGCCCGTCGCCCGTTCAGGTGGCCGGCCAGGCCTCCGCCAGCATCCGGCGGGTGTCGGCGAGGAGCTGCGGCAGCACCTTGGTGTGGCCGACGACCGGCATGAAGTTGGTGTCCCCGCCCCAGCGCGGCACCACGTGCTGGTGCAGATGCGCGGCGATCCCGGCGCCGGCGACGGTGCCCTGGTTCATCCCGATGTTGAAGCCGTGGGCCCCGGACGCGGTGCGCAGCGCCCGCATGGCCGCCTTGGTGAACTCGCCGAGTTCGGCGGTCTCCGCGGCGTCGAGGTCGGTGTAGTCGGCGACGTGCCGGAACGGGACGACCATGAGGTGTCCGCCGTTGTACGGGTACAGGTTCAGCACCGCGTAGACGTGCTCGCCCCGGGCGAGGACGAGGCCGTCCTCGTCGGACTTCTCCGGGATGGTGCAGAACGGGCAGCCGTCCCCGGCGCCCGGCCCCGTCGGCTTGTTCTCCCCCTGGATGTAAGCCATCCGGTGGGGCGTCCAGAGGCGCTGGAACGCGTCCTGCGTCCCCACTCCGATCTGCTGTTCCGGCTCACTCGTCATGGTGTGCAGCATATGACTTCGCCCGTTCGCGGCGTGTCGCCGGGGCGGATGCCGCGGCCCCGGCCGGGATGCTGAACCGATGGACGACAACAGCCGGGTGCAGCGGTGGGAGCGGCACGCAGAGTTCCCGCTGCTCCTGGCATCCCTGCTGTACCTCACGGCGTACTCGGTGCATGTACTGGTCCCCGGCCTGTCACCGGGCTGGCACGACTTCTGGCTCTCGGTGACCGTCGGGACGTGGGTGGTCTTCGGCATCGACTACTTCGGCCGGCTGGCGCTCAGCAGCCGGCCCCGCCGGGACTTCGTCCGGCGCCGCTGGCTGGATCTGCTGGTGCTGCTGCTGCCGCTGCTGCGCCCGCTGCGGATGGTGTACGCCTACGCGGCGGCGCAGACCCGCCACCGGGAATCGCGCATGAGCCTGGAGGGCCAGGTCATGTCGCTGACCCTGCTGACCGCGCTGCTGCTGGGCTACTCCGCCAGCCTGGCCGTCTACCGGGTGGAGCGCCACGCCCCCGGGGCCACGATCACGACCTTCGGTGACGCGGTGTGGTGGGCCTGTGTGACGCTCTCCACCACCGGTTACGGCGACGCGGTGCCCGTGACGCCGCTCGGCAGGGTCGTGGCGGCCGTCCTGATGGCCGTCGGCGTCGGGCTGATCGGCGCGGTGGTCGGGGTGTTCTCCTCCTGGCTCGTGCAGAGCTACCGGGAGCGGGTGGAGGAGGCGCGCCGGCTCCCGGAGAGCAGCCCGCCCCCGGAGAGCGGCGGAACGGGTCCGGACTCCGGGGGCGGGCGCGGCTGATCAGACCTGGACGCGGTCCTCGACGGCCCGCAGGATCTCGGCGACGGCCTCGTCGACCGGCACGCCGTTCTTCTGCTCGCCGTTGCGGTAGCGGAAGGAGACCGCGCCCTTGGAGACGTCGTCGTCGCCCGCGATCAGCATGAACGGGACCTTCGACTTCTGGGCGTTGCGGATCTTCTTCTGCATCCGGTCGGAGGAGCCGTCCACCTCGATGCGGATGCCCTTGGCCCGGAGCTTGGCGGCGACCTCCTTCAGGTACGGGACGTGGTCGTCGCCGATCGGGATGCCGACGACCTGGACCGGGGCGAGCCAGGCCGGGAAGGCACCCGCGTAGTGCTCCAGCAGCACCGCGAAGAACCGCTCGATGGAGCCGAACAGCGCGCGGTGGATCATCACCGGACGCTGCCGGGAGCCGTCGGCGGCGGTGTACTCGAGGTCGAACCGGTCGGGCAGGTTGAAGTCGACCTGGATGGTGGACATCTGCCAGGTGCGGCCGATGGCGTCCTTCGCCTGGACGGAGATCTTCGGGCCGTAGAAGGCGGCGCCGCCCGGGTCCATGACCAGGTCCAGGCCCTGCTTCTCGGCGGCCTCGCGGAGCGCCTGGGTGGCCTGCTCCCAGTTCTCGTCCGAGCCGATGAACTTCTCCGGGTCCTTGGTGGAGAGCTCCAGGTAGAAGTCCTCCAGGCCGTAGTCGCGCAGCAGGTTCAGCACGAAGGTGAGCAGCGAGTCCAGCTCGTCCGCCATCTGCTCACGGGTGCAGTAGATGTGCGCGTCGTCCTGGGTGAAGCCGCGGGCCCGGGTCAGGCCGTGCACGACGCCCGACTTCTCGTAGCGGTAGACCGTGCCGAACTCGAAGAGCCGCAGCGGCAGTTCACGGTACGAGCGGCCCCGCGCGTCGAAGATCAGGTTGTGCATGGGGCAGTTCATGGGCTTGAGGTAGTAGTCCACGCCCTCGTCGAGCTGCATGGGCGGGTACATGCCGTCGGCGTACCAGTCCAGGTGGCCCGACTTCTCGAACAGCTTCCCCTTGGTGGCGTGCGGGGTGTAGACGAACTCGTAGTCCGCCTCCTCGTGCCGCTTGCGGGAGTAGTCCTCCATGACCCGGCGGATGATGCCGCCCTTGGGGTGGAAGACCGCGAGGCCGGAGCCGATGTCCTCGGGGATGGAGAAGAGGTCCAGCTCGGAGCCGAGCTTGCGGTGGTCGCGCTTCTCGGCCTCGGCGAGGAAGTCCAGGTGCGCCTTCAGCTCGTCCTTGGACGGCCAGGCGGTGCCGTAGATCCGCTGGAGCTGCTTGTTCTTCTCGCTGCCGCGCCAGTAGGCGGCGGCGGAGCGCATCAGCTTGAACGCCGGGACGAACCGGGTGGTCGGCAGGTGCGGACCGCGGCAGAGGTCCTTCCAGCACAGGTCGCCGGTCTTCGGGTCGAGGTTGTCGTACATGGTGAGCTCACCGGCGCCGACCTCGGCGGAAGCGCCCTCGGCGGCCTCGGCCGCGGAGCCCTTGAGGCCGATCAGCTCCAGCTTGTACGGCTCCTCGGCCAGCTCCTCGCGGGCGGCGTCGTCGGAGACGGCACGCCGCGCGAAGCGCTGCCCGCGCTTGACGATCTCCTGCATCTTCTTCTCGACGCGCTTGAGGTCGTCCGGCTGGAACGGCTGCTCGACGTCGAAGTCGTAGTAGAAGCCGTCCTTGATGGGCGGGCCGATGCCCAGCTTGGCCTCGGGGAAGAGCTCCTGCACGGCCTGCGCCATGACGTGCGCGGTGGAGTGCCGCAGGATGTTCAGGCCGTCCGGGGAGCCGATCAGCACCGGCTCGACCTCGTCGCCCTCGGCGACCTCGTACGCCAGGTCCTTGAGCCGGCCGCCCACCCGCGCCGCGACGATGCTGCGGTCGCCGCCCAGGAGTTCCGCCGCCGTGGTGCCCGTGGTCACCACGCGCTCTTCCCGCTCGGAATCGCGTTGGATGATCACACGGACGTCTGACACCGGTCTCTCCTGACTCATGGGGGGCGACAGCGGACGCTGCGCGCCCTGAATCGTACCGAGCCGGACGGGCCGACCGCTAAAGGGTGGCGCACCACCGGGCCGGGCACCGGCCCGGTGCGCCGGGGAGGCGCCGTCGCAGGCCGTAGCGTGGCGGCATGGCAATCGACTGGAACGAGCAACTGGTCGAGCAGCTCGACCTGCACTGGCGGAACCAGCTGCGCCCGCGCCTGGACGGGCTCTCCGACGACGAGTACTTCTGGGAGCCGGTCCCCGGTTGCTGGAGCGTGCGGCCCCGGGGCGAGAGCACGGCGCCGATCACCGCCGGCGCGGGCGACCTCACGATCGAATACGCCGTCCCCGAGCCCGATCCACCGCGGGTGACGACGGTCGCCTGGCGGCTGGCCCATCTGATCGTCGGGGTGTTCGGGGCGCGGGTCGCCTCGCACTTCGGCGGTCCGCCCGTGGACTACCGGAGCTTCACGTATGCGGCGACGGCCGAGGAGGCCCTCGCGCAGCTCGACACGGCGTACGCGGCGTGGACGGCGGGGGCTCGCCGCCTCGGCGAGGAGGAGCTGGCCCGGCCCTGCGGCCCGGCCGAGGGGCCGTACGCCGAGGTGCCGATGGCCACACTGGTGCTGCACATCAACCGCGAGGCCATCCATCACGGCGCGGAGATCGCGCTGCTGCGGGACCTCTACCGGCACCGGAAGTCGCAGATCTTCTGAGCGGCACGGCCGAGTGGCACGGCCTCGCCGTGGGCGGCGCTGCCGCGGCGGGGCCGTGCCGCTGCGCACCCACACGGTCCGCCCCAGCCGCCACGCCCGGCACCGTACGGCTCCGGCTGCGGCGGCGGCCCCGGGCTCCGGCTCGGGCTCGGGCTGGGATCCGGCTCTCGGGGCCCAGTCCCCGGCTCCGGGGCCGGCGTACTGACGGCCGCCCGGGCACGGCCGGGGAACGGGGTTGACTCCCCGGCCGCGGCTTCGCCGCACGGCGGCGGCGCCCTCGGGAGCGGACCCCTGTCGGCCGGCTCCCCGCCCGGGCCTCAGGCGTCAGTCGTCGCCTCCGCAGGCCTCCTCGAAGAAGCCGAGGTTCTCCTGCAGGGACTTCATCAGCCGGTCCCGCTCGGCCTCGTCCGCCGGGACGGGCACCACCCCCGAGGCCCCGGTGAGCCGGCGGAAGCCGCTGCGACTCTCCAGCCGTCCGCTGACCCGGACCGGCAGACCGATCAGGTGGGCCTGCCCGGCGATCCGGTACGCGTCCTCGTCGAGCACCACCCGGACCTGGGCGACATCGGCCCCGGCGAGCACCCGCAGCCTTACCGTGCCGGGCCCCGAGGGGGCCGAGCGGCGCATCCGTACCACCGCGCCGGTGACGCGCACCGGGACGGAGGGCTCGTCCCGGGCGTACCGCGCTCCGGCCTCGCGGAGCGCCGGCAGGTCCCCGGGGGAGAACTCCACCGGCTCGGGCCGGCGGGCGAAGCCCTCCGGCACACCGGCCGCGGGCGACCAGTCCAGCGTCACCCGCAGCCCCTCGGAGCCCCGGACGAGAGCCACGATCGACTCGGCCAGCTCGTGGCACATGCCCATCCCGACGGCCGCGTCGAAGGCCTCCATTCCGCCCGTCGCGCGCTGGTAGTCGGCCGCGTCACGGGCGGCCTGCAGGGCGCGCAGCAGGGTGGTGACGGTGGCCCGGCCGCCGCCGGCCGGTACGAACGCCGTGAGCCGGCGCCCGTCACCCGGGCCGGCCCCGACGAGCACCGGTTCCAGGGCCGCTTCGGCCTGCGCCCGGTGGCGCGCCCCGTGGTAGCCGGCCCGGCCGCGGGCGGCGAGCGCACCGGCGAGGAGCATCGCCCGGGCCCCGGCCCGCAGCCGCTCGTGGGCGGGCCACGGCGCGGCACCGCCGCCGCCCTCCGGCCCCTGGCGCCACCAGCGGATCTCGTCGCTGGGCACGGAGAGTCCGACGAGGACGTCGCGGGCGGAGGGGGCGGGGCTGCGGGACAGGGCGGTGAGGGCTTCGGCCAGCAGGTCGGCGCTGTCGGGGAAGGCGCGGTGCTCCGGCACCAGCAGGCTGGTGCCGGTACCGGGCCCGGGCGGCGTCCAGCGGCTGTAGCGGCCGGCCGCGCCGCCCCGCCGCCGCCAGCCGTGCCGGGCCAGCAGTGCGGCGAGGACGGCGGGGTCCAGCTGTTCGGGGTCGAGGGAGGCGCCGCCGGGCGGCGGTCCCCCGGCGTCCCCTTGCTGCGGTCGTACGGGCTCGTCGGCCGGCCGGTGCATCAAGGTCTCCCTCCCACCCCGACGCGGGTCATGATCTCGCAGAGCGCACGGTCGTCGAAGATCCGTGCGGTCGGGATCCGGACAGTGGTCCTGCGCCGGCCCGTCACGGGGTGGCCGGCGAGGTTGATCCAGTAGCAGCAGTGCCGCAGTTCGAGGCAGTCGTGGGAGGCGCGCAGCCACTCCTCGGGCCGTCGCGGCGCCAGCATCACGACGAGGATCTTGTGCACCGCCACCGGGGTGCGGGCCAGCTTCACCAGGTGGTCGTTGTCCAGGGTGAAGGAGAAGGCGGGCCCGGCCGGGCGCGGGGCCGTCTGATAGGTGCACTTGAGCTGCACCTTGATCGTCACTTCGTCGTCGACGGCATGGCCGGGGGCGCCGTGGCTGACGTGCCAGTCGATCCCGTTGTCCGGGAACGGCTGGGCGAGCGAGCACCCGGCCGCCGCCGCGACCGCGTGGAGGTATCCCACCTGCAGGGTCTCCATGCAGGCGGTCGTGGCGAGTGAACCGCGCAGCGGTGCGATCCGCTCCGGCAGCGGCCCCGACCCGTGAGCGGCACGGGATATGCCCCCGGGTTCGGGCTGGGCGAGCGCCATGTCCGAAGAGCCTTCCGGGCCTTGCCGGTCCCCTGTCCGAGCAGTGGGCCCGAGCAGCGGGCCGAGCAGCGGGCCGAGCAGTGGACCGAGCAGTGGACCGATATTTCCGAACGATCCGTCATATGTGTTGTCTCCGCCCGGCGTACGGAACAAACGGCCCGGGTATCACCCGGTCGGGTGGGGGCCGTTGTTCATCTGCCGGTGCTCATCGGCCGGGTTCGCGAGAGGAGTTGTGACATGCCGTGCTGGTTCGACGGACCACTCGCCGCGTTCGACACCGAGACCACCGGGGTCGACGTCGAGCACGACCGGATCGTCTCCGCGGCACTGGTGCTGCAGAGCGCGCCCGGCTCGATGCCGCTGGTGACCCGTTGGCTCGTCAATCCGGGTGTGCCGGTACCCGAGGGGGCCACGGCGGTGCACGGGCTGACCGACGACCATCTCCAGCGGCACGGCCGGTGGCCCGCGCCGGTGATGGAGGAGGTGGCGCGCGCCCTGGCGACCCAGTGCGCGGCCGGGACGCCGCTGGTGGTGATGAACGCCCCGTTCGATCTGACCCTGCTGGACCGGGAGTTGAAGCGGCACCGCGCCTCGTCGCTGGCCGGCTATCTGGGGGGCGCCTCGCTGTGCGTCCTGGACCCGCGGGTGCTCGACAAGCACCTGGACCGCTACCGCAAGGGCCGCCGGACGCTCACCGACCTGTGCGAGCACTACGGCGTGACCCTGACCGGCGCCCATGACGCGGCGGCCGACGCCGTGGCCGCACTGGAGGTCGTACGGACGGTGGGGCGCCGTTTCGCCGCACGGCTGGAACGGCTGAGCGCGGCCGAGATGCACGCCCGGCAGGCCGTCTGGCATGCGGCTCAGGCACGGGGGCTGCAGGAGTGGTTCGCACACAACGGCACACCCGAAGCGGTCGACCCGGCGTGGCCGCTGCGCCCCGCGATGCCCGCCGCGGCCTGAGCCGCCACGCCCGGACGCCGGACCGGGCGGCCCCCACCCGAGCGTTCGGCCACCCGCCCGGCGTGCGGAGCATGAGCGGCCAACGGTTCGACGGGCCTTCGGCGCATCTTCCGCCGAATCGAATGAACCGGACATTTCCGAACTCCGAGAGCCCCAGACCGGGAGCCCCGAGCCCGGGATCCACGGCAGACGCACCCGCGCATCAACGGCGAAGGCCGGGCCGCCTGTTGGCGTCCCGGCCTGCTGGGGGTGGGCGATACTGGGTTCGAACCAGTGACCTCTTCGGTGTGAACGAAGCGCTCTCCCACTGAGCTAATCGCCCCCTTGTGCCGTGAGCTGCGCTCTCGGCACGGCCTGAACAATACAGTGCTCGGGAGAGTTCGTTCAAACGGCATCCGCGGACAGCGGCGCAGGCCGGGGCGGTCCTCGACCTCCCGGCGCCCCGGCGCGCGCGGAGGGCGGAACGGACGCCCTCCCTCCACCGGATCCGTCGCCGGTGCGGCGCGGTACTCAGCCGGGGTGAGTACGGATACCCATGTCCCGGCCGGGACCGCGGCACCAGACTCGCCTGCCATGGACAATCCGTCACCCGCTGCCGCCCCGGACCCGCAGGGGAACCCGCTCGCGCCCGTCAGCCCGGCGGAGTCCGAACGGGCGGGCCTGGAGAACGAACTGCGCCGACTCGACCTCGCCCTGGCCCGGGTGGAGGGGGAACGCTCCCGGCTGCTCGCGCTCCGCGGCCAACTGCTGGCGCGGCTGCACCGGATGGGTCCGGTTCCGGCCTGGGGCGTTCCGGCCGCCGCGGGCCCGGCCCGTACGCGCGGCGAGACGCAGCCGCCGACGGTGCAGAACCTGCTGCTGGGGCTGGGCGGTGTGCTGCTCGCCATCGCGGTGACCGCCTTCACGGTCGTCAGCTGGGGGCACTTGGGCATCGGCGGCCGGTCCGCCGTCCTGGGCGCCCTGACGCTGACGGCGCTGGGCGCGCCGGCGCTGCTGCTGCGCCGGTCCCTGGCCTCGACCGCCGAGTCGGTGGCCTGCCTGGCGCTGGTGCTCCTGGCCCTGGACGCGTACGCGCTCCACCGGGTGGCGCTGCCCGGAACCGACGGGACCGGCTACACGGCCGTGGTGACCGGGGTGCTGGCGGCGGGCTGGGCGGCCTACGGCCGGTGGCTCGGCGGGCCCGCTGCCGGGCCCGCCGCCGGGCTCCGGCTGCCGTCCGCGGTCGCGGTCGCGCTGGCCCAGCTGCCGCTGCCGCTGTGGGCGGTGGCGGACGCCGGCCCGTTCGGCCTCGGTGCCGCCCTGCTGGCTACGGCGGCCCTCGACCTGGTGCTCGCGCGGCGCTTCCACGCCCCCGGGGCGCGGCCGGTCGCGGCCGTGTCCGGTGCGGTGACGGGCGGCGTGGGGGCGCTCCTGGCCGGCGCCCTGTCGGTCACCGCCCCCACCGCCGGTACCGCGGTGCGGGCCGCCGGGCTCCTGCTGGTGGGCGCGGCCCTGGGGCTGGGCGCGGCCTGGCGGCGCCCGTCCCCCGGTGCCGGATCCCGGGCAGCGGTGTGCCCGGCGGCGGCGAGCGGCCTGTGCGCGGTGGTGGCCACCGGCGGGGTGCTGCGGTTCGCACTGCCGGGGCAGTGGGCGGTCCTGGGTCCTGTGCTCGCAGCGGCCCTGCTGGCGTCGGCGGCCCGCGCGCTGCCGCGGCAGCGCGCGGTGGCGGCGGGGCTCACCGGTACCGCCGCCGCGGTGCACACGGCGGCGGTGCTCTGGACGCTGCCCGTGGTGGCCGCGGTCGCCCTCGGACCGCTGGGCAGGCTCGACCGGGTGTGGGCGGGCGCGCCGGAGGGGGCCCGGGCCGCGGTCGGCGGCGGATCCCCGTGGCAGGTCACACTCGCCGTCCCGACCGTGCTCGCGGCGGTCGCGGCCGTGGCCCTCGGAGTGCGCCGCGCGGTGGCGGCGGAGCCCCGGCGGGCGGCGCTGTCCGGCGCTGCGGTGGCACTGCTCGCTGCGGCGGGGACGGTGCTGCCGGTCGCCCTCGACCTGCCGTATCCGGTCGCGGTGGCGCTGCTCGTGGCCCAGGCCGCGGTGCTGCTGATCGCCTCGGCGACGCTCGGCCGCGTTCCCTCCGCGCCGGCCGCACTGGTCTGCGCGGTCGTCACCGGCCTCGTCGCCGTGGGCTGGGGGCTGGCGGACGAGTCGGTGACGCTCGGCGTGCTCGGCTCGCTGCTGGTCGCCCTCACGGCCGCCGCGGCGCCGCCCGGGCGTCCGCGGCAGCCGGTGACGGCGACCGCCGCGGTGGTGTGCGCGGCGGGGCTCTCCGTCGCCCTGGGCGCCGCGGCGGGGCTGCCGGCCCCTCGGACGGCGTTCGCCGTGCTGGGGGTGGCGGCCGTCGCCGCGGCCGTCGCAGCGCGGCTGCGCGCCCTCCCGGCGGGGCTGCCCGTGGAGTGCGCGGCCTACGCCACCGCGCTCCTGGCCGTCGGTCTCGCGGCGGGTGACGCGCCGGCCCTCGCCGCGGTCCTCGCGCTGGCCGGCCTGCTGACCGCCGGGACCGCACTGCGGCCGGACCGCCGCGCCGCCGCCCACGCGACCGCCGCGCTGCTGGTGTGCGCGACCTGGGTGCGGCTGGCGGCGTACGGCGTCGCGACCCCGGAGGCGTACGCGCTCCCGGTGACCGTCCCCGCGCTCGCCCTGGGGCTTCTCCGGCGCCGCCGGGACCCGTCGGTGTCCTCCTGGGCGGCGTACGGCCCCGGGCTGGCGGCGACGCTGCTGCCGAGCCTCGCCGCCGCCTGGAGCGACCCGCACTGGCTGCGCCCGCTGCTGCTGGGACTGGCCGCGCTGGGCGTCACCCTCGCCGGCGCGCGGTGGCGGCTCCGGGCGCCGCTGCTGCTCGGCGGGACGGTCCTGGGCCTGGTCGCACTGCACGAGCTGGCCCCGTACATCGTCCAGGTGGTCGACGCGCTCCCCCGCTGGCTGCCGCCCGCGGTCGCGGGCCTGCTGCTGCTCGCCGTCGGCGCGACGTACGAGCAGCGGCTGCGGGACGCCCGGCGCGTGCGGGACAGCCTGGGGCGGATGCGCTGACCGGTCCGCGCCTCCGGGTGGGCCGGACGGCCTGCCCGGAGGGCCCGGCAGCGAAAAGACCGAGGGCCCGAAGGCTTGAAGCCTTCGGACCCTCGGCCGGTGGTGGGCGATACTGGGTTCGAACCAGTGACCTCTTCGGTGTGAACGAAGCGCTCTCCCGCTGAGCTAATCGCCCGGGCGCAGAGGAAACATTACCGCATGTCAACGGATGCTCCTGACCACCCCGAGGTCAGCCGACGCTCACTGACCGACCTTCCACGGCATCTCGAAACCGAATTTCGAGACGTAGATCGCCACGCCGACCGCGATGATCGCCAGACCTATGGCGGTGAGTGCCATATTGCGTCGGCGCACCCGCGGATCGAGCGCCTTGTGCGCCGCCTCGGTCACTTTCCGTTTCGTCCAGCGCAGCACGAGCTGTGCCCAGACGAACTCGGTGGCCCAGATCGCCATGCCACCGAAGATCACCAGCCAGCCCGGACCGGGCAGCGGCAGCATGATCACGCCGCCTGCCACGACCGCCAGGCCGACCAGGAAAACACCCACCTGCCAGCTCAGATGCAGCGGCTTGGAGGCTTTGATGAACTGCGGCGCCCGGGAGCCGAGTGCCGGCTCCTCGTGCGCGCCGTCCACCTTCTCGACGTCCCCCTGCGTACCGTCCCCCGCAGCGCCGGCGTCCGCCGGGCCGGCGACCTTCCGTCGCTCGTCACTCTCCGCATTCATGCGGCCCAACCTACCCGACCGGAAAGCGTCACCGGAATGGGCGCTGAGGATGACACGCGACTCCGCCGTACGGGGTACCTGAACGGTCTCAAAACGGTCAGAGGGGTTTACAACGACACCGTAGGTGGCATGTCGATTTCGCCGACGTGCGAATCCCCGAGCGCACACTGAGCGAAAGGCCTTGGCGCTTATGAACACCACGGTCAGCTGCGAGCTGCACCTGCGCCTCGTTGTGTCGAGCGAATCCTCCCTGCCCGTTCCGGCGGGCCTGCGGTATGACACGGCCGATCCCTACGCCGTGCACGCCACCTTCCACACCGGAGCCGAGGAGACCGTCGAGTGGGTGTTCGCCCGCGACCTCCTCGCCGAGGGCCTGCACCGGCCCACCGGTACCGGCGATGTCCGGGTGTGGCCGTCCCGCAGTCACGGCCAGGGCGTGGTGTGCATCGCCCTGAGCTCCCCGGAGGGCGAAGCCTTGCTCGAGGCCCCGGCGCGGGCCCTGGAATCGTTCCTCAAGCGGACGGACGCAGCGGTGCCACCGGGCACCGAGCACCGTCACTTCGATCTCGACACCGAGCTCTCCCACATCCTGGCCGAAAGCTGAGCCGGCCTCCGTCCGAAAGGTGACGCAGGGAACCACCACCCGACACGCTCACCGCTCGTAGCCGTCCGACTCGGGGCGACGGCACGGGCCCGGAACACCGCAGGGCGCAGACACCGGCGCCTTCGTCGCGCGGCACACCGCGGCGAAGGCGCCGGTGCGCTGCGGGGCGATAGGGTCGGCCGATGTACGGGGCCGCCGACGCAGCCGCCCGACCACCGGCCAGGGAGCGACCGTGCTGATCAACCACGACACCCGGTGTGCCCTGGACGCCGTCGTCGACCTGGTGAACACCGCGCCGGAGGACGGCGGGCCCGACACTCTGGCCGACACCGCCGCGCTGCGCCGGTTCGTCGACGAGCACGACATCAGCGACGCGGGCGCCCTCGGGGAAGAGGATCTGGCGGCCGTGCGCGAGGTCCGCGACCGCTTCGCCGAGGTCTTCGCGGCCACCGACACCCACGGCACGGTGAAGCTGCTGAACGCGATGGTCGCCGCCGCGGGCACCACGCCCCGGCTCACCGACCACGACGGCTACGACTGGCATGTGCACTACTTCGCCCCCGGGGCCTCCCTGGCCGACCACCTCGCGGCGGACGGCGGCATGGCGCTGGCCTTCCTGGTGGTCGACGGCGAGCGGGAACGGCTGCGGCGCTGCGAGGCGCCGGACTGCCGGCGCGCGTTCGTGGACCTGTCGCGGAACCGGTCCCGCCGCTACTGCGACAGCCGCACCTGCGGCAACCGGCTGCATGTCGCCGCCTACCGGGCGCGGCGCCGGGAGGCCGGGGACTGACCCGGTCAGTTGAGGTCGTAGAGCGCCCCGAACAGCAGCAGCGTGCCGATCACTGTCAGGAACAGCATCAGGGGCGGCTGGGAGAGGGCGAAGAGGCAGCCGCGTGTCTCGGCGGCGGGGCTCCCGGCGGGCGGGGCCAGCGGGTCGGTGCCCGCGGAGGCGAGGTCGTCGTTCATCTCGCGCAGATGATGGCGCAGCCGCCCGACCCCATGAGCGCCAACACGCTCGTATGGGTGGGGAGTTCGTCAAATGCCGTGCTTTTTGAGGATGGCTTCGATATCGGCGAAGTCGTCCCCCTTCTTCGGCGCGGCCTTGCCGCCGGGGCGTGTCGCGGGGCGCCCGGAGCCCGGTGACGGGGCGGGTTCGACCGCTCCGGCGGACCGGGGGCGCGCGACGGCGTCGGGCTCCGCGGAGCCCTTGCGGCGCCGGCCGACGAGGCGGACGGTCACGAAGAGCACGGCCGACAGGGCCAGGACCGCGAAGCCCGCCCACACCTGGGGCTCGAAGACCAGGCCCGCGGCCCAGTCGCCGATGGCGGTGCCGATGTCGGCCAGCAGATCCGCCAGCCCGGCCATGGCCAGGCCCACCGGGATCAGCGCGAAGGCGGCGATCCGTGTCGCGCGGAGGAACCGGCGGCGGTACGCGGTGAGGATCGCGACGGCGAGACCCGCCGCGGACAGCGCCACACAGACGGTCGTGGTCAGCATCGTGTGCTCCCGCCGGACGTGACGATCATGTCCACTCCTCCCCGTGGAACGGCACCCCGACTCCATCGTGCACCGCCTGCCGAGGCCCGTGCCATGCCCCGGGGCCGGTCTCCGGGAGATCTCAGGGGTGCCGTCCGGCTTCCGGGGGACGGCTGCCCCTCAGGTCAGGCGGCGGGCCGCGGGGTGCCCGGTCCCGGGGCGGTTCCCGGCGCCGGTGCGTGCGCCGGGCCGGTTCCGGGCCCGTCCCGCCCTTCGCCGGACGCACGGCGCGGGCCTCCTCCCGGCCCTCCCCCGGTCCGCGGCTCCCCGAGGGCGCGGCTCCCCCGAGGGCGCGGCTTGCCGAGGCGCGGCTTGCCGAGGGCGCGGCTGACGGGCGGGGCCCGGTGACCCGGGTCCGGGGCGTCCGCCGTGGCTGGGAGACTGGCGTCATGAGCCTCACCACCCCCGCCCGCGCGACCCTCGACATCTGGTGCGAGCTGCAGTGCCCCGACTGCCGCACCGCCCTGGAGGACCTCCGGGCCCTCCGCGCCCGCTACGGCGACGCCCTGGAGGTGCGGCTGCGGCACTTCCCGCTGGAACGGCACAAGCACGCCTACGCCGCCGCACAGGCGGCCGAGGAGGCCGCCGAGCAGGGCAGCGGCTGGGCGTACATCGAGGCCGTCCTGGAGCGCACCGAGGAGCTGGCGCGCCGGGGCGAGCCGCTGCTCGTCGAGATCGCCGGCGAACTCGGCCTGGACGCCGAGGAGATGGACACCGCCCTGATCGACGGCCGCCACCTGCTGATCGTGGACGCCGACCAGGCGGAGGGGAAGGCGATCGGTGTCACCGGCACTCCGACGTATGTGATCGACGGCGAGCGGCTGGACGGCGGGAAGAGCCAGGACGGCCTGCGGGAGCGGATCGCGGAGATCGCCGACCGGCTGCTGGCCCGGCAGGGCTGACCGGCCCGGCAGGGCTGACCGGCCCGGCAGGGCTGACCGGCCCGGCCGGGCCGACAGGACAGGCCGGGCCGACAGGACAGGCCGGGCCGCCGCGTGGCGCCGACGGCCGGGTTCAGAGCAGCGTCTTGGCCAGGTGGTGGCCGGTCGGCGCGTAGCCGAGGGACTCGTAGAGCCGGAGCGCGGGGGTGTTGTCCACGAAGACGTTGAGCCCCAGCCGGGCGGCTCCGGCGGCCCGGCACTCCCGCTCGGCCAGCAGCATCAGGGAACGCCCGTGCCCCTGCCCGCGGTGCTCAGCGGCCACCTCGACGTCGAAGACGAAGGCATCCGTGCCGTCGGGCAGGCGCTCACCGAGCGAGAGCCAGAGGGTGCCCACTTCGGTGCCGCGGTGGGACAGGACGCGGACGACAGCACCGGCGGTGTCCAGGCCGTCCGGGAGCAGAGCGGCCTCGTCGGCCTCGGACTTGGCCCACGCCTGCTCCGCGGGCACGCCCCGCGCGATCCACTCCTCCGCGTAGCCGCGCTTCCCGGCCTCCCGCCAGGCCGGGTACTCCGCGGCGGACATCGGGCGGGCCGCGCTCCCCGCGGGGAGCGACGGCGGCCGTTCCGGGAGCTGCTTCGCCATGCCGCGGTTGCGCTCGGTGTAGCCCAGGGCGGCGGCCAGCGCGACGGCGGCCCCGGCACCAGCACCAGCACCAGCACCAGCACCAGCACCAGCGGGGACGCTCACCTCGGCCCGGCGGCAGCCCCAGCCGCGCAGCACCTCCTCGGCGGCGAGGGCGGCGACGGTGGCCCGGCCGCGCCGCCGGTCCGCCTCGTCGATCCGCAGCTCCCGGATCCGGCCGACGGACGGACCGAAGCGCTCGTCGGTGGAGAGGCGGACCGTGCCGACGGGACGCCCGTTGACGCACACCTCGTAGCCGCGGGCCCGCAGGCCGTCCGGACCGTGCTGTTCCGGCCCCGTGGGCCGCAGAGTGGTGGTCATGCGTGGGTTGTACCGGCTCGGCGCCGCGTCGTCATCCGATTTCCCCGAAGCCGCAGGCGGGACGGACCGGGACCGGCGGCGGGCGGGCCCGTCAGCGCGGGTCGAAGTCCGCGGCCGACCGCTCGTCGAAGATCCGCATGGCCTTGGCCGTCACCGGCCCCGGCGCGCCGGGCAGTTCGCGGTCGTCCACCCGGTGCACGGCCTGGACATCGCGGAGCGAGGACGTCAGGAAGACCTCGTCGGCCCGTTCCAGCACGTCCTGCGGCAGATCCCTCTCGGTGGCACCGGCCCAGTCCACGACGAGTGCCCGGGTGATACCCGCCAGCGGGCCGGCGGACAGCGGCGGGGTGTACAGCTCGCCGTCGAGCACGACGAAGACATTGGCGCCGGTGCCCTCGCAGAGCCGGCCCGCCGTGTTGGGCAGCAGCGCCTCGGAGGCGCCGTGCTCGCGGGCGCGGGCCAGGGCCACCACGTTCTCTCCGTAGGAGGTGGTCTTCAGGCCGGCCAGCGCGCCGCGTTCGTTGCGGGTCCAGGGCACGGTCACGACCGCGGTGGTGTCCGGCCGACGGGTCGTCTCCCCCAGCGCGACGACCAGCGTCGGCCCGCCGGTCCCCCGGTCCGAGCCGAGCGGCGACAGCCCGCCGGTGTAGGTGATCCGCAGCCGGCCGAGCGCCATCGGGTTGGCCGCCAGCACCGCCTCGCAGGCCCGGCGCACCTCGTCCCGGTCGGGGTCGGGCAGCCCGAGGCCGCGCGCGGAGCGGGCCAGCCGGTCGAGGTGGCGGGTGAGCGCGAAGGGGCGGCCCTCGACCGCCTTGATCGTCTCGAAGACGCCGTCCCCGACGGTCAGGCCGTGGTCGAAGACGGAGACCCGCGCCGAACCGGCGTCCTGCAGCTTTCCGTCGAGCCAGATCTTCACCGTACGATTCCTCCGGTTTCACGGTAAGCCCCCGACGCTACCGCGAGCAGCCGGGCGGCCTTCAGCTCGGTCTCCTCCCACTCTCTCTCAGGGTCGGAGCCCCAGGTGATCCCGGCTCCGGCACCGAACCGCAGCAGCGGGCCGCCGGGGGCCTCGCGGTCCACCCAGAAGGTCCGGATCCCCACGGCCAGCTCGGCGGTGCCGCGGTCGGCGTCCACCCAGCCGATGCCACCGCAGTACGGACCGCGGGGCGCGTTCTCCAGTGCCTCGATGATCCGCAGCGCGCTGCTCTTGGGGGCGCCGGTGACCGAGCCTGGCGGGAAGGCGGCCGCCAGCAGCTCCGGCCAGCCCGCGCCCTCGGCCAGCTCGCCCCGGACGGTGGAGACCAAGTGCACCAGGCCGGGGTGCTCCTCGACGGCGCAGAGTGCCGGGACGGTCACCGTGCCGGTGGCGCAGACGCGGCCCAGGTCGTTGCGGACCAGGTCCACGATCATCACGTTCTCGGCGCGGTCCTTCTCCAGCAGTTCGTCGGCGCTCCGCGCGGTGCCCTTGATGGGCCCGGACTCCACGGTCCGGCCGGAGCGGCGCAGGAAGAGCTCGGGCGAGGCGGTGGCGAGCTCCACGCCGTGCGCGGGCAGTCGGACCGTGCCCGCGTAGGGCGCCGGATTGCCGCGGGCCAGCAGCGCGGTCAGCGCGTCGACATCGGCCCCGGCCGGGTCGGGCAGCGGCGCGGACAGCACCCGGCAGAGGTTCGCCTGGTAGACCTCGCCGGCCGCTATGCACTCCCGTATCCGGTGGACCCCGGCCCGGTACGCGGTGCGGTCCAGGGAGGACGTCCAGTCGCCGGGCGCCGGACCGCTCCAGGCCCCGGGCACCACCTCGGGCACGGGTTCACGCCGTACGTCCGCGAACCGGGCGCAGATCAGGCGGCCCTCGAAGTCCGCGGTCACCGCCCAGAAACCGGCCGAGTCCAGAGCTGCGGGGTCGCTGGTGACGTCGCGCAGATCAGTGGCGACGAGAGAGCCGAAGCGAGCCAGAGGGGCGAGGTCGTACACGGCTGCGAGTCTATGGCGGGCGCCCCCGGCGTGCCCCGGGCGCGGTCAGTCGCGCGGTCCGGGCGGAGAGCAGCGCAGCACGCTGGGGAAACGGAATTTGAGCTGGCCCAGGAATCCGCTAGAGTTCAACACGTCGCCGGGACGCGGAAGCGCACCGGGGACAGCACCTCCCGGACACGTTCCGGGGGAGGCACCTGCGGACGTGGCTCAGTTGGTAGAGCATCACCTTGCCAAGGTGAGGGTCGCGAGTTCGAATCTCGTCGTCCGCTCGATGGGGGTCCTCGGACTCCCACGCTGGTGGAGTGGCCGAGAGGCGAGGCAACGGCCTGCAAAGCCGTCTACACGGGTTCAAATCCCGTCTCCACCTCGGACGATTAGCTCAGCGGGAGAGCGCTTCCCTGACACGGAAGAGGTCACTGGTTCAATCCCAGTATCGTCCACTGGGCCCGTAAGGGCCGCCTGCATCACCCGCGGTATCTTTCGATGCCGCACCCACCCGCGCGATTAGCTCAGCGGGAGAGCGCTTCCCTGACACGGAAGAGGTCACTGGTTCAATCCCAGTATCGCGCACGCATCACCTGCACCACCGAGGACGATTAGCTCAGCGGGAGAGCGCTTCCCTGACACGGAAGAGGTCACTGGTTCAATCCCAGTATCGTCCACGCATCACGCACAGAGGCCGAGGGCCGGAGCTTCGAGCTCCGGCCCTCGGCTGTTTGCCGTTGCCCCGGCCGCGTTGCGTGTCGCCCACCCGCGTCTCGTGAGGTGCGGCCGTACGCAGGGCCGGGGGCGCGTGGGTTCCTGTGGTGCGCAGGCTCCCGTGCTGGACAGACTCCTGTGGTGCGGATGTTCCGGGCGTAATTGACGTCCGGGGCTCGACCTGGACATCCCAGGCGCGTCCAGGGCCTACCGGGACATAGCGCTCAGGAGGAGAAGAGCATCCGGCCGAAGCTCTTGTGACCGTGATGACCATGGTGACCGTGGTGGCCGTGATGCCCGTGGTGCGGAGCGCCCCAGGCCGGAGCGGCCGGGGCCGGGTACGCCTGCGGCGGCGCCGGCGGGGGCGGGGCCTGCTGCGCCCACTGCGACTCCAGCCGGGTCAGCGACTCCAGCTCGCCGTAGTCGAGGAATATCCCCCGGCAGCCGCTGCACTGCTCGATCTGGACACCGTTGCGGTTGTACGTGTGCATCGGCGCACGGCACTTGGGACACTGCATCGTCGTTCAGCTCCTTGCCAGTCCATCGGACGTCGCCGGAAGTCTGCCCGGCGACGGCGACTTCACCCTACGGCGTGCGGTCGCACTCTCCACCGGGGAGCGCGAGGATCCGGGCGCAGGCGTCGACCAGGGCCTGTTCCACCTCGTCCGGGGCACGGCGCTCCCCGGCTGCCCTGACCAGCGCCAGCGCGGCGGACTGGACCGTCAGCGCGCGGGCGGGCACGTCGAGTTCCGGCCAGGGGTCGCCCTCGGGGCACACCGCGGGGCCACCACCGGCGCGGTAGGCGGTGAGGAACCGCTGCCAGACGTCGGGGGCGAGCAGTCCGGTGGCGTACCAGGCCGCGGGGCGGGCCAGGTCCCAGGCGGGGTCGCCGAGCCCGAGGTCGTCCACGTCGATCAGCAGCCACGGGCCGTCCGTTGCGGGGTGCCTGACGAGCTGCCCGAGGTGCAGATCACCGTGGCAGAGGAACCCGGTCCGAGGTGAGGCTCCCCGGGGCGGGGCGGCCTCGGCTCGGAGCGGGGCCGGCCCCGTTCGGGGCGGGGTGGCCCGGGGCGGTGCGGCTTCTGCACGGATCGGGTGCTCTTGGGGAGGGTGCGGTGCGGCACCGGCTCGGAGCGGGGCTGTCGGGGGCCGGGGCGGTGCAGCCTCGCCGTGAGCCCACGGCGGCAGTCCGGACGCGGCCCGCAGCACGGTGGCGGCGGCCGTTCCGGGGGCGCCGGCCGCGCGCAGCCGGCGCAGGGCCCTGGCCACCTTCGCCGGGCCGCGCATCGGCGGTATCGGGCCAGGCAGTTCGGCCACCGGTACGGAGTGCAGCCGGGCGAGGAGGGCCGCGGCCTCCTCCCAGGGCGCGGCGTCCGGGTCGTCCGGCGCCACGGGCGCCCCGAGCGGCCAGAGGCTGGCCGGGCGGCCGTCGGCGTCCAGCAGCCGGCCGTCACCGAGGGGCGCGAGGAGGATCCCGGCGAGCAGCGGGTCGCGGGCGACAGCGATCCGGGCGGCCAGGTCACCCCGGTCGCTGTCCGGGGCATGGGCTTTGGACACCACGGGGCCGACACGGACGACGGTGCCGTCGGGCCGGTCGGCGAGCACGACCGCCCGGCCGTCGGGCGAGGCCCCCCGCCCGAGCGCGGCCAGCCGGTCGGTCAGCGGCGTGCCCATGGTGTCCCCACTCCTTGTGGCCGGTGGACCCGCATGTACGGTGCAGATCCCCCAGCGGCCCCGGGGCGCATCGTACGGGCCGGACGCGCGCTGGACGGGGTATCGGCGGTCCTGGTCGGTCTCAGCCGCCCGGTGGGCGTTCACCACACGCAGGGGACGCAAAGCGCCCCGCCACCGTCCCTGCCGGCGGTGGGGCGCCTCGTCATTCCGCCCTCATCAGGCGTCGAATTCACCGTCGGCAACCCCCGCGACGAACGCCTGCCACTCCCCCGTGGAGAACGTCAGCGCCGGCCCACTGCGATCCTTGGTGTCGCGCGTCCTGACGGCCTCAGCCTCGATCAGCACCTCAACGCAGTTGGCGTTCTGGTTGCTGTAGCTCGACTTGAACCACTCACCATGCGTGCGATCAGACCTGTTCATGTTTCCCTGCCGTGTCGGAGATGAGGCGCCGTGACGCCTGCTCGTCGAGCGATGCTTTCCACATGTTGTCGAACGCAGCCTCGTAGCCCTGCACCTCATGGGGTTTGTCCAGATACAGACTCCCTGTGTAGCCGTCCGCATACACAGTCGGCGGCTCCGTGTCGGTGCCATCACCGTTCACAGGGAACCGAAGGACGACGAACGGCCCTGACACCACCCCGTGGTGCAGACCAGCAGCGAAGGGGACGACTCGGATCATGACATTGGGCAGCGTGGAGGCCTCGACCAGGTGAGCCAACTGCTCCGCCATGACCGACCGCCCTCCCACCGGGCGCAGAAGCACTGCCTCATTGAGCACCAAGCGCAACAACGGTGGCGATGTCCGGCGAGTGAGTAGCGTCTGCCGCTCGATCCGCAGGCGGACCATTCGCTCGATCTCTTCGTCAGTGTCCTGCTCGCCCGCATGAGCGCGGATGATCGCCCGGGCGTACCCCTCGGTTTGGAGCAGGCCAGGCACAAGTTCACTCTCATACGAGGCGAGGCCCGCCGCCGCTTCTTCCAAACCGATGTACAGGTCGAATCCCTCTGGGATCACATCACCATAGGCGTGCCACCAGCCCTTCGATTTCGTCTCCTTGGCGAGCCCCATCAGCGCTTCGGTGAGGTCCGTCGACGCCCCGTACGCCGCGCACATGGCCTTCACGTCCAGACTTCGCAAGGACGTTTGACCAGTCTCGATGCGCCACATCTTCGCCTCGGACCACTCGAGTTCACGGGCAGCGGCCCGCACCGTGAGACGGCTCTTGCTTCGTAGATCGCGTAAATACCGGCCCAGTTGGCGCCTTGGCACCGTAGAACCGGTTGAGTGTTCGACCACCTGCCACCCCTCCACTACCTCACCGTGAAGCACTCCCAACGCCCAAAATGAAAGCATCAGACCCCTACATTCGCAATGCATTCCACCATTTGGGTTACTCATTACGAATTCTCGAAATGAAGTCTTGCAGATTTCAGCACCCAAGCGTCAGGCTGAGCCATCAGATCGCTCTGCGCATCAACATCGCTACGCAGATGGTCTGTTGATGTCACGTCATGCCTGCGCAGGAACGCGCAGGAGGCAGGAGCGCCCGCACTATGGCCACGTCCCATGACCGGCTACCTACCGACCGGATCTCGCTTCCAACGGACCCGCCACCGCAGGTCCTCTACGCCAGCGAACCGGCATCCGTCGGCCACGCCCGTGATTACGCGCGCGAGGTCGTCGAGCACGCCTTACCCGGCATCGATGACGAGTTCGTCCGCGACGTGCAACTCGTTGTGTCCGAGCTGGTCACCAACGCCGTCCGGTACGGCACCGAGCCGGACGACTTCCTCGCCCTGGTCGTCACCGTGACGGCAGGCCGGGTCCGCATCGAGGTGCACGACCCGGTCCGCAGGCGACCGCACTTCAAGCGGGAGTCCGAGGAGCGGCAGCGCGGGCGCGGGATGTTCATCGTGGACCACCTCGCGAAGTGGGGCGTGGACGACCGTCCGTTCGGCAAGGTCGTCTGGGCCGAGGTGAGCAGATGATCAGCCTGGCGCAACCGATGCCGAGCCGATCGCATGACAGCCGATGGGCCCGGGTCCCCTACGTTGTCGTCCCGCTGCGGCAGGCCCGACTCCGGTGTCTTGTCCCGAGCCACACCAGTGACCTGTTCAGGCAGGTCACAGGCCCGGACGGCGCGATGCCCGGACGGCTCCCCAGCCGTCCGGGCATTCGTGCCGTCCGTCGCACCCCCGTCCCCACGGGGCTGTTGACCGGATGCCTTACCGGGCCGCTCTCCCGGGAAGACGGAGCGCCGTTCAGCGCCCCAGGGCTCCGGCCATGGACGACGCCTGAGTGACGACGGCCTCCCAGCCGCCGAAGGTGACCGCCAGGAGCATCGCGAGGGGCAGCACCATGGCCGCGGCGACCAGGGGGTGACGCGTGCCGGACCTGCGGACGCCGATGGTGGCGACTGCCTTGAGTCCCCGCGACCGGCCGATGGTCCGTCCTGCCATGTCCGCCATTGCCCCCGCCTCCTGTGGTCTGTGGGGCGGCGGACGTCTGACCTCGGGGGACGAGTGATCCGTCCGCCGCTTGTGATCAACATTAGGGCCGCATCGGCTCGGGGTCGTCATGCCCTCGTACTGATTGCCGGGCATCCCCGAGGATGACGGTCAACCCGCCGGGATACTCCGCAGGGTGGAGATGCGCCCTCGCATGCAGGGGTTATCCCGGCCGGGTCCGGCGTCCGTGCGGGTCCCGCACCGGGCGTTCGGGCGCTCTCCGCCGGGGCGCTCCCCCGTGCGGCACCGGCCCCTCTCCCCGACCGTACCGGGGCGGCCGTCGGGGCGGGCGAGCAGCGGTGCGGCCCGACCGTGTGCGGCCGTCCCGCCCCTGCCGGGGCCGGGCGGCCGTTCGGGTACGGGGCAGAGGCCACGCACCTCCTGGACGGGTGGACGGGAGGTGACATCGCTCACGCGCCCCTCCCCCGGCCGCGGCGCGCCCCGGCTGCCGCGGGTGCGCCGGTGGATCCGTCCGCCGTCGCTCCGGCGGAGGACTCGGGCCCCGGGAGGCCGCCCGGCATGGGTCCTTCACCGTCTCAACTGGCCTGTCACAAAAGGAAGTTGATCTTCCGTGCGGCCCCGGCGGGGGCGGGCCGGGCCTTGTCCCGACCGCTCGTTCCGGATTCCTGTCCGGTACTGACACTCCGTCTGACGACGCATGCGCGGCCTATGAGCACACCGGGCCGTCAATCCGTAAGCTGTGCCACGTCAGACGGACGGGCAGCGGAGTGGGGCCTCCCCACCAGAGGTAGGGGGCGGGTTCTCCCCACCGGAGGTAGCGGTGGGGCACCCCCACCGGAGGCAGAGGTGGGGCACCCCCACCGGAGGCAGAGGTGGGGGCATCCCCACCGGAGGTAGGCGTGGGGTATCCCCACCGGAGGTAGGGGACGGACATGGCGATGATGCGGCTCCGGCGCGAGGACCCGCGTGTCGTCGGCTCGTTCAGGCTGCACCGGCGGCTGGGTGCCGGCGGGATGGGCGTGGTCTACCTCGGCTCGGACCGGCGCGGTCAGCGGGTGGCGCTGAAGGTGATCCGGCCGGACCTGGCGGAGGATCAGGAGTTCCGGTCGCGGTTCGCCCGTGAGGTGTCGGCGGCCCGGCGCATCCGCGGCGGCTGCACCGCCCGGCTCGTGGCGGCCGACCTGGACGCCGACCGGCCCTGGTTCGCCACCCAGTACGTACCGGGCCCTTCGCTGCACGACAAGGTCGGCGAGGACGGTCCGCTCTCCGCGGCCCGGACCGCATCCATCGGCGCCGCGCTGTCGGAGGGGCTGGTGGCGGTGCACGAGGCGGGAGTTGTCCACCGCGACCTCAAGCCGTCGAACATCCTGCTCTCCCCCAAGGGCCCCCGCATCATCGACTTCGGTATCGCCTGGGCGACCGGAGCCAGCACGCTCACCCATGTGGGCACCGCCGTCGGCTCCCCCGGCTTCCTCGCCCCGGAGCAGGTGCGGGGCGCGGCCGTCACCCCGGCGACCGATGTCTTCGCCCTGGGCGCGACGCTCGCCTACTGCGCGACGGCGGATTCGCCGTTCGGGCAGGGCAGTTCGGAAGTGATGCTCTACCGGGTGGTGCACGAGGAGCCGCAGCTGCACGGTGTGCCCGACGCGCTGGCGCCGCTGATCCAGGCGTGCCTGGCGAAGAACCCGGAGGAGCGGCCGACCACGCTGCAGCTGTCGATGCGGCTCAAGGAGATCGCGACGCGCGAGGCCCACGGCCGGGACCCGGAACGAGCGCCGGTGGCTCTCGCCGACGACTACCCGCGGCAGCGCGCGGAGCGGCGACCGGCGGTGGGGCAGGGCTCCCGCGACCGCTCCACGCGCCCCTTGCCGCCGCGGACCGGTCCCCAGTCCGGACCGCACTCGGGACCGCACTCCGGGCGGCGCACGCCGCCGCCGCGCAACGGAACCCGCCCCAGCGGCCGGAGGCCTGCGCGCCCCACGGGGCCGGGACGCCGTCCCGGACCGGACCGGCGGCTGCTGCGGCAGCGGCTCATCGTGTTCGTCACGGTGACCCTGCTGGTGGCACTGGGCATCGCGGCGGCACAGGGGTGCCAGGGTCCGGCGCGGAGCCTGGGGCTGATCGACCGGCCGGGGCAGAGCACCCTGCGCTGATCCGGGTGCGGTTGCGCGGCGCCTGCCGCCACGGACCCCGATGCTGCCGACGCGTGCCGTCGGCAGCAGGCTCGGTCGGTTCTCTCAGGGAAGGTGCCGCCACCACGACGACCAGGGCGTCCGGCCGTCAGGGCGCACCCGGGCCGCCTCCGGGCCGTCTCAGTCCCGCGGCCGGCCGGTGGCGACGGCGTAGAACGCGACGGCGGCCGCGGCGCCCACATTGAGTGAGTCGACGCCGTGGGCCATCGGGATCCGGACCCATTCGTCCGCGGCGACCAGCGCCTGGGTGGACAGCCCGTCGCCCTCGGCGCCCAGCATCAGGGCCACCCGGTCCAGCCGGTGCGGAGCGGTCTCGTCGATGGCGGAGGCCTTCGGGTCCGGGGTCAGGGCGAGCAGGGAGTACCCGGCTTCGCGCACCGACTCCAGGCCGCGCGGCCAGTTCTCCAGCCGGGCGTAGGGGACGGAGAAGACGGCGCCCATCGAGACCTTGACCGACCGCCGGTAGAGCGGATCGGCGCAGTCCGGGGAGAGGAGCACCGCGTCCATCCCCAGCGCGGCGGCGCTGCGGAATATGGCCCCGATGTTGGTGTGGTCGTTGACGGATTCCAGCACGACGACCCGGCGGGCCCCGGCCAGCAGTTCGTCGGCGGTGGGCAGCGGCTTGCGCTGCATGGAGGCCAGGGCGCCGCGGTGCACGTGGTAGCCCGTGACCTGTTCGGCGAGTTCGGGGCTGACCGCGTAGACGGGCGCCGGGACCTCGTCGATCACATCCCGCATCACGTCGACCCACTTGGCCGACAGCAGCATGGAGCGCATCTCGTACCCGGCGTGGCGTGCGCGCCGGATCACCTTCTCGCCCTCCGCGATGAACAGGCCTTCCGCGGGCTCCCGCTTCCGCCGGAGTTCGACGTCCGTCAGGCCCGTGTAGTCGCGCAGCCGGGGATCGCCCGGGTCGTCGACCGTGATGAGATCAGCCACAGGGTGATCCTGCCTTGTCCCGACCGCGGTGCCAACGGTGGGGGGTCACGCGCGCCCGGCCGGGCCGACGCCGACGACATCGCCCACGACCACGACGGCCGGCGGCCGGATGCCCTCGGCCCGCACCTTCGCGGCGACGTCGGCCAGGGTGCCGTCCACCCGCCGCTGGGCGGCCGTGGTGCCCTCCTGGATGACGGCGACCGGGGTGTCCGCGGGCCGGCCGTGCTCGACGAGCGCGGCGGCGATGGACTCGATGCGTTCGACGGCCATCAGCAGCACCAGGGTGCCCCGCAGCCGGGCGAGGGCCTGCCAGTCGACGAGCGAGCGCGGGTCGTCCGGGGCGACGTGTCCGCTGGCCACGGTGAACTCATGGGCCACACCGCGGTGCGTGACCGGGATCCCGGCGGCGGCGGGGACGCTGATGGAGCTGGAGATGCCCGGCACGACGGTGCACGGAATCCCGGCCTCCGCCAGTGCCTCGGCCTCCTCCATGCCGCGGCCGAAGACGAACGGGTCCCCGCCCTTCAGCCGGACGACGGCCTTTCCGGCCTTGGCGTGCTCGATGAGCGCGTTGTTGATGGCCTCCTGGGCCATGAACCGGCCGTACGGGATCTTCGCCGCGTCGATCACCTCGACGTGCGGCGGGAGTTCGTCGAGCAGGTCCCGCGGGCCCAGCCGGTCGGCGATCACCACGTCCGCCTCGGCGAGCAGCCGCCGTCCGCGCACGGTGATCAGGTCCGGGTCGCCGGGGCCGCCGCCGACGAGCGCGACGCCGGAGCTGTGCGCCCGGTGGTGCGGGGCGGCGAGCGTGCCGTCGCGCAGGCCCTCGACCACGGCGTCGCGCACCGCGGCCGACCGGCGCGGGTCGCGGCCGGTGAGCACCGCGACGGTCACGCCCTCGCTGCGGCCGGTGGCCGGGGTCCAGGCCGTGGCGGCCTCGGCGTCGTCGCTGCGGACGCACCAGATGCGGCGGGCCTCCGCCTCGGCGGACGCCGTGGCGTTGGCCTCGGGGTCGTCGGTGGTGATCACCACGTACCAGGCCTCCGCGAGGTCGCCCTCGAGGTAGCGCCGCCGCTCCCAGCGCAGTTCGCCGGCCTCGGCCATCGCCTCCACCGACGGGGTGGCGGACGGCGAGACCAGCAGCACGTCCGCTCCGGCGGCGAGCAGTCCCGGCAGCCGCCGCTGGGCCACCTCGCCGGCGCCGAGCACGACGACGCGGCGTCCGGCGAGACGCAGTCCGACTGGGTAGGCGGTGGCGGCGTTCTCGGTCATGGCGGTGGGGCTCCTCATACGGGGAGAAGGGAGTGGCGCCGCTGCGACCCTGGAGCGGCGGAAAGGGGTGCCCTGCTGCGGACACCCTACGGGGCGACTCCGCCCGCGGCACAGGAGATCATCGCAGGCCCGGGGCCCGCGACGGCGGCCGGGTGCCCGTCCGGGGCTTCTCGGCGCCGGGCGGGGCGGCGGAGGGGCCGACACCGGTACGGGGCGGCGGCGTTCCGGTGACGGGACCGAGCGGAGACCCGGCAGGGGCGCGGGGGCAGGTCTCCGAGCAGGGTGGAGCCGAGTCGGGGCAGCGCCGAGGTGAGCCCGAGAGCCGCAAGCTCTTGATCTTGGCGGGTGTGGTGGCCGGTCAGCTCAACGCAGGCCGGCGGCCGGGAGTGCGTCGACGCGGACGGGGCCGACCGTTCCGCTCCCCGTTGTGGTGGTCGCATTCGACCCCGGCTGTCAGCAAACCCTGTCATCAGCCGTCATTGGATTCGATGGGATCGGCGCCTCCGCCGGGCCCGGGAAAGTCCCGGGTTCATTGGATGCCCGCCGCGCCTGTCGTCATTCATTCCTTGACGACTTCAATGACGCGGAGACCGAAGACCGGCGGATCCAGGTTGGGCAGGGCCGGGTCGGATGGTCCGGGCACGGACGAGTCTTCCTCCGGCGTCACGGCGGCGAACGGGGTGAGAATTCACCGATCCGTTCTCTGTGTCGGCCGCGACCGACGGCGGCGTGGTGCTGCGGTCCCGAGACGGGCCGTCGGCACAGGTCGGGCAGCGGTGGACCGGTCGGGGGCTTGGCCTATTCCGCGCTCGCCTCCTCGGTCGGGTCGCCGGACGAAGCGACCAGATGCCCTGGCAGTGAGCTCGACGGCGCCGGCCGCCTCGCCGGACCTTCCGCCTTCCCGAGCACGGCAGAACATCGCCGGCATCCGAGGGCGGGCTCGCCCATAAGGCAGAAGGGCATCCGGAGCGCAATCAGCGATATACGGAATGGCGGAATGCATGATACGCCACAGGGTCAGCCGTCATGGATTCCGTCACAGGGCCATGACTTCACCAAGTAAGTCAAGACTTATCTTGAGGGCACTTCGACCGTATGGTGTGGCTCGAATCGAAGGAGCCCCCTGTTGTCGAAAATGAATGATCCCGCTGTGCGTGCGCTTGAATCGGAGCGGGATTATGTGTCCTCCTTGTATGAGTTGCTCACCGAGCGGCTTTCCGAGGCGCGAGAAAACCGAGCGAGTGTGCTGAAGGCCCCGGCGGACGGCGCCGGTGAGGCATACGAGAGAGAAAACGCCGCCGAGCGTCTGGCCAAGGAAATCGGCCGGCTGGAGGGTGCCGAAAAGGGGCTGGTCTTCGGGCGCATCGACTGGACGGATGGTACGGCCCTGCGCATCGGGCGGATCGGACTGCACACGGAGGAGGACGACCTGCCTCTGCTCGTGGACTGGCGCGCGAACGCGGCGCGGCCCTTCTACGAGGCGACACCGGTCCACCCCATGGACCTGCGGCGGCGCCGGCACCTGCGCCTCGAGGAGCGCACGGTCATCTCGGTGAGCGACGAACTGCTGGACGGGACCGCCCCGACCGACGAGGACGTCGTGGGGGACGGCCCGTTGACCGAGGCTCTGTCGGCGCGGCGTACGGGCAGGATGCACGCGGCCGTCGCGACGCTGCAGGCCGAGCAGGACGAGATCGTCCGCTCCGCCCACCGCGGGGTGACCGTGGTGCAGGGCGGGCCCGGCACCGGCAAGACGGTGGTCGCCCTGCACCGGGCGGCCTATGTCCTGTACGCGTTCCCGCGCGCCGCGGAGGAGGGTGTCCTGGTGGTGGGCCCGAACGCCCGGTTCCTCGACTACATCTCCCAGGTCCTTCCCTCACTCGGGGAGAACGACGTCGTTCTGGCGACCTGCCGGGAACTGGCCGGAGTGTCCACGGACACGGTGGACCCGTTCGATACGGCGCGCCTCAAGGGCGGCTCCGACCTCGCCGACGCCTTGGCCGGCCTGCTGCGCGTCCACCAAGCCCCCGCGGGTGACTTCACCGTGCGGGTCGGACAGGAACCGGTTCACCTCTCCGGCGAGGAAGTCGCCACGGCACGCGACACCGCCGTGGCAGCCGCACCGGGGCACAACCCCGCGCGCCGGGTGTTCAAAGAGCTCCTGGTCGACGCCGTCACCGACGCGATGCAACGGGACATGGGCGACCTCGTGGAGCAGATCGACGTCGATGCCGAAAAAATGACGGGCATGAACCTCGACCGGTTCACGGGAGTCGCACAGCGCCGTGCCGAAGGTGCGGCCGACCCGGGTCCGGTCCACGAGCTGGACCTGGACGCCATCCGGGCCGATCTCCTCGACGACGCCGGCGTCGACCGAGCGGTCGAGGTGTTGTGGCCGCGGCTGGTACCCGGTGACCTCGTGAAGGCGCTCCTGACGAACGCCCGCGCTCTCGCCGAGCGCCTCCCCCGCCTGACCGCGCAGGAGCGGTCCCTTCTGCTGCGCGGTCCGGACGCCCCGTGGACCGATGCCGATGTGCCGTTGCTGGACGAGGCGGCGAGCCTGGTCGACGGTCCCCCCGAGCGGACGTACGGACACGTCGTCGTCGACGAGGCGCAGGAACTGACCGCCATGCAGTGGCGGATGATCGTCCGCCGCTGCCCGGCAAGGGCGATGACGCTGGTGGGCGACTTCGCCCAGGCAGGCCCGGTCGCGACAGCACGCGACTGGAAGGAAGCACTGAGCCCCCACGTCGGACCGCGGTTCGCACTGCACCACCTGACCGTCAGCTACCGCACCACGCAGGAGATCCTGGAGAGCGTCCGGGATCTGCTCACGCGGATCGCTCCGGACCAGAAGCCCACACGGTCACTGCGAAGCGGTGAGAGCCCTCGCACCGTGACCACACCTCCGGACGGGTTGGTCACCGCCGTCGTTCAGGAACTCCGCGGCCAGAGCGCCGCGCACCCGGGCGAGCTTCTGGGAGTGATCTGCGCGGACACCAGGGTGAGCGAGCTGACAGCCCAGGGCATCGCTCACCACGCACGCATCGTGCCGGCGTCCGAAGCGCGCGGCCTGGAATTCGACGGGGTCGTCGTCATGGACCCCGAGGAAATCATCACGGCCCGCCCCGGTGGGGAAAGGGACTTGTACGTGGCCCTGACCCGAGCCACCAAGCGCCTCTGCACCATCACCGTCCAGCCCGCCTGACGACCTCGGCGCCCGCGCGGTGGGTCCGAGCCGGGGCGGAGGATATTTCGGGCCGGGGCGAGGGCGGTTGCGGTGGCGGCCTGTGCCGACGTCGCCTCCGCTCGGCCCGTCGCACGCTTCGGAGCCCGACGGACTCTTCGGCCCCGAGGACCGTTCCGGCGGCTGGGGAGCGCCCGGTGGCCGCTCCCCCGCCGCCGGTGCGGCTACGCCTTCTCCGTGACGCCGGCCGCGTCGAAGGTCGCCACCTCGTGCATCGCCCGTGCGGCGCTCTGCACCAGGGGCAGCGCCAGCAGCGCGCCCGTGCCCTCGCCCAGCCGCAGGTCGAGATCGACCAGCGGCCGCAGCCCGAGCTTGGTCAGCGCCGCGACGTGGCCCGGCTCGGCACTCCGGTGGCCGGCGATGCAGGCCGCCAGCACCTCCGGCGCGATGGCCCGGGCCACCAGGGCCGCGGCGCCGGCGCTGACGCCGTCCAGGATGACGGGCGTGCGCAGGGAGGCGGCGCCCAGCAGCAGGCCGACGATCGCCGCGTGCTCCAGGCCGCCGATCGCGGCCAGCACACCGACCGGGTCGGACGGGTCCGGCTGGTGCAGTTCCAGGGCCCGCCGGACGACGTCGACCTTCCGGGCGTGCGTCTCGTCGTTGATACCGGTGCCCCGGCCGGTGACCTCACCGGCGTCCACGCCGGTGTAGACGGAGATGAGCGCGGCGGAGACGGTGGTGTTCGCGATGCCCATCTCGCCGGTCAGCAGGGCCTTGTTGCCGGCCGCGACCAGGTCACGGGCGGTCTCGATGCCGACCTCCATGGCGCGCAGCACGTCCTCGCGGGACAGCGCCGGCCCGGCGGTGAAGTCGTCCGTACCGGCCCGCACCTTGCGCGGCAGCAGCCCCGGGGTCTTCGGCAGCTCACCGGCGACGCCGACGTCCACCACGCACACCTCGGCCCCCACCTGATTCGCGAAGGCGTTGCAGACGGCGCCTCCGCCCAGGAAGTTGGCGACCATCTGCGCGGTGACCTCCTGCGGCCACGGGGTGACGCCCTGGGCGTGCACACCGTGGTCGCCGGCGAAGATCGCCACGGCCGCGGGCTCCGGAATCGGCGGCGGGCACTGCCGGGACAGGCCGCTGAGCTGCGCGGAGATGATCTCCAGCATGCCGAGGGCGCCCGCGGGCTTGGTCATCCGCTTCTGCCGCTCCCACGCCTCGCCCAGGGCCTTGGCGTCGAGCGGACGGATGCCCTGGAGCGTCTCGGCGAGCAGGTCGTGCGGGTCCTCCCCGGGGAGGGCGCGGCGGCCGTACGTCTCCTCGTGGACGACCCAGGACAGCGGGCGGCGCTTGGACCAGCCCGCCTGCAGCAGTTCGGGCTCGTCGGGGAACTCGTCGACGTAGCCGACGCACAGGTAGGCGACGACCTCCAGGTGCTCCGGGAGGCCGAGCGTGCGGACCATCTCCCGCTCGTCGAAGAAGCTCACCCAGCCCACGCCCAGGCCCTCGGCGCGTGCCGCAAGCCAGAGGTTCTCCACGGCGAGCGCGGAGGAGTAGGGGGCCATCTGGGGCTGTGTGTGGCGGCCCAGGGTGTGGCGGCCGCCGCGGGTCGGGTCCGCGGTGACGACGATGTTGACCGGGGTCTCGAGGATCGCCTCGATCTTCAGTTCCTTGAACTGCTTCGCCCGTCCCTTGGGAAGGGACTTCGCATAGGCCTCCCGCTGACGGACGGCCAGTTCGTGCATGGCCTGCCGGGTCTCGGCGGACCGGATGACCACGAAGTCCCAGGGCTGGGAGTGTCCGACGCTGGGCGCGGTGTGCGCGGCTTCGAGGACGCGCAGCAGGACGTCGTGCGGGACCGGGTCGGTGCGGAATCCGTTGCGGATGTCGCGGCGCTCGCGCATGACCCGGAGCACGGCCTCGCGCTCGGCCTCGTCGTATCCGGCCGCGGCGGTTCCGGGCATGACGGCGAGGTCGTCCACGGCCTCCGGGGTGTCGTCGGATCCCTCGGTCACGCTCTCCGCCTCCGCCTCCGGCTCCGCGGCGTCCGGCGCCGGTCCCGCGGAGTTCGCGCCCGATGCGTCGGAATCCGGCGCCGGGTCCGCGTCGTTCACGGGCGTCCCGGCATCGTCGGCGGGCGTTCCGGCCTCGTCGGCCGTTCCGGCGTCGTCGGCGGCCGGGGTGCCGGTGGGCTGGTCCGCGGTCGGCTCGGCGGTCGGTTCGGCTGCCCGGGCCGGGTCCGCCGGGGTCTGCTCCGTGGGCTGCTCCTCCTGGGCCGCGGCAGCGGCCGGTGTCCCGGAATCCGGCTCCGCGGCAGCGGCCGGTTCCGCGTCGGCATCCGGCTCCGCGGCGGGGTCCGGCACCGCCTCGGCGGCGGCCTGATCGGTCTCAGTCCCGGGGGCAGGGGCCTGCTCGGGCTCGGCCTCCGGCGCTTCGGTCCCGCTGACCGCCTCCGCACCGGCCGCAGCCGCGGCCTCCGGCGAGGCGTCCGCCGTGGTCTCCGCCGTGGCGTCCGCAGCGGCCTCGGCCGGCTCCGGCTCCACCGCGGCCTCGGCG
Source organism: Streptomyces sp. bgisy100 (assembly GCF_057709105.1). Lineage (NCBI taxonomy): Bacteria > Bacillati > Actinomycetota > Actinomycetes > Kitasatosporales > Streptomycetaceae > Streptomyces > Streptomyces sp. bgisy100. The sequence continues at coordinate 193,663 of NZ_JBYITE010000002.1, forward strand.
TCGGCGCCCGATGCGGCGTCCGCCTCGGCTCCGGCCTCGGCCTCGGATGCGGGGTCCGCCGTGGGTGCGGGATCCGCCCCCGGGGCCGACTGCGGCCGGACGAGCGCGTCGGCCAGCACGAATCCCTGCCCGACGGTTCCCTGTCCGGCCGTTCCCTGTCCGGCCGTGGGTACGGCGTCGGCGGCCTCGGACGCCCGGTCCTCGGCCGTCGCCTCCCCCGGCACCGGCGCGCCGTCGGACTGCGGGTCGGCATCGCCCTCGCCCACCGGCGCCTGCGGGGGCGCCGCGGCGTCCGGGGCCGTCGCCCCGTCGTCGCCTCCGGAGGTCCCACCTTCCGGAATGCCCCCCTCCGCACCGTCGGACGGCACGGCTGCCTCCGCACCGGCCGCTGCGGCCTGCGGGTCGTCGGAGCCCCCCGGGCCTGCCGGGGCCGCGGACTCGGCGCCGGGCAGCCCCTCCGGGGCCTCGACAGCCGGGCTCTCCGTGGCGGGCTCGGCCGCGCCCGGAGCGGGCTGCTCACCGGACGGCGCGCCCGCGGCGGGCTCGGCTCCGGGAGTTGCCGACACCTCGGGCGCCGGGACGGTCCCGGGCGCCGCCAGGGCCTCGGCCGCCGTCGGGAGTTCCGCCCCGGGGCCGGGCTCCCCGGCCGCGGGGGCCGGACCGGCCGCGTCCACCGGGGTCCCGGCGGGCGGGGTGGCCGTACCCGGCTGAGCCTCCGCCGTGGCGGCGGCCTGTGCCGCGCCGGCCTGCGGGGAGTCCGCCGCGGGCCCCTCCCAGGGCGTGTGCTGCGACGGGATCTCGCCGAGCTGCGGGCCGGGCAGTGACGCCGCGGGCTGCTCCGCGTAGAGCGGTACGGAGGGAGCGTCCTCACGCGGGACGTCCAGGTACTCCGGCCCCACCGTGGCGGGCCCGGCCGTGCGCGGCGCCGGCGCCCCGGCCGGTCCGCGGTCGGCGAGGGAGCGGACGACCCCGCCGGAGGTCTCGGGAACCGGAGGTCCCATGTGGAGCGGCCGCCGGGAGGGCGTGGCCGGAGCCGTCGGAGCGGCGGAGGAGGAGGCGGAAGGGGCGGACTGCGGGGAGGCCGGGTGCGGGATCCGCACCGAGCCGTAGTCGACCGAGCCGGTGTCGCGGCCGCCGGTCTCGTGCGTGCCGGACCGGTCCGCCGCGGCCTCCGAGTGCTGCCCGGCCAGGCCGTGCGCCCCGGGCTGCGGGGGGATTCCGGCCGGATGTATCGCGGGGTCGTACCCGCCCTGGTCCGGCATCCCGGCGCCGTGGTGGGGCTGGTGCGGCTGCGCCTGGTGCGGCAGGTGCACCTGCGGCGGGACCTGTCCGGCGAAGGAGGGGTCACCGTGCTGCGCGGGGTCCGCGTAGACCGAGTGCTCGGTCTGCACGGAGTGTTCGGCCTGCATGGAATGCCCGGTCTGCCCGGGATGAGGGGTGTGGACCCCGTAGTCCGGCGCGCCCGGGTAGGGGACCTGCGGCGGCTGGTCGCTCCAGGCGCCCTGCGCCCCGGGCATCAGCAGTTCGTCGTCCCCGGCGCCGGTGCGGCCGGGGTAGGCGTACGCGTCGGGGCCCGGCATGGGACCCGGCTGTTCCGACGGGCCGGCACCCGCGGGGGCGGAGGGAGTCGCATACTGCGGCATCTCCTGCTGTCCGCCTGCGTTCTCCGGCAGTCCCTCGCCCGGGACCTGGCCGGTGTCAGTCATGCGTACCCCTCGCCCATTGGTAGTGATCCTTCCCACCGCTCGTCCGGCGCGCCCGACCACGGCGCGGCGACCGCCCGTAGGGACAACGAGCGTATGCGCAGCGCGGCACGTCGCGCGTCCCCCGATCGTCGTACCCGCTCACCTCAAACCGGGGGTGTTTTCGGGACATTGGCGAACGAAGCGCCGAACGCCGCGCGGCAGTACAACGGTCCGCCAGCCTACCCCGCGCGGGCAGGTCCACAGGTCAGGGGGCGAATGCCGGAAGACCGGCTCAGAGCCGGGGAATGCGGTGGCCGCACAGCAGGAAGGCGACCGCGCGCTCCCGTTCGGACCACGCCGAGGGGCCCGACGTGTCCAACTCCACAGACTGGATCAGGGCGCATTCCACCGCGTATCCCGCATCGGAGAGCGCGCGGCCGATGGCCTCCGCGGCGTCCCGGGTCGGGGCGTGGGCGACGATCCGTTCCGGCCGCCGCGCGGCACACGCCGCGACGACGGGTGCTCCCCCGCCGCCGACCCGGACGACGTCCGGCTCGGGGAGGTCCTCCAGGATCTGCGGTGCCACACCGTGCACCAGCTCGAGTTGGACGCCGAAGCGGCGGGCCACGGCGGCGGTGCGGCCGCAGGCGTCGGGGTCCCGGTCGACGGCGATGACGGCGGCGCCGAGGCGGGCGGCCTCGACGGCGGCCGCGCCGCTGCCCGACCCGATGTCCCAGAGCAGATCGCCGACGCGGGGCCCGAGCCGTGCCAGTTGAGCGGCTCTGAGCTGCGGGGACTCCCCTTCGCCGAGTTCGACGGAGCCGTAGTCGTAGGAGGGCAGGGCCCAGCCGCGCACCGCGGGCGGGGGCACCGGGTCCCGGCCGGCTATCCAGCCGCCGCCCTGGCCGGCCGCGCCGGGCACGAGCCGGGAGCCGCCGATGGAGATGACGACGTTGGGGTCGCGCCAGGTGTGGTCGGGGACCTTGTCGGAGGTGAGGACGGTGACCTGTTCCCGGTCGGTGCCGAGTTCCTCGCAGATGACGAAGGTGCGGTGCACCCGGCCGAGCAGCAGAGCGAGTTCGGCGGGGCCGGCGCCGGGTGAGGTGAGGACGGCGACCTTGGTGTGGGCCCGGCAGACGTTGACCGCGCGGCGCAGGTCCCGGCCGTGGGCGACGACCACCTGGGCGTCGTCCCAGGGCATGCCGGCCCGCGCGAAGGCGGCGGCCACGGAGGAGACCGCCGGGACGACCTCGACCTCGAGCCCGTACTCGGGGGTGCGCAGGGTGCGGACGACGCCGAAGAAGCCGGGGTCCCCGTCGGCGAGGACGACCGCGCTGCCCCGGTGGGCGGCGATCCGGCGGGCCGCGAGGCCGACACTGCCCAGCCGGATGCGTTCGGCCGTGGGCGGCACTTCCGGCAGCGCCAAGTGGTGCGCGGCTCCGGCCACCAGCGTGGCCGCGCCGAGCGCGGAGCGGGCAGCGGTGGTCAGCGGCGAGCCGTCCCATCCGATCACCGTGACCCGGTCGGACATCGTCGTCAGTCTCCTGGGAGGTCTCAGGTGGTGCCCGCGGGTGTGCGAGCGGGGCACCCGGGGTGCGGGGGTTCGCCCCGGGGCTGCACAGTACCGGGCAGGTCCAGGCCTGTGCGCTGCGGGTGTGCGGCTCGACGCGCGGGGGCGGGCCCGCCGGCGGGGCCGCCGTCCGGGTCCGGGCTCTCAGTTCCAGTCGGGGTACGCGGGGTAGCCGCTCGCGTCCGTCAGAGCGCCCGAGAGGTCTTCCAGGTCCTCCGGCAGGAGGCTCCACACGATCAGGTCGGTGCGCATGTCCGTCCAGCTGCCGTCCGTACCGTTTTCCACCTTGCTGCGGCATATACCCGCGTTGCGCAGTACGCCCTCGCTGATGCAGCCGATCCTCTGGGCGACCTGCTGGGAGGCGGTGTTGTCGGCGGCGGTGCGCAGTTCCATCCGCTCGAACTTCTGGTCCCGGAACAGCCAGAGCGCGACGGCCTGCATCGACTCGCAGGCGTAGCCCTCGCCGCGGGCCCAGGGGGCGGTGATGTAGCCGGCCTCGGTGGACAGGCAGTGCCAGTCGGTGTTCCGCAGGTTCACGGTGCCGACGAGCCGCTGGGTGAGGAACTCGGTGACGGCGAAGACGACACCGCGGCCCTCGGTGCGCTGGGCGGGGGCGAGGCGGGTGGCCCAGTCGCGGGCGTCGGTGGCGGTGTACGGCTGGGGGACGGGCGTCCAGGCGGTCACCAGTTCGTCGTTCATCATGTCCGTGAGCGCGGGCACGTCCGCTTCCTCGAACGGGCGCAGCACCAGCCGTTCGGTGCTGATGGTGATGTCCGGGAAGGTGGATGTCATGCGCCGCTCCGTAGCCAGGGACCTGCCAGAAAGCCCAGCATGCAGCATCGGCCTGCGAAAACGCAGCCTGGGGGTCATCTCGCAGGGTGGGAACGGGAGATGACGGAGTGCCGGGAGTGGCCGAAAGCGATGGTTCCGCACTCCCGGCCGGGGGTGCGGAACCATCGCCTCACTGTTCGAACGGCAGCCGTGTCCGGGGGCCGGGGCGCGGTGTCCGTATCCGGTCCGACACCCCGGCGTCACCTCGGTGTTCGGGGACGACCGGATGTTCCGGTTCGGCCGGGTGCCGTCCGGAGCCGACCAGCGCGGGGGCCGGGCCTGCGGGTTCCGGTACCGGCAGTCCGCCGGGGGTGTACGGAGAACCGTCGGGGCCGGGTGCGGAATCCCGTCGGGGACGCCGCCACCCGGCCCCGGCGGGGTCCGGCCGGACGGGGAATCAGAACGACGCGGTGACGGAGCCGTCGTACTTGTCCTCGATGAACTTCTTGACCTCGGGGCTGGTGAGGAGCTTGGCGAGCTTCTTCACCCGCGGGTCCTTCTCGTTGCCCTTCTTCACGGCCAGGAAGTTGCCGTAGGGGTTGTTCTTGGGCGACTCCAGGACCAGCGCGTCCTTGGCCGGCTTGAGCTTCGCGTCGATGGCGTAGTTGCCGTTGATCACCGAGGCGTCGACATCGTCGAGGGAGCGGGGCAGCTGGGCGGCCTCCAGCTCCTTGAACTTCAGCTTCTTGGGGTTCTTCGCGATGTCCCGCGGGGTGGCCTCGTTGCCGGCGCCCTTCTTGAGCTCGATGATGCCGTTGGCGTCCAGCAGCTTCAGCGCGCGGGCCTCGTTGACGGTGTCGTTGGGTATGGCGACGGTGGCGCCGCTCCGCAGGCCGTCGGCCTTCTTCACCTTGTGCGAGTACAGGCCCAGGGGCTCCAGGTGCACGGTGACGACGGGCACGATGGTGGTGCCCTTCTTCTTGTTGAAGTCGTCGAGGTAGGGCTGGTTCTGGAAGTAGTTGGCGTCGACCGAGCCGTCCTGGGTGGCGGTGTTCGGCGTCACGTAGTCGGTGAAGGGCTGCACCTCGAGTTCGAGGTTCGCCTTCTTCGCCAGGTGGGTCTTGACGTAGTCCAGGATCTCCGCGTGGGGGACCTGGCTCGCGGCGACCTTGAGCGGGGCGTTCGCGTCGGCCTTGGCGGAGCCGGATCCGGTTCCGCAGGCGGAGAGCCCCAGGGTGAGGGCTCCCGCGGCGAGGACGGACGTTGCGATCTTGGCAGTGTTACGCACGAAAAGTGCCTTTCTCCATGGGTGGTACGCCCTGCTGGGGGTGGTGCAGGGAGATCAGGGGTTGAGGGTCGTCGCGCCCGGCGCGGGCCGGCTGAGGATCCGCCACCGGGTGGCCGCCGAGACCGACCGGCCGCGCTTGGACAGGCGGCGAGCGGCCAGGTCACCGGTCAGCTGGACCGCGGTCACGATCACGACCAGGACGCCGACGGTGATGAGCATCAGGTCCGTCTCGAACCGCTGGTAGCCGTAGCGGATGGCCACGTCGCCCAGGCCGCCGGCGCCGACGGCCCCGGCCATCGCCGAGTAGCCGATGAGGGCGATGACGGTGGTGGTGAGCCCGGCGACGACGGAGGGCAGCGACTCCGGCAGCAGGGCCTTGCGGACGACGGTCCAGGTGCTGCCGCCCATCGCCTGGACGGCCTCGACCAGCCCGTGGTCGACCTCGCGCACGGAGGTCTCGACGAGCCGTGCGAAGAACGGGATCGCGCCGACGGCGAGGGAGACGATCGCCGCCTCCGGGCCGATGGTGGTGCCGACGATCGAGCGGGTGAAGGGGATCAGCGCGACCATGAGGATGATGAACGGCAGCGAGCGGCCGATGTTCACGACCACGCCGACGACCTTGTTCACCACGATGTTCTGCAGCAGTCCGCCACGGTCGGTCAGGACCAGCAGCACGCCGAGCGGCAGCCCGCCGACGACCGCGAGCAGGGTGGACCAGCCGACCATGTAGAGGGTGTCCCAACAGGCCTGCGACAGCAGGGGCTGCATCTCCGGCCAGGTCACTTGGCGCCCTCCTTGGCGAGCTCGACGGCGGCCTCGGGGCCGGCGACGTCCACTTGCAGTCCGTGTTCGCGCAGGAAGCCGATCGGGACGACGTTCTCCTCGAAGCGTCCGGGCAGTTCGATGCGCATCCGGCCCACCTGCCGGCCGCCGACGGTGTCCATGGCGGCGCCGAGGATGGAGATGTCGATGTTGTAGGTGCGCGAGAGCTGCGAGATCACCGGCTGGGTGGCGGCCTCGCCGTGGAAGGTGAGGTCGACGACCGTACGGTCCGGGCCGGAGGCCTCACCGCCGACGGGGAACAGCTCGTCCGCCAGCTCGGAGCCGGGGGTGGCGAGGATGTCGGAGACGGTGCCCGACTCCACGATCCGGCCGCCCTTCATCAGCGCGGCGGAGTCGCAGACCGACTTGATCACGTCCATCTCGTGCGTGATGAGCAGCACGGTGAGGCCGAGCTGCCGGTTGAGGTCGCGCAGCAGCTGCAGGATCGAGCGGGTGGTCTCGGGGTCGAGCGCCGAGGTGGCCTCGTCGGAGAGCAGCACCTTCGGGTCGCCGGCCAGGGCGCGGGCGATGCCGACGCGCTGCTTCTGGCCGCCGGAGAGCTGCGCCGGGTAGGCCTTGGCCTTGTCGGCGAGGCCGACCAGGTCGAGCAGTTCCAGGGCCTTGCGCGAGCGCTCCCGCCCGGAGACACCGAGGATCTCCAACGGCAGTTCCACATTGTCCTGCACGGTACGCGAGGACAGCAGGTTGAAGTGCTGGAAGACCATGCCGATGTGGCTGCGCGCCTGGCGCAGTGCGGCGCCCGCGCGGCTGCCGCCGGGGAGGATCCCGGGGCCGCGGCCGGTGAGGGCGGTGAGGTCCCGGCCGTCCACGGTGACCGTGCCGGAGCTGGGGCGCTCCAGCAGGTTCACACAGCGGATGAGGGTGGACTTGCCGGCGCCGCTCCGGCCCACGACGCCGTACACCTCGCCCTCGCGGACGTGCAGGTCGACGCCGTCCAGGGCGGTGACCTCACGGCCTCGTGAGCGGTAGACCTTGGTCAGGCCCGTTGTGGTGATCACAGGGGGTTTCCATTGCTTCGAGTGCGCGGCGGGATCGCCACCGGGCACGGGGGCATTCGTCTCGGGGCGCGTCACGGTGCGGGGGGGGTGGTCCGGACGGGCCGGAGGGAACGTGACGCGGGAGGACGCGGTCCGCAACGTCAGTGCGTGCGGAGCAGCGGGGCTCTCTCCTGCCGGATCGGGCAGGGGGAAGCGGTCTCGCTTCGGGGCGCGAGGCTCAGGCGGGGGCCCTCAGCGGTCACACATTCGACACAGGCAACGAGCACCGGGCGTCGTCATCGCCTCGGTCGCAGGGGTGCGGCAGCTCGTCGTGGTCATGCGGGCCAGTAAAGCAGACACCTGTGCGGGCCGATCAAATGCGTCCACATGGCGGACGCATTTGATCACCCTTTGAAACATCGCAGCTCAGAGGCGTACGGAGAGCTCGATTCCGGAGTCCGTGGGACGTGCGGAGACCGCGGAGAGGTCGGTGACGAGCGTGTCCGCGCGCAGTTCCGCGGGCTCGTGTGTGGTGGCCAGCGCCACGGTGTGCATCCCGGCGGCGCGGCCCGCGGCCAGCCCGGCCGGAGCGTCCTCGAAGACGACGCAGCGCTCCGGAGCGGCGCCCAGCTTCTCCGCGGCGAGCAGGAACGGCTCCGGGTCCGGCTTCCCGCGGGTGATGTCGTCGGCCGCGACGAGCAGCGGCGGACGGATCCCGGCCTCGGCCAGCCGCGCCTCGGCGAGCCGGCGGGTGGCGGAGGTGACGACGGCCCAGCCGCCGTCGGGCAGCGAGGAGAGCAGGTCCCGGGTGCCGGGGAGGATCACGACGCCGCCGCGCGCGTCCTCGACCTCCAGCTGCTCGATCCGGGCCAGCGCCCCGGGGATCCGCTCCGCGGGCAGCAGATCGGCGATGATCTCGGCCGCGGGGCGGCCGTGCAGCGGGATCCGGGCGAACTCCTCGGCGGATATGCCGTGCTCCCGTGCCCAGCGGGTCCAGCACCGCAGCACCGACTCCATCGAGGAGATCAGGGTTCCGTCCATGTCGAACAGCAGCGCGTCAGCGGAGATCTTCATGGGGCGGGAGCCTACGTTCCGGTTCCGGGGGCGCGCGCAGCCGGGCGTTTCGGGCGCATTAGAGTCGTCCCATGCTTGTCAACCGCTTGACCGCGCGCGCCCGGGGGCCGCGCCGCTCCACGGTGAGGTCCCGGTGATCGACGCGCTGACGATCGTGGTCGGCGGGACCGCGCTCGCCCTCGCCGCGTGGTGCGGATTCGCCTTCCACCGTGACCAGCCGACCAAGGACTGGCACTTCATCGGCATGGCCGTGGTGACCCTGCTCGTCGTCGTCCAGCTCGCCGTCGGTCTCGTGCGGTTGGCAGGCGGGGAGAAGCCGCACGAGGGCACCGCCATCTTCGTCGCGTATCTGCTGGGCGCCGCCGCCGCCGTGCCCGCGGCCGGATTCCTCTCACTGTCCGAACGGACCCGGTGGGGGTCGGCGACGGTGTCGGCCGGTGCCGTGGTCCTGGCCGTGCTCGAGGTGCGGCTGTTCGACATCTGGGGAGGCTCCGGTGCCTGAGTCCGCCGCGTCACGTGAGTCCACCACCGCGCCGGAGTCCGCCGCGGCACGCGAGTCCGCCGCTGCCCAGGAGCCCGCCGCCCAGGAGTCCACTGCGGCGCCGGACTCCGCGACCGCGCGGGAGTCCGTCGTCGGTCCCCGCGGCCCGGCGGACAGTGGGCCGGAACCGGCCCCCGGAATCCGCGCCGGGCGGCTCGGTGAAGGACCCGGCCGGCTGCTGGTGCTGCTCTACGGCGTCTTCACGGTGGGCGCCACGTCCCGTTCCGTGGTCCAGATGCTCATGAAGTTCGACGAGGCGCCGCTGGCGTACGTGCTCTCGGCCGTCGCCGCGCTGGTCTACGCGTTCATCCTGGTCTCGCTGGTCCGGGGCGGCGAGCGGGCCCGCCGGCTGGCGATGGTGTGCTGTGCCGCCGAACTCATCGGCGTCCTCACCGTGGGCACCTGGACCCTGGCCGAGCCGTCGGCGTTCCCGGACGCCACCGTCTGGTCCGACTACGGCATGGGCTATCTCTTCCTGCCGCTGGTGCTGCCGGTGACCGGACTCCTCTGGCTGCGCCGGGCCCGCCGGGCGTGACCGCCCGACGGGCCCGTGCCCATGCCCATGCCCATGCCCGGGCCCGGGGAACGCTCAGGCGCTGGCGACGAGGTCCGGTACCACATCCTTTTCCAGGGTGACCGTCTTCTCCAGGGTGACCATGCTCAGCTTCCGGGAGATCTGCTCGGTGGAGACGGGCGCGTAGCCGCAACGGCGGTAGAGCCGCAGATTCCCCTCGCTGCGGTGGCCGGTGAGGAGCCGGTACCGCTTGGCCTCCAGTTCCCCGGAGAGCCGCTGCTCGATCGCCCGGAGCAGCCGTCCGCCCAGACCGTGGCGCTGCATCCGCGGATGCACGATCAGATGGGCGATGCCCGCCGTGCCGTCCCCGTCGACCGTGCCGCGCACCGAGCCGACGACCTCCTCGCCGAGCCGGGCCACGAGCACGCAGCCCCGGCCCAGTTCGGCCCGCAGGGCGTCCAGGGACTGGGTCAGGGGTTCGAGGGTGTAGTCGCCGTAAAGTGCCGCCTCGCTCTGGTAGCAGAGGTACTGGAGCTTGAGAATCTGCTCGGCGTCGTGCTCGGTCGCCGCAGAGATGGTCACGCTCATGCCCATGTGCGCATGCCTCCCCTAGTCGGTCCGTCCGGGCGCGATGAGGGTGGTTGGCCGCGCCCGGGCCGTTGGCCCTTCCGTGGAGCCGCCGTGGGGTGCACGCCGCCTCCGTGGCGCCGGTCGGCTAACGCTCCTTTCCCCGAAGTTCGGGAGCCGCAACCTCCGCCAGGAGCATTCTGCGCAAACATCCAAGGCATCGGGAACGCGTCGGCCCCAAACTCCCTTGTGAGATACCCAACTCACCTGCGACTTCGCGGTACGTGGGGTCTTTCGGCGACAACATCGCAGCCAGCAGCCCCGGGCAGCGCCCGGGGAGCCGGGCCACGGCCGTACGCACCGCCCGGCATGTCTCGGCCACCAGCACTCGGTCCTCGACCCCGGGGGACGGGTCCGCCGCCCGCTCCACGGCGGGCCCGCCGGTGCCGGCGACCCGGTGTCCGGCGGGAGCGGCCGCCCCGTACGGGACCTCGTGCAGCGCCCGTCGCCGGGCGAGCCGTCCCTCGGTGCGCACGGCGGCCCGCAGCCACGCGGCCGGGGCGGCGGGCGGCCCGGCCTGCCGGCTGCGCTCCAGCAGCCGTACCCAGACGCTCTGTTCGAGATCCGCCGGCTCGACTCCGGTGCCGTACGCCTCGGCCGCGGCCTCGGCGGCGAGCAGCGGGCGCAGGGCGATGAGCAGATCGCTGGATGTCATACCGGGCGGGACATCCGGGGCGTGCGCGCCGGTTTCACCGCGCGGACCGGCTCACCCGTCCGTGTCGGGGCCCGGTGTCGTACGCAGGGCTTCCAGGGGACGGTCACGTTCCGGCGAGGGGCGGCTGTTCCGGGAGAGACCGGAGGAAGGCGCACCGCCACCGGGCCCCGAGGACAGCGCGGTCCTCGGGGCCCGGTTCCGGTGGTGACCGGTTCCGGTGGTGACCGGTGGCCGTGGTGACCGGTGGCCGTGGTGACCGGTGGCCGTGGTGACCGGTGGCCGTGGTGACCGGTGCCGGATGGTGACGTCCGACGCGGCGGGTGACCTCCGGCAGGGTGCCGGGCCACGGGCGCCGAGGGCCCGCGGACCGGGGCGGCAACCGGATTCCGGTTGTCCCCGGTGGCCCCCGCCGCCCCGTGGCGCCCGTCGGCACTGCCCCCCGGGTCAGCTCTTGCCGAGGAAGGCGTCCCGGGCGAGCAGCGCCGTGTCGCAGTTGTCGGAGAAGATGCCGTCGATCCCGGTCTCGAAGTACCGCTTGAACGCCCCGAACGCGTCCCCGTAGGCGTTGGGGTCCGTGCCGCGCCGGAAGTCGGCGGGCAGGAAGCTGTTCTCGTTGCGCATGGTGTACGGGTGCAGCAGCAGCCCGGCCGCGTGCGCGTCCTTGACCAGCGTCGTCTCCTTGCCGAGGTTGCCCTTGGCGTCCTGAGGAATGATCAGGTTCAGCCAGGGGCCGATGCCGTCGGTGAAGCCGGCCATCCACTTCAGGCCCTCGGGCTTGACCAGGTCGGCGACGGTGCGGGGGTCGCCCGCCTCGACGAAGTCGTACGGCCGGGTGTCCGCGGCGTCCAGCAGCACGATGCTCGGGGTGGACACCAGCTTGCGCAGCCGCTGGATGCTGCTCGGCTCGAAGGACTGCAGGAAGGTCGGCGAGTCCTTCCGGTGCCGGCCGTGCGCCCGGAGCAGCTTGGCGAGCCGCTCCTCCAGACCGAGGCCCAGCTTCCGGAAGTAGGTGGGGTGCTTGGTCTCGACGTAGAGCCACACCGGCCGGCCGCGGCGCCGGCCCTGCTCGTCGGCCCAGCGAAGGACCTCCTGGAAGGTCGGTACGGCCCAGCGTCCGTCGTAGAGGGTGTTGTGCTGGCGCGTCTTGGGGATGCGCTCCTTGGCGCGCAGGGTCTTCAGCTCGGCGAGGGTGAAGTCCTCGGTGAACCACCCGGTGAGGCTCTTGCCGTCGACCTTCTTGGTCGCCTTGCGCGAGGCGAACTCGGGGTGGTCGGCGACATCCGTGGTGGCGGTGATGTCGTTCTCGTGCCGGCAGACGAGGTGCCCGTCCTTGGTGGGCACCAGGTCCTGCTCGATGATGTCCGCCCCCAGGTCCAGCGCGAGCTGGTACGAGCCGAGGGTGTGCTCCGGACGGTAGCCGCTGGCGCCCCGGTGGCCGATGACCGTGGGCACCGGGAGACCGCGGACGCCGCGGTCCGTCGCCCGTCCGTCGGCCGCGGCGGTCCCGGCTCCGCCCAGAACGGCCGCTCCCGCGCCGAGGGCCGCGACCCCCAGGAGGGCGCGCCGCCCCGGCTGCATCTCCTGCTGCATGAGCACTCCTCGATGTGATCGGCTGCGATCAAGTCCTTACGGAAAAACTTCGGATGATCGTATGCGGCACCGCACTTCGCAGGGGAGGCACCCCGCAGAACGCAGGAGTAACAGACGTCAACAACACGTATCAGTCGGGTGAACCCGACGTGCGATCGTGGTTGACCCGCGAGTATCGTCCTCACCTGCGCACTCGTACGGTGAACTGGTTCCCCGTGGGTGCACCAGCCGACCACCACGACCGGAGGGCCCGTTGTCCCGCATCATGCTCAAGGCGTTTCTCGGATTGCTCATGCGCGTCCTGTTCCGCCCGAAGGTCGAGGGCATGGAGCACATCCCGGAGTCGGGTCCGGTGATCCTCGCCGGCAACCACGTCACCTTCATCGACTCCATGTTCCTGGCCCTCACCGTGAAGCGGCAGGTCTTCTTCATCGGCAAGGACGAGTACGTCAAGGGCAAGGGCGTCAAGGGCCGGCTGATGGCGTGGTTCTTCACCACCTCCGGCATGATCCCGGTCGACCGGGACGGCGGGCGCGGCGGCGTCGCGGCGCTGATGACCGGCCGCCGGGTCCTGGAGGAGGGCAAGGTCTTCGGCATCTACCCGGAGGGCACCCGCTCCCCCGACGGCCGCCTCTACCGCGGCCGGACGGGCGTCTCCCGGCTGGCGCTGATGACCGGTGCCCCGGTGGTCCCGTTCGCGATGATCGGCATGGACAAGGTGCAGCCCGGCGGCAAGGGCCTGCCCCGGATCAGCCCGGTGACCGTCCGCTTCGGCGAGCCGCTGGACTTCGCCCGCTACGACGGCATGGACCGCGACCGCTATGTGCTGCGGGCCGTGACCGACGAGGTGATGAGCGAGGTCATGCGGCTGTCGGGCCAGGAGTACGTGGACATCTACGCCACCAAGGCGAAGGCCGCGTAGCCTCCGCGCGCGGCAGCCGGAGCGCCGACGGCCCGTCAGGGCCCGTCCCGACTCCGCGCCGCGGTCCCGGCCGCGGCACCGACACCTGACCGGCCCCCGCCCGAGGCGGGGGCCTCGTCGTGTACGGACCCGTGTCGCACTCCGGCCCGCGTCGCATACCGGCCGGGGCACGCACCTCGCCGCCCGGCGCACCGGCCGCCCCGTCGTATCCCGGCGCCGGCCCCGCCCCACGGCGGGGCGGCCGCTCCCCTACTCCTCGGCGCCCTTGCGGGTGCCGGCGATGCGCTGTGCGTAGTGCTGCACGATCTGGGTCTCCGCGTCCTGCAGATACGCGGCCAGCAGCTGCTCCGCCTTGACCGGGTTGCCGGTGCGGAGGGCGCCGAGGATCTGCCGGTTGCGTGCCAGGTACGGCTCGTGGAAGCTGCGCTGGTTGTCCATCATGTGGAAGACCAGGCGCAGTTCGGCCAGGATGCCCTGCATCAGCTCGTCGGTGCGCGGGCTGTTGGCGAGGGCCACCAGGTCGCGGTGGAAGTGGATGTTGGCGGTGCCCAGGTCGAGCCAGGACCCGGCCTCGGCGGCCCGCTCCCCCTCGGCGACGGCGGCCTCGGCCGCCTTGAGCTGGTACGGCGGGGCACCCAGGTTCCGGATCACCGCGCACTCCACGAGCGTGCGCACCCGGAAGATGTCGACGACTTCCTTGACCGCCGGGATCCGGACGAAGACACCCCGGTTGAGTTCGTGGGTGAGCAGCCGCTCGTGGGTGAGCAGCCGGAACGCCTCGCGGAGGGTGTTGCGGGAGATGCCCAGGGCTCCGCCGATGGCCTCCTCGGAGAGCTTGCTGCCCGGTGGCAGAAGACCTTCGGCGATCCGCGTCCGCAGGATGTCCGCCACGCGTTCGGCGGTGCTGGTGCGGCCCAGCAGGGCACGGTCACCGGCGAGCGCCGCCGGATCGACCTCGGTTCCCACGGTCTGTTCCTCTCGGAGAGGGCCCATTCGTCACCGGTGCGGTCCACACCGCTCCGCTGCGCATTCTAGGTGGCCCGGGTGAGAACAAGGCAACAGACTTCTTGTCGGATCGTTCAACGATAACTACCATGAGATGCGGCTGCCGACCACGGCGGCATCCTCACCTCGCGCCCGACCCCGGGCCGGTGACCTGCCAGCCGTTACAGCCCGGCGGACCGGTACCGGGCCCGGGCCGCCTCCGGACCGCACCGCGGACCGACGGCGGCACCCCGGGCAACGGCCGTGTCCTTCCGAGAGGCCGTGCCCTTCCGAGAGCAGAGGAACGTGATGACCGCTATCGCCGCCCCCGGAGCACTCACGCCGGAACGGGCCCGCGCCCTCTTCCGGGACGGCGCGGCCGCGCCCACCACTGGCTGGTCGACCGGGTACACGCAGGTCAACCTGGTCTCCCTCCCCCAGGACTGGGCGGACGAGTTCCTGCTGTTCTGCCGGCGCAACCCCACCGCCTGCCCGGTCCTCGACGTCACGGACCCGGGAGGCCACTCCACACCGCTCGCGCCCGGAGCCGACCTGCGCACCGATCTGCCGCGCTACCGCGTCTGGGAGCACGGCGAACTCGTCGACGAGCCGGACCGGGTCGTGGACCGGTGGCGGCCGGACCTGGTCACCTTCCTCATCGGGTGCAGCTTCACCTTCGAGTCGGCGCTGGCCGAGGCGGGGGTGCCGCTGCGCCATGTGGAACAGGGGCGGAACGTCCCGATGTTCCGGACCACGGTGGAGTGCCGTCCGGCGGGGCGGCTGCGCGGCCCGATGGTGGTCAGCATGCGGCCGGTGCCCGCGGATCTGGTGGACACCGCGGTCCGCGCGACCGCGCTGATGCCCGGGGTGCACGGTGCCCCGGTGCACACCGGCGACCCGGCGGCCCTGGGCATCGACGCCCTGGACCGGCCGCACTTCGGCGATCCGGTCTCCGCCGCGCCGGGCGACGTCCCGGTCTTCTGGGGCTGCGGGGTCACCCCGCAGGCCGTACTGATGGCCTCCCGCCCGCCGTTCGCCATCACTCACGCACCCGGGTACATGTTCATCACCGACGCACGGGACACGGACTACCGCATAGCGTGACCGGTCGTGAGGACCGGTCCGAGACCCTCGGGAGAACGAAAAGCGATGTCAGGCACAGTCGTCGACCTCAACGCCGACCTGGGTGAGAACTTCGGACGGTGGACTCTCACCGACGACGCGGCCCTGCTGTCGATCGTCAGCAGCGCCAATGTCGCCACCGGGTTCCACGCGGGCGATCCCAGCACCATCCGGCGGGTCTGCGATCTCGCCGCAGAGCGCGGCGTACGCATCGGGGCCCAGGTCTCCTACCGGGATCTGGCCGGGTTCGGCCGGCGGGCGATGGACGTGCCGCCGGACGAGCTCGCCGACGAGATCACCTACCAGATCGGCGCCCTCCAGGTGTTCGCCCGGGCCGCCGGTGCGGACGTCGTCTACGTCAAGCCGCACGGCGCGCTGTACAACCGGGTCGTCACCGACCGGGAGCAGGCAGCCGCCGTCGTCGCGGGGATGCGGCACGCCGATCCGACGCTGCCGGTGCTCGGCCTGCCCGGCTCGGCCCTGCACGCCGCCGCGGAGGAGGCGGGCCTGCGGACCTTCGCCGAGGCGTTCGTCGACCGGGCCTACACCGCCGAGGGCACCCTGGTGTCCCGGCGGCAGCCGGGGGCCGTCGTCACCGATCCGGACCGGATCACCGCGACGGCGCTCTCCCTGGCCCTCGACGGCAGGACGAGCGCCCTCGACGGGACCGATGTCGCGGTCCGGGCCCGGTCCCTGTGCGTGCACGGGGACACCCCCGGAGCCGTCGCCCTCACCCGCCGGGTCCGGCAGGCGCTGGAGGAGGCCGGGGTCAGGGTGGAGGCCTTCGCATGAGGGTGATCCCGGTCGGGGAGGACTCGCTGCTGGTCGACCTCGATGGCGCGGAGCAGGCGCAGGCGCTGTACGCGGAGCTGCGGCGGCGCGGCGCGGAGGGAGAGCTGACCGGCGTCCGGGAGATCGTGCCCGCCGCGCAGACGGTGCTGCTCCGGGGCGTCGACGCCCCGGACGGGCTCGCGGCCGAGCTCCCGCGGTGGCAGGTACCGCCGCTGACCCTGGACGAGGGCCCGCTGGTGGAGATCCCCGTGCGCTACGACGGTGCGGACCTCGCCACCGTCGCCGCGCTGTGGGGGGTGGCGCCGGAGGAGGTGCCGGAGGTGCACGCGAGCCATGAACACCGGGTCGCCTTCTGCGGGTTCGCGCCAGGCTTCGGCTACATGACCGGGCTTCCCGAGCAGTACCACGTGCCCCGTCGGGACACCCCGCGCACCTCCGTCCCCGCCGGGTCCGTCGCCCTCGCGGGGCCGTACACCAGCGTCTATCCCAGCTCCTCCCCCGGCGGCTGGCAGTTGATCGGCACCACCGGGCTCCGGCTGTGGGACGTCAGCCGTGACCCGGCGGCGCTGCTGACGCCCGGTACCCGGGTGCGGTTCGTCCCGGAGGACCCGGCGCGGCCGGGTGCGGAATCCGGGGCCGCGCGGTCGCCCGCGCGGACTGCGGGGCCGTCATGACGGGGGCCGGGCTCGACGTTCTCCGGGCGGGTGCCCTCACCACCGTCCAGGACTTGGGGCGCTTCGGTCACGCGGCCCTCGGAGTGCCGCGGTCCGGCGCCCTGGACCAGCCCGCGCACCGGCTCGCCAACCGGCTGGTGGGCAACGACCCCGGGGCGGCGACCCTGGAGACGACCATGACCGGGGTCGCCCTGCGCACCACCCGTCCCGTCATGGCCGCCGTGACCGGGGCTCCGGCGCCGGTACGGGTCGACGGCCGGCCGGTGCCCTGGGCGGCTCCGGTGCGGCTGCCGGCCGGAGCGGTGCTGGAGGTCGGCGCCGCGTCGGCGGGGCTGCGCAGCTATGTGGCGGTCAGCGGCGGCATCGCGGTGGAACCGGTGCTGGGCAGCAGGTCCACCGATCTGCTCTCCGGTACCGGCCCGCCGCCGCTCGCGGACGGGGACACCCTGCCCCTGGGCGGGCCGTTCGGGCATCCCGTCCCCGCCGACATCGCCCTGTGGCAGGCGCCGCCGCGTGAGCTGGTGCTGCCGGTCCTGCCGGGGCCGCGCGACGACTGGTTCACCCCGGCCGCGTGGCACACCTTCACCTCGGTGCGCTTCACCGTCTCCTCGCGCAGCAACCGGATCGGGCTGCGCACCGAGGGGCCGGCGCTGGAACGGGCGCGGCCCGGCGAACTCCCCAGCGAGGGCATGGTGCTGGGCGCGGTCCAGGTGCCGCCCGACGGCAAGCCCGTGGTCTTTCTCGCCGATTGCCCGACGACCGGCGGCTATCCGGTCATCGGGGTGGTTCCCGAGGCGCATCTCGCCGCCGCCGCGCAGGCCGTACCGGGGTTGCCCGTGCGCTTCGTGACGGCGTCACGGCGCCGGCCGTCGGCCGCGCCCCGAACGGCGTCCGCTGCGGCGGGGCGGGGCTGAGGGGACCGGACCGAGGGGACCCCGACGACGCAACAGACATGAGGCCCGGGGGCCACGGGTGAGACCGCGGCCCACCGGGCCGGTGGATTTCTCCGGCCGGTGGATTTCTCCGGCCGGTGATTCCTCCGGTGCGGCGCCGACTCCCCGGCTCAGCACGGGATTTCAGCACACGTTGTCGCGTGCCGTGTCATGTCGCACGCCGTCGCAGACCTTCCGTGGACGGAAGGCCTGCGACGTGCCTGCGGTGGGAGGCGCCGGCCCCGGTGAGGAGTCCGAGCGGGCTCCGGCTCCTACGCTTCGAGTTCCTGGCCCCGGGTCTCGGGCAGGCCCAGCAGGGCCACCAGCGCGATCACATAGCCGATCGCTCCGTAGACCAGGGCACCGCCCACCCCCGCGCTGCCCGCGGAGAATCCGACGGCCGTGGGGAAGAACGCGCCGACCGCGCGGCCCACGTTGTACGTGAAGCTCTGCCCGGTGCCGCGGACCGTGCCGGGGTACAGCTCGGCGAGGAAGGAGCCGAAGCCGGAGAAGATGGCCGACGAGCAGAAGCCCAGCGGGAACCCGAGGAACAGCAGCAGGGTGTTGGAGCCCGCGGGGATGTTGATGTAGGCCATCAGCAGACCCGCGCTGAGGACCGCGAACAGCGCGAAGGACTTCTTGCGGCCCAGGAAGTCGGTGACGTACCCGCCGGTCAGATAGCCGCAGAACGCACCGGTGATGAGCAGGAAGAGGTAGCTGCCGGTGCCGACGACCGTGAGGCCCCGCTCGGCCTTGAGGTAGGTCGGCAGCCAGGTGGCGATGGTGTAGTACCCGCCCTGGACACCGGTGGCGAGGAGCGAGGCGAAGAACGTCTTGCGGGCCAGGTCGCCCTGGAAGATCGCCGACAGCGGGAGGCGGGTCTTCTCCTTGGCCAGGCGCTCGGCCACCGCGGGGGCGTCCTTGACGTTGCGGCGCAGGTAGAGCAGCAGCAGGGCCGGCAGCGCGCCGGTGAAGAACATGACCCGCCAGGCGAGATCGGGCGCGACGGTGTCCATCACGACCGTCGAGACGATGACGGCGAGGCCCCAGCCGACCGCCCAGGAGCTCTGGATGAAGGCCAGCACCCTGCCCCGGTATCGCGCTCGGGCGTACTCCGCCACCAGGACCGCGCCGGCCGCCCATTCACCGCCGAAGCCGAGCCCCTGGAAGGCCCGGCAGACCAGCAGCATCGGGTAGTTGACCGCGAAGCCGCACAGCACGGTGAAGACGGCGTAGGTGCCCACCGTGATCATCAGCGTCCGGACCCGGCCGACCCGGTCGATCAGGACCCCGGCGAGGATGCCGCCGAACGCGGACACCAGCAGGGTGACCGTGGTCAGCAGGCCCGTCTGCGCCTGTGTGAGGCCGAAGTAGGCCGCGATGGCGACCATGCTCAGCGGCAGCACCTGGAAGTCGTAGGAGTCCAGGGCGAATCCGCCGAAGGCCCCCTTGAAGGCGCGTCGGCCCTGGGGCGTGAAGGACCGGTACCACCCGAGGCGGCCGGTCACCTCGTCGGCGACGGGCGGGGAGCTGGTGGGTGTGGCTGTCACAGGGCACCTCACAGGGGAAGGACGGCAGTCCAGGACGGATGCCGCGCCGCGCCGACGAACGGACGGAGCGGACGCCGTGGCCCCGCCGACGCGGGACACCGGCGGCGGGCCGTCGACATGCATCCTGGCATGGGAGACAACGTAGATATCGTTGAACGATCCCTCAAGAGTTCGGGAGAGATTTCCTCGGCATCGGTTGTGTCACGGCCTCCGCAACGCGCCGGAAACGGGGAGCGCCCAGCCGGGGCCGACGAAGCCCCCGCGACGACCGGCACGGCGTCCGACCTGGCCCTTTGCGGCGCGGGAGAGGACGGGCGGCCCGAGTGGAAACGGCCCCGGCCGCCCCTCGATGCCTTGAGGGGCGGCCGGGGCCGCACTCCGTTTCCCGACTCCTGCTTCCCGACTCCCGCCGCCTGCGCAGCGAGCTCGGCACCCTCGGCGGGACGGTGCCGTCAGACCTCCGCTCCGGCGGCCGGAGCGGCTTCCGGCTCGTGGCCGTCGCCCTCGGTCGCGTCCCGCTCGCCGTCCTCGAGCTTCTGGCCCCGCAGCAGGAACCAGGCCGCCGCGGCGGTCGCCAGGAGCACCACGGCGCCGAGGCCGGCGGCGATCCGCAGTCCGTCGACGAAGGCCTCCTGCGCCGACGACAGCAGCGCACTCCGCACACCGCCCGGCAGCCCCGCGGCCACCTCCACGGCGCCGCCCAGCGACTCGTGGGCCGTGGCCGACACGGTCTCCGGCACCCCCGCCGGGGCGGTGAAGCCGCGGTAGACGCCGGTGACCACCGAGCCGAGGAGCGCGATCCCCAGGGCCGCGCCGAGCTCGTACGCCGTCTCGGAGACGGCCGACGCCGCGCCCGCCTGCTCCTTGGGCACGCTGGAGAGGATCACGTCCGCGGTGACGGTGAAGGAGAAGCCCGCACCGATGCCCACCACCAGCAGCGCCGCGCCGAGCATCGGGTAGCCCGCCCGCACGTCCAGCAGGGTCAGCACGGCGAGCGCGAGGCCCACCGCGGCCAGCCCGCCCGCGACCACGATCCGCACCGAGAAGCGCCGGGCGAGGGTTCCGGCGACGAGTCCCGCGGACACCGCTCCCACCGCGGCGGGCAGTTCGGCGAGCCCAGCCTCCAACGGCCCCCGCATCTGCACGAGCTGGAAGAACTGCGAGAGGAAGAAGACCAGACCGGAGAGGCCCAGGACGGTGAGCAGGTCCGCCAGCACCGCGCCGGAGAATCCCCGGTTCCGGAAGAGCCGCATGTCCAGCAGCGGCGCACGGAGGGTGAGCTGGCGCCGGGCGAACACCACCAGGGCCAGGACCCCGACGAGCCCCGCGGCCACACCGTCCCAGCGGAGCCCGTGGGCCGCCAGCTCCTTGACGCAGTACACGACGCCGACCATGCCGACGAGGGACAGCGCGACACTGAGCAGGTCCCAGGGGCCGGGGTCGGGGTTCCGGGACTCGGGCAGCAGCTTGGCTCCGACCAGCACCAGGACGGCCATCACCGGAAGGTTGATCAGGAAGACCGAGCCCCACCAGAAGTGCTCCAGCAGGAATCCGCCGACCACCGGCCCGACGGCCGCGCCCGCGGACGCCATGGCGCCCCAGATGCCGACGGCGAGGCTGCGCTCCCGGGGGTCCGGGAAGAGGTTGCGGATCAGCGCCAGGGTCGCCGGCATCAGCGTCGCGCCGGCGACGCCCATGAGGCCCCGGGCCACGATCATCATCTCGGGCGAGGTGGCGTACGCGGCCAGCGCCGAGAGCCCGCCGAACGCCACCGCACCGATCAGCAGCAGCTTCTTGCGCCCGACCCGGTCGCCGAGGCTGCCCATGGAGACCAGGAGTCCGGCGATGACGAAGGAGTAGACGTCCCCGATCCACAGCAACTGGGTGCCGGACGGGCGGAGGTCCTCGCTGAGGAACGGCGTGGCCAGACCCAGGACGGTCGCGTCGACCGCCACCAGCAGCACGGCAAGCACCAGGACGGCGAGCGCGATCCAGCGTCCGGGCGCTCCGCCCGGTATCGCGCCTCCCCCTCGCTTCCGGCCGGTCGTACCCGAGGCCGACAGACGCTCGGCGGTCTCGCTGCTCACTGCTCCACTCTCCGAATCATTCCGCCGAGCAGGAGCTCGGCGACCAGGTAACCGGCGTCCTTGGACGCCACTCTGCCCTCCTGGACGGTCCAGGCCGAGGCGGCGATCAGGGCGTAGAGCGCCTCGGTCAGCCAGGCGGGGGTCAGGTCGATACGGAACAGGCCCTGCTCCTGCCCGCGCCGGAAGAGGGCGCCGACCCGCTCGTCGATCCGGTTCCAGCCCTCGTCCATGAGCTCGGGCTCGAACAGCTGGTTCTCGCTGTAGAGGAAGGCCAGGAATCCGGAGACCGGAACGGCCTCCGCGACGAGCCGGCGCACCGCCTCGACCGGGTCCCCCTCCTCGATCCGGGCCGCCGTCACACAGGCCTCCACCTGCCGCACACCGAGCCCGCCGAGCGCCTTGACCAGGGCGTCCCGCCCGGCGAAGTGCCGGTGGAGGGTGGCCCGGCTGATGCCGGCGGCCTTGGCGATCTCGTCCATGGAGGCGGTCGCCTTGCGGCTGAGGAGGGCGGCAGCGTCCCGCAGCACCCGTTCACGATCGACTGACATGAGACAACTCTAACCCGAATGAGACATCATTGTCTCACTCGATACTCAAAAGGCTCCGATGAGGCAGCAGTGTGTGACGTTCGGCTGACGGAAGGTGCCGTCGGGGCGGCGCATGAGGCCGCAGCTCTCACGGCCGGGCGCAACCTCAGGTGATGACGTGCGGAGGCGTCCGCAGGTTGCCCGGGGCCCGTCGTCAGGTACGAGCGCGCGGCCGGGCGGAGGTCGTCGCCGCGCTTCGGCCCGGCGCCGGCGGGGACGACCGGTATCCGGCAGGGGCGCCCCCGGAACTCCTCCGAGCACCGGGCACCACCGCGGCGGGCTTCCGCCTCAGCCGAGGACTTCGAGCGGAGCGGCGGCGAGTTCGGCCGGAGCGCCCTCGTGGACGCGGCGGCCGGCGCCGGGGATCAGGTCCACGGCAGCCGGGACCGGTGCCGCCAGTACGCGGCGGGCTCGTCCGAGATCCCGGCGAGCGCGGCGATGTCGCCGTCGTCCAGCCGGAGTTCGGCGGCGGCGAGGTTGGAGGCGAGCTGGCCGGGGGTGGCCGCGCCGGACAGGACGGTTCCGGCCCACGGCTCGTGCAGCACCGCCGCCAGCGCCACCGTGTCGCACCCCACCCCCTGCCGCTCGGCGATGCGGGTCACCTCGGACGGCGCAACCTCGGGTGCGGCCAGCCGGCCGTTGGCCATGGACTCCTTGACGATGACGTGGAGGCCCGCGTCCCGCGCCTCGGCGAGCGCCGGGCCGGCTGAGCTCTCCAGCACGTTGTAGGTGGACTGCACGCTGCGGAAGAGCCGTTCGCCGTCCACCGTCACCTCCAGGGCCGCGCGGATCGCGTCGGCCTGGGCGGGTCCGCTGGTGGACAGGCCGACCGTGACGCCCTCCGCCGCCAGGCGGGCCAGGCGCTCATGGAGTCCGCGGTCGGTCAGGGCCGGGCTCTCCGGCGTGACGGAGTGGATCTGGTACACGTCGAGCCGGTCCCCCAGGACCGCCCGGGTCTCGGCGTACTGGCGGTCGAACGCCGCCGCGCTGTGGTCCTTGACCTCGTGCACCTCGGCGTCGGTGCGCCAGTCGGCGGTGTAGGTGTAGCCCCACTTGCTGCCGACCACCACGTCCCGGACATCGGGGCGACGGCGCAGCCAGTCGGCGAGGAACTCCTCGGACCGGCCGTAGGAGCGCGCCGCGTCGTAATAGCGCACGCCGCGGGCGTACGCGGCGTCCAGCAGGGCGTGGGTGTGCTCGCGCAGGGCGTCGACCGTGCGCTCCGCCGGAAGGTCGCGGTCGCGCCCGAGGTTGATGTACCCGGGCCGGCCCACGGCGGCGAGGCCGAGTCCGATACGGGCCGTCGGCGCGGTCTCTCCCGCACCTCCGGCACGGCGGGCGAATGCCATTCCGGCTCCCTGACGTGCTGTCCGACGGTGGGTTCGCCCGTCACGTTAACCGATGGCGGCGCCCTCCCCCGCAGGTGGCGGGCCGTTCCGCGGGGTCGCAGCAGGAGCGGGGAACCCGGGCGCGGGCGCCCGAGTGGCGCCGCTCGGGGGCGACTCCGCCCCGGCGCCGCACCTCCCACGCGGCGATATTCCGAAGCGCTGCGCGACCGAGCCGCCGAGCCGCGCGACCGACGCCGTCGAGGGGAGGGAGCCGGCCGGTGGTGGCACCGGCCCCCTGGTGCGTGATGTCCCGGATGGTCACACTGCACCCCGGAGCGCTCGCAAAAATCACGTGTGGTAGGCGTTCGCCCCATGAGACGCTGGCGGCCGGTCCGCCACGGACGGTCGCCGGGCG
Organism: Streptomyces sp. bgisy100; assembly: GCF_057709105.1. Classification (NCBI taxonomy): domain Bacteria; kingdom Bacillati; phylum Actinomycetota; class Actinomycetes; order Kitasatosporales; family Streptomycetaceae; genus Streptomyces; species Streptomyces sp. bgisy100. Next base: position 217,194 of record NZ_JBYITE010000002.1, read on the forward strand.
TTCCACCGGGGCCGACGGCACGGCGCGGACGGCCACTCGGCTCTCGCGGCTGGGGAGTTCGGCGCCCGCCGCCGACGAACCTCGCCGTCGATGAGCGGTGACGCCCGGCAGAAGAAAGGGCTTTCCGTTGTCATTGCGATGCGCTCGCTATTTCCGCACCGAATTCGATCGCGCAACGCGCCCCTTTCCCGGAGCATGGTGCGCCACCGACGGAAAGACTCTCAGCCTTTTCGATTCGCACCATGCGCAGGGGCGTCACGCACCATGCCCGGACCCCTCGGGAAGAAATGGAGAAGCCCCCGGAAGGCCCTCGATCCCGGGCCGTCCAGGAGGCTTCATTTCCCCCTCGCCATGCGGCTTGTCACGAAAGGCCGCCCACCCCGTCGGTGAGTCGGCAGCCCTGCCACACCTCACGTCCTCAGCACCGGCCCGCCGAGCATTCGACCGCTCTGCAGAGCCATGGCCTGCACCGACGCCCCGGCGAGCGCGGCGAACGACGCGTGGTGGTCATCGGCCGCCGCCGCGGCCGCCGGGAACAGTGCCCGCGCCGCCGCACCCCCGGACAGCCCGCCTCTCAGCAGCCGCGCAACGGCCGTGCGACCGAAAAGCCTTTCCATGACTCCCCCTTCGAGAATTCCCTGAACAGTGACCGTGTATCCCGTCCTCATTACTGTCTCCCCCCCATACATGACGACTCCGGCAACGGACACACTTCTCCCCCGTCCGCACCGGACACGGGCGTTGGCATTCCGCCCGTGGCGCTGCCGTGCTCAACTGGTATTCACTCTAAGGGGAGGCACTGACAATGGGCCCCCCAATTCCGCGGGCGGCGGGCTCGGGGGGCTGTGCGTGCGGGTGACCGGGCGGCGACATGCCCGGAATGGGGAGGGGGCGCAAGCAGCACCGCCGTGGTCCGCCCGGAGTCGTGGGCGGACCGGACGGAGGCGGGCCGTCCGGGCTGAGCGGGTCTCTGACCAGGCAATTCCGCGCGGAGCAACGGTCCGTGGGGGTACCGGGGCGCACAGCACCCCGGCCGGAGCGGAGCCCTCCGGGGCAGGTCCGGAAGTGCCGTGCGGACCGTGCGTAACAGAACAGGAACAGAAGAGAACGGACGGGCGGGAGCACGAGCAGCCGGCCCGGCGAAAGACGTACGGGAGGGTGCCGCGCAGAACGCCGCGCGGTCCGGAACCGGTGGACGGAACGGGCCCCGTTCCGGGCGGTCGTACCGCTCGGAACGGGGCCCTGCGGCCGTCACCGGCCGCGTGACGCGGCCGGTCAGCCCTTGGCCGCGGCCCACTCCTGCTGCCGGGTCAGATCGGCCTTGACCTCGGCGAGTTGTGCGGCCACCGCCGACGGCGCCGTGCCGCCGCGGCCGCTGCGCGCGGCGAGCGCGCCCGGCACATTGAGCACCGTGCGGACCTCGGGCGTCAGGTGCGGGGAGATCCCGGCGAACTGTTCGTCCGTCAGCTGGTCGAGCTCGATGCCGTGCGCCTCGCACTCCTTGACGCACTCACCCGCGACCTCGTGCGCCACCCGGAACGGCACGCCCTGCCGGACCAGCCACTCGGCGATGTCCGTGGCGAGGGAGAAGCCCGCGGGCGCCAGTTCCTCCATGCGCTCCCGGTTGACGGTGAGCGTGGCCATCATGCCGGTGAACGCGGGGAGCAGCACCTCGAGGGTGTCGCAGGAGTCGAAGACCGGCTCCTTGTCCTCCTGGAGGTCGCGGTTGTAGGCGAGCGGCAGCGCCTTGAGCGTGGCCAGCAGACCGGTGAGATTGCCGATCAGGCGGCCGGACTTGCCACGCGCCAGCTCGGCGATGTCCGGGTTCTTCTTCTGCGGCATGATCGACGACCCGGTGGAGAAGGCGTCGTGGAGGGTGACGAAGGAGAACTCCTTCGTGTTCCAGATGATGATCTCCTCGGCGATCTTCGAGAGATCGATGCCGATCATGGCGGTGATGAAGGCGAACTCGGCGACGAAGTCCCGGGACGCGGTGCCGTCGATGGAGTTCCCGGCGGAGCCGCGCTCGAAGCCCAGGTCGGCGGCGACGGCCTCCGGGTCGAGACCGAGCGAGGACCCGGCGAGGGCGCCCGACCCGTAGGGCGACACCGCGGTGCGCTCGTCCCACTGCCGCAGCCGCTCGGCGTCCCGGCCCAGCGCCTGGACGTGCGCGAGGACGTGGTGGGCGAAGAGCACCGGCTGGGCGTGCTGGAGGTGGGTGCGGCCGGGCATGGCGACGTCCGGGTGGGCCTCGGCCAGGCCGATCAGCGCCGCCTGGAGGTCGGCGACCAGGCCGCCGATGATCCGGGCGTGGTCGCGGAGGTACATCCGGAAGAGGGTCGCGACCTGGTCGTTGCGGGAGCGGCCGGCGCGGAGCTTGCCGCCGAGGTCGGGGCCGAGCCGCTCCAGCAGGCCGCGCTCCAGGGCGGTGTGCACGTCCTCGTCGGCGATGGTTCCGGTGAACGAGCCGTCGGCGACATCGGCTTCGAGCCGGTCGAGCCCGGCGAGCATGCGCTCCAGCTCGTCGGCGGTCAGCAGCCCGGCCTTGTGCAGCACCCGGGCGTGCGCCCGCGACCCGGCGATGTCGTACGGGGCGAGCCGCCAGTCGAAGTGGACGGACGCCGACAGCTTGGCCAGGGCCTCGGCGGGTCCGTCGGCGAACCGGCCGCCCCAGAGCCGGACGTCACCGGACGCCTTCTCCTGCGACTCCTGCGACTGCGCGCCGTTGCTCAACTCTCTGCTCCTCGTGGCTGGGATAGACGCCCGCCTCCCCACCGGGGGCGGGGAGGCGGGCGGTGGTACGGACGGTACCGCGGGGCGGCGTGGATCCCCGTCAGGCCAGGTCGCGCTTGGCGGCGATCTTCGAAGAGAGACCGAAGATGTCGATGAAGCCCTGCGCCTTGGACTGGTCGAAGGTGTCGCCCGAGTCGTAGGTGGCCAGGTTGAAGTCGTACAGCGACTCCTCGGAGCGCCGGCCGGTGACGACGGCCCGGCCGCCGTGCAGGGTCATCCGGATCTCGCCCGACACATGGGCGTTGGCCTCGGCGATGAACCCGTCCAGCGCGCGCTTCAGGGGCGAGAACCACAGGCCGTCGTAGACGAGCTCGCTCCACCGCTGCTCGACCTGCCGCTTGTAGCGGGCCAGCTCGCGCTCGACGGTGACGTTCTCCAGCTCCTGGTGGGCGGTGATCAGCGCGATCGCGCCCGGGGCCTCGTAGATCTCCCGGGACTTGATGCCCACGAGCCGGTCCTCGACCATGTCGATCCGGCCGATGCCCTGGGCGCCCGCCCGCTCGTTGAGCTGCTGGATCGCCTGGAGGACGGTGACCGGCTTGCCGTCGATGGCGACCGGGACACCCGCCTGGAAGGTGATGATCACCTCGTCGGCCTCGCGGGGCGTGGCCGGGTTCTGGGTGTACTCGTAGACGTCCTCGATCGGCGCGTTCCAGATGTCCTCCAGGAAGCCCGTCTCGACGGCGCGCCCGAAGACGTTCTGGTCGATGGAGTACGGGGACTTCTTGGTGGTGGCGATCGGGAGGTTCTTCTGCTCGCAGAAGGCGATGGCCTTGTCCCGGGTCATCGCGTAGTCCCGGACCGGGGCGATGCACTTCAGGTCGGGCGCGAGGGAGGAGATGCCGGCCTCGAACCGCACCTGGTCGTTGCCCTTGCCGGTGCAGCCGTGGGCCACGATCGAGGCGTTGTGCTTGTGCGCGGCGGCGACGAGGTGCTTGACGATGGTCGGCCGGGAGAGGGCGGAGACCAGCGGGTAGCGGTCCATGTACAGGGCGTTGGCCTTGATCGCCGGGAGGCAGTACTCGTCGGCGAACTCGTCCTTGGCGTCGGCGACCTCGGCCTCGACGGCACCGCAGGCGAGCGCGCGCTTGCGGATGACGTCCAGGTCCTCGCCGCCCTGGCCGACGTCCACGGCAACGGCGATGACCTCGGCGCCCGTCTCCTCGGCGATCCAGCCGATGGCGACGGAGGTGTCCAGGCCGCCCGAGTAGGCGAGTACGACGCGCTCGGTCACGGGTTTCTCCTTACGGTGCAAACGCTGATGGGTATAAGTATGCAGCCCTCTGCATGATTCGTCAATGTCGGCCCGCGCGGAGTCGTACCGTCCGGTCGGCCCGCCCGGCGGACGCCCCGGCGGGCCCGTTCCCGGACCGCCGTCGGCCCGTTCCCGGACCGCCCTCGGGCCCGCCGGCCACCCGTAACCGGAACCGAATGAGCAACCCGGCCCGGAGTTGCGTACCAGTGGGCGAGCCCCGGCGCCTCGTAACCGTCCCGGGGTGATCCGGGAGGGCGGCACCGTGGCAACGATGCAGATGATTCAGGAGGGCGGCAGGGCCGCCAGACGACGGGCGGAAGCGCGGATGCGGCCACGCCGCTCCCCCGCCACACCCCTGTTGGCCGTGCTGTGGGCCGGGGTGGCGGGCGTGGTGGCGCTCTGGTGGCAGGGCACCAGCGCCGTGACGGCCACCGCCGACTGGCTCACCGGAGCCGGGCGGATCACCGGACTGCTGGCGGGCTACTCCACCGCCGTGGTGATCGCGCTGATGGCCCGGGTCCCCGCGCTGGAGCGGCGTATCGGCTCCGACCGGGTGGCCCGCTGGCACGCGATGGCGGGCCGCTACACGGTGTTCCTGGTCCTCGCCCACTTCCTGCTGATCCTGGGGGGCTACGCCGTCGAGGCGGGCACCGGCCTGGTGGAACAGACCGTCACCGTGGTCCTGGAGTACCCCGACATGATCGAGGCCACGATCGGGACGGTCCTGCTGCTGGTCATCGGCGGTGTCTCGGCCGCCGCCGTCCGCCGGCGGCTGCGCTACGAGACCTGGTACTACCTGCACCTGCTGACCTACGCCGCGGTGTACCTGGCCTTCTGGCACCAGCTGTCCACCGGCTCCGAGTTCGCCGCCGTCCCCCCCGCGCAGACCGCCTGGTACGCGCTGTACGGCACGGTCACCGCGCTGGTGCTGTGGTACCGGGTCCTCGTCCCCGTCCGGCTCAATCTCCGGCACCGGCTGCGGGTGGAGTCCACCGTCCAGGAGGCGCCGGGGATCGTCTCCGTCATCATCCGCGGCGAACGGCTGGACCGACTCGACGCGCAGGCCGGACAGTTCTTCCGCTGGCGCTTCCTGGCCCCCGAGCTGCGCTGGACCTCCAACCCGTACTCGCTGTCCGCGCCGCCCGCCTCGGGCCTGCTGCGGATCACCGTCAAAGAGGCCGGGGACCACAGCGCGGCCCTGGCCGGCCTGAGCCCGGGCACCCGGGTGTGGGCGGAGGGCCCCTACGGAGCCCTCACGGCGGCCCGCCGGCAGCGCGGCCGGGGCACCAAGGTCCTGCTGATCGCCGGTGGCGCAGGCATCACCCCGATGCGGGCCCTCTTCGAGACGATCCCCGCGGGCCCCGGCGACCTGACCCTGCTGTACCGGGCGCGCAGCCAGGAGGACCTGGCGCTGTGGGGCGAGCTCCAGGCCATCGCCCGGACGCGCAAGGCACGGCTGCTGTACGCCGTCAACGGCCCGGACGGCGAACGGCCGGAGATCAGCTCCGAGTCCCTGACCCGCGTACTGCCCGACATCGAACGGCACGACGTCTACCTGTGCGGACCTCCCGGCCTGGCCGAGGAGTCCTATGCGGCACTGCGCGAGGCCGGAGTCCCGGCCCGCCGAATCCACCACGAGTCCTTCGAATTGTGAGCCCATGAGAACGCACCCGATCCGCCGCATTCTGCTGACCAGTGCGGCCACCGTGTCCGGCGTCGTCCTGCTGCTGGCCCTCAAGGCCCCCGGACTGCCGGGGTCCTCCGCGGAGGCGGGAGCCCCCGCCGCGCAGGCGAGCGCCCCGGCGCAGCCCGGGAACGCCGGGGGCCAGGAGGCCGGGCAGGCCCCGCCGTCGTCCGGAGGGGAGAGCGGCGCCCGGACGGTCACCGGGAAGGCCGTGCGCACCGACTACGGGCCGGTCCAGGTCCGGATCACCCTCTCGGGCGGCCGGATCACCGCGGCGACCGCCGCGCAGGCCCCGTCGTCCAGCCCGAAGTCGAAACAGATCACCGCCAAGGCGGTGCCCCGGCTGGGTGAGGAGGCCGTGGCGGCGCAGAGCGCGGAGATCGACGCCGTCTCGGGCGCCACGTACACCAGCCAGGGCTACCGGCAATCCCTGCAGAGCGCCCTGGACGAGGCCCGATGACCGACCTCCGGCGCGTGCGCCGGGTCGAACACGCCATGGGGACGGTCTTCTCCTTCGACATCCGCGGGGAGGGCGCGGCCCAGGCCGGAGCGGCCGTGGAGGCGGCGGCGCGCTGGCTGCACCGGGTGGACGAGCTCTTCTCCACCTACCGGCCGGAGAGCGAGCTGAGCCGGCTGTCCCGGGGCGAGCTGACCCAGGCCGAGTGCGATCCGCTGATCGCGGAGGTGCTGTCGCTCTGCGAGTCCGCGGAGGCGCGCAGCCACGGCTGGTTCAACGCCCGCTACGGGGGCCGCCTCGATCCGACGGGGCTGGTCAAGGGGTGGGCGGTGGAGCGCGCCTCGCTGCTGCTGACCGCGGCCGGGGTGACCGACACCTGCATCAACGGCGGCGGGGACATCCAGTTGAGCGGCCGGCGCGAACCGGGCGGCCCCTGGCGGGTGGGGATCAGCGACCCGCTCCAGCCGGGCCGGTTCGTGACCGTGGTGGAGGGCGAGGGCGAACTCGCCGTGGCCACGTCCGGCACGGCGGAGCGCGGCTGTCACATCCTGGATCCGTACACCGGCTCCCCGCCCCGGCACGGGCTCGTCTCGGTCACGGTGCTCGCCCGCGGACTGACCGCGGCGGACGCCTGGGCGACGGCGGCGTTCGCCTGGGGCCCGGGATCCCGCGAGTGGCTGGAGGAACTGCCGGACGTGGAGGCCTTCGCCGTCACCGCGGACGGGAGCACCTGGTGCACCGCGGGGTTCGGGCAGTTCGCGCCCGTCGCCTGAGGGCGTGCGAGGGCGTGACGCGCGCGGTCCACGGTCCGCGGCACGGAGGCCCGCGAGGCCGGGGACGCGCAGGGCGTGCCCCCGGCGGGCCGTCGACGGCCGGCGCTCAGCGGGCCTTCTGAGCCAGGCTCAGCAGGTGGTCGGCGAGCGCCTGCCCGCCGTCCGGGTCCCGGCTGATGAGGAGCAGGGTGTCGTCCCCGGCGATGGTGCCGAGGATGACGTGCAGCTCCGCCTGGTCGATCGCGGAGGCGAGGAACTGGGCCGCCCCCGGCGGGGTGCGCAGCACGACGAGGTTGGCGGACGCCTCGGCGGAGATCAGGAGTTCACCGGCGAGCCGGCGCATCCGCTCCTCCTTGGCCGACTCACCGAGCGGCGCCTGCGGGGTGCGGAAGCCGCCCTCGCTCGGCACGGCGTAGATCAGCTCGCCGCCGGTGTTGCGGATCTTCACCGCGCCGAGCTCGTCCAGGTCGCGGGAGAGCGTCGCCTGCGTGACGGAGAGACCGTCGTCGGAGAGGAGCTTCGCGAGCTGGCTCTGCGAGCGCACCGGCTGCCGGTTGAGGATGTCGACGATCCGCCGGTGGCGGGCGGTGCGGGTCTGGGGCACGGCCGGCCCTCCCCCGGACTCCGTCCGGGGGGCCTGCCAGTTCTCCGTGTCCTGCGCCTCGGTCATCGTCGTCATTCTCCGGATCGTCGGTCCCCGTGTGCGGCGTCGAGGACGGCCGGGAGGGCCCGGAGGAACGCGTCCGCCTCGTCGTCGCCGAGGATGAGCGGCGGTGCCAGCCGCACCACATCGGGTGCGATCGCGTTCACCAGGAGACCGGCGTCCTGTGCCGCCCGCTGCACCTGCGGCGCAGCGGACTCGGTGAGCACGATACCCAGCAACAGGCCCGCGCCGCGGACCTGGCCGACGAGCGGGTGGCCGAGCGCCTCGATGCCGGAGCGCAGCCGCTCGCCCGTCCGCTTCACCCGGTCGAGGATGCCCTCGTCGCGGATGGTGTCGAGGACGGCGAGCGCGGCGGCGCAGGCGACCGGGTTCCCGCCGAAGGTGGAGCCGTGCTGACCGGGTGTCAGCAGCTCCGCGGCCGGCCCGAACGCGACGGTCGCGCCGATCGGCAGGCCGCCGCCGAGGCCCTTGGCCAGGGTCACGATGTCGGGCTCGACGCCCTGGGCCCGGTGCTCGAACCAGTGGCCGGTGCGGCCGATGCCGGTCTGGATCTCGTCGATCACCAGGAGCGTTCCGGTGGCCCGGGTGATCTCCCGTGCCGCGGCCAGATAGCCGCGCGGCGGCACGATCACGCCGTTCTCGCCCTGGACGGGCTCGATGATCACCAACGCGGTGTCGGTGGTGACGGCGTCCCGCAGCGCGTCGGCGTCCCCGTACGGCACATGGGTGACGTCGCCCGGCAGCGGCCGGAAGGGGTCCTGCTTGGCGGGCTGGCCGGTCAGGGCGAGGGCACCCATGGTGCGGCCGTGGAAACCACCGGTGGTGGCGACCATCCCGGTCCGGCCGGTCCGGCGGCCGATCTTGATCGCGGCTTCGACCGCCTCGGCACCGGAGTTGGAGAAGTAGACCCGCCCGGGGCGGCCGAAGAGCTCGATCAGCCGCTCCGCCAGGTCGACCACCGGTTCGGCGACGAAGAGGTTGGAGACATGGCCCAGGGTGGCGATCTGGTCGGAGACGGCCTGGACGACCGCGGGGTGGGCGTGTCCGAGGGCGTTGACGGCGATGCCGCCGACGAAGTCGGTGTAGGCCGTGCCGTCGGCGTCCCAGACGGTGGCCCCCTCGCCGCGGACCAGCGGCACGCGCGGGGTGCCGTAGTTGTCCATCAGGGCGCCCTGCCAGCGCTGGGTGAGCTCCTGGTTGGTCATGACGCCCCCTCGGCCTCGGTGTCGTCGGTGGTGCCGTCCGGCACGACCATGGTGCCGATGCCCTCGTCGGTGAAGATCTCCAGCAGGATCGAGTGCGGCACCCGGCCGTCGATCACCCGGGCGGTGTTGACGCCGTTGCGCACGGCGTGCAGACAGCCCTCCATCTTCGGGACCATGCCGCTCGCCAGGTCGGGCAGCAGCTTCTCCAGCTCGGCGGCGTCGATCCGGCTGATGACGTCGTCGCTGTTCGGCCAGTCCTCGTAGAGGCCCTCGACATCGGTGAGGACCATCAGGGTCTCGGCCTTCAGCGCGGCGGCCAGCGCCGCGGCGGCGGTGTCGGCGTTGACGTTGTAGACGTGGCCGTCGTCGGCGCTGCGGGCGACGGAGGAGACGACGGGGATCCGGCCGTCCTCCAGGAGCGCCCGGATGGCTCCGGTGTCGGTGTCGGCGATCTCCCCGACGCGGCCGATGTCCACCTGCTCGCCGTCGATGTCGGCGTACCGCTTGGTGGCGGTCATGGTGTGGGCGTCCTCGCCGGTGATGCCGACGGCGAGCGGGCCGTGCTGGTTGAGCAGGCCCACCAGCTCCCGCTGCACCTGGCCGGCGAGGACCATCCGGACGACGTCCATCGCCTCGGGCGTGGTGACCCGCAGCCCGGCCTTGAACTCGGAGACCAGGCCCAGCCGGTCGAGGTGGGCGCTGATCTGCGGTCCGCCGCCGTGGACGACCACGGGCTTGAGCCCGGCGTGCCGCAGGAAGACGACGTCCTGCGCGAAGGCGGCCTTCAGCTCCTCGTTGACCATGGCATTGCCGCCGAACTTGATGACGACGGTCTTGCCGTGGTGCCGGGTGAGCCAGGGCAGCGCTTCGATGAGGATCTGCGCCTTGGGCAGTGCGGTGTGCTTGCGTGCGGTCATGAGGAGTACGCGCTGTTCTCGTGGACGTAGTCGGCGGTCAGGTCGTTGGCCCAGATGACCGCGGACGCGGTGCCCTCGGCCAGGTCGGCGGTGATGCGCACCTCGCGGTAGCGCATGTCGACCAGGTCGCGGTCCTCGCCGACCGAGCCGTTGCGGCAGACCCAGACGTCGTTGATGGCGACGTTGAGCCGGTCCGGGTCGAAGGCCGCGGAGGTTGTGCCGATGGCGGACAGCACCCGGCCCCAGTTGGGGTCCTCGCCGTGGATGGCGCACTTGAGGAGGTTGTTGCGCGCGATGGACCGACCGACCTCGACGGCGTCGTCCTCGGTGGCGGCGCCCACGACCTCGATGCGGATGTCCTTGGAGGCGCCCTCGGCGTCGCCGATGAGCTGGCGTGCGAGATCGTCGCAGACGGCGCGCACCGCTTCGGCGAACTCGTCCTGCCCCGGGGTGACCGCGGAGGCTCCGGAGGCGAGCAGCAGCACGGTGTCGTTGGTGGACATGCAGCCGTCGGAGTCGATCCGGTCGAAGGTCGTCCGGGTCGCGTCGCGCAGCGCCCGGTCGAGGCCGGGGGCCTCGACGTCGGCGTCCGTGGTGAGCACGACGAGCATGGTGGCCAGGCCGGGCGCGAGCATGCCGGCGCCCTTCGCCATGCCGCCGACGGTCCAGCCGTCCGCGGACTCGACGACGGCCGTCTTGTGCACGGAGTCGGTGGTCTTGATGGCGATGGCGGCCTTCTCGCCGCCGTGTGCGGAGAGTTCCGCCGCGGCCTTCTCGACGCCCGGCAGCAGCTTGTCCATCGGGAGCCGGATGCCGATCAGGCCGGTGGAGGCGACGGCGATCTCGCCCGCGCCGTGCCCTTCCGGATCGCTCCCGCTCAGGACGTCGGCCACCTTCTCGGCGGTGGCGTGGGTGTCCTGGAAGCCGAGCGGGCCGGTGCAGGCGTTGGCGCCGCCGGAGTTGAGGACCACCGCCGAGACCCTGCCCCCCTTCAGGACCTGCTCGGACCAGAGGACGGGGGCGGCCTTGACGCGGTTGGAGGTGAAGACGCCCGCGGCGGCCCGGCGCGGCCCGGTGTTGACGACGAGCGCCAGGTCCGCACCACCGTTCTCCTTGATTCCGGCGGCGATGCCCGCCGCCGTGAACCCCTGTGCTGCCGTGACGCTCACGGTGCGACTCCGATCATGGAAAGTCCCAGGTCCTCGGGGAGTCCGAGGGCGATGTTCATGCTCTGCACCGCGCCGCCCGCGGTGCCCTTCGTCAGGTTGTCGATGGCCCCGATGACGACCACGCGGCCCGCCGCGGCGTCCAGGGCGACCTGGAGCTGCGCCGCGTTGGAGCCGTACACCGCGGCGGTCGACGGCCACTGGCCCTCCGGCAGCAGGTGCACAAACGGTTCGTCGGCGAGCGCCTTCGCATACGCCTCGCGCAGCTGCGCCTCGGTCGTGCCGGGCTTCGCCTTCGCCGTACAGGTGGCGAGGATGCCGCGGGGCATCGGCGCGAGGGTCGGGGTGAAGGACACCGAGACCGGCTCACCGGCCGCCGCGGAGAGGTTCTGGATCATTTCGGGGGTGTGCCGGTGGACGCCGCCGACCCCGTACGGGCTCATGGAGCCCATGACCTCGCTGCCCAGCAGATGGGGCTTGGGCGCCTTGCCCGCGCCGGAGGTGCCGGACGCGGCGACGATCACGGCCTCCGGCTCGACGAGCCCGGCCGCGTACGCCGGGAAGAGCGCGAGGGAGACGGCGGTCGGATAGCAGCCGGGGACCGCGATGCGGCGGGTGCCACGCAGCGCGGCGCGGGCGCCGGGGAGCTCGGGGAGGCCGTAGGGCCAGGTGCCCGCGTGCGGGGAGCCGTAGAACTTCTCCCAGTCCGCCGCGTCCGCGAGCCGGAAGTCCGCGCCCACGTCGATGATCAGCGCCTCGTCGCCGAGCTGCTCGGCGACGGCGGCGGACTGCCCGTGCGGCAGCGCCAGAAAGACCACGTCATGACCGGCGAGGGTGTCCCCGGTGGTCGGCTCCAGCACCCGGTCGGCGAGCGGCAGCAGGTGCGGCTGGACGGCGCCGAGCCGCTGACCTGCGTTGGAGTTCGCCGTCAGGGCGCCGATCTCGATCTGCGGGTGCCCGAGCAGAAGGCGCAGGAGTTCCCCTCCCGCGTATCCGCTCGCTCCGGCCACCGCTGCCCGCACTGCCATCGAAACCTCCTCATCGATGGCATGACTATACGGAACGCGGCAGCTTTATGCAATGAATATGCGATGACCCCTCGGGGCCGGGGGCCGCCATCACACCCGCTGGGAATTGTCGGCCAAAGCGTCAGGCCCACATCAGGAGCAATGCGAGGGTGGACCGCCGCCTTGCAGGTCTCGCTGGTCTTCTCGTAGCGGGCGCGATGCCGCGCCATTGCTGGAGTCGGCTGAAGCACCGTTCCACCACGTTGCGCGGGTGGGGCCACTCGGCCACAACCGCCCCTGAGCGAGAACCCGTTGCTCGATCCCGGTGACCATGATGAGGATGGGCGGCAGCACAGACCGGCCATCCCCCTTCACCAGGAGTCTCCGAGCCATGCCGTTACTCACGGAGGTCGCCCTACGGCCCTACGGCCCCGCGGACGAGTCCGCGGCTCTGGATTTGATCAACGCCGACCGGATGCCGGGGCAACCACGGGCTACGGCCGCCATGCTCGCCGAGGCTCTCGTCGGCCGCTCCCGGGCCGACATCGACTGGTGGGCCGAGCTCGACGCACCGAGGACGGACGTGGCCACGGGCCCCGGCGGGGAGGTGCTCGGCATCGTCTCCTACGCCTTGCGGCGCCAGGACGACACCGGGCTGATCCTGTGGGCACACTGCCACGAGAACCCGGTGGTCGCCCGCGCGTTGATCGACCATGCCACGAGCGCCTTCGCCCCCCGCGCCGTGGACGCCTTCCACCTCACCTCGGCACTGACGCTCGGCCTGGAGGCGCTACCGGTGGGGTACCGTCCGGCCACCCGCACGGCGCTGGAGCGGTCCGGGTTCGTGGGCGAGCGGCGATGGCGCTACCTGCACCGGGGACTGCCGGCCCCAGAGCTGCCGCGCGCCGACGGCGTGACCGTCGGGCCGGGAACGGACGATGACCCGTTCTCCCGCTATCTGATCGCTCGGGAGGCGGGGGCGGTCACGGCGGAGGCGCTGATCGGCACCTGGGACGGTTGCGGCGCCCTGTGGTGGATCGGCGTGGAGGAGCATGCGCGCGCTCGCGGGCTCGGCCGTCGGCTCCTGGGCAGCGCCCTGGAAACGCTCGGGGATCTGGGCGCGACGCAGGTGATCCTGCTTCTCGACGACGCCGACGAGGCCACCGCCCAGGAGGTGCAGGACCGCACTGCCGCCGGCGCACTCTACGACCGGGCAGGGTTCGCCGAGACCGACCTGCTCCACGCCTACACACGCCCGGCCATCAGGACACCCGCGGGCCTGGCACCGACTTCATGACACAGCCCTCAGGACCGCGTCGCCCTCCCGCACCCGTCCCCAGCGGGCCCGCCCCGCCGGACCGGCGCGCTGCGGTCGTACGGGTCGGCCTCCGCGCCGACCCCCGTCCGCCCGGCGGTCCGCGCCGAAGGGCGCGGTGACGTAGCCCATGGGGGGGAGAGGGTCGTTCTTCTCGCTCGGGGCCCGGAAGGCGGTCCGCAGAAGGTGTTGGACGCCCTTGGGTGCTGGCAGCGAGGCAGGCCGAACCGTGCGGGCGCGCTCCCCGTCCCGACCGCCCAGGCGAAGCGCCCAGCCGAACCGGGCGTGACCGAGCGTTCGCCCGAGGGGAGGGCGGCGGTTCCGGTCAGCCGCCGTGCGCGGTGAGCACGTACCCCTCCGGACCCTCGAAGGAGAACTTCGGCCCGAAGGGACTGTCCGCCATCGGCTCGAGGATCTTGACGCCGGCGGCGACGAGCCGGTCATGGAGCCGATGGGCGTCCGGAGTCCGGAACCAGAGCACCACACCGAGTCCCGGCCGCGGGACATCGGCGAGGTCGACACCCGGAAGGAGCTCGCGGACGGCGAACGGGGTCGGCTCGGTGTCGAACACGACCGCATGCGGGGGCGAGACCGCGGCCCGGCGCAGCCCCAGGTGCTGCTCACAGAAGGACGCCGCGGCTTCCAGGTCGTGGACCTGCAGGGCGACGAAGTCGGGGCCGTCGATGGCGAATGACACGAGCTTCCCTCACTCTTCTATGTCAGGACTTTGACATAGGGGAGCCTAGGGCGCCGGGCTCGACTATGTCAAAATATTGACATGAACGAGAGTGTGCCGACGGAGCCGTTCCGTCCCGCGGACGACGTCACCCACCACGTGGGGTATCTGCTCAAGCGCGCCCAGGCCGCCCTGCGCGGCGCCATGGACAAGGTTCTGCGCGAGCACGGGCTGACCGTGCCGCAGTACGCCACCCTCGAACTGCTGGCCCTGCACCCCGGCATGTCGAACGCCGACCTCGCCCGCGCGACCTTCGTCAGCCGGCAGTCCGGGAATGTCGTCCTGCGGGGATTGCAGGACGCGGGACTGCTCACCCGCCCCGCCACCGCCGATCACGGCCGGGCCCGGCCCGCCCGGCTCACCGAAGAGGGCCACACGCGTCTCGCCGCGGTCCAGGCCGCCGTGTACGCCGTCGAAGAACGCATGGTCGAAGCGATCCCGCCCCAGCGCGTGGCGACGCTCCTCACCGACCTCGACCGCATCGCAGCCGCTCTGGAGGACCGACCCGCCGAGCCGGCGTGACGGAGCCCGGAAGTTGATCTCTGTTCGGCGATATCGCCCGCGTCGCCGCAGGGCGGCTGCATAAGATCGCCGGCATGGCTCTGCGACCTGTTCAGGTGAACATCAAGGCTCTTGACGACTCGGCCGTCGGCCGGTTCTGGGCGGAGGCGCTCGGCTGGGGTGTTTCCAGCGAGGGTCCCGGAGTGACCAATGTCGAACCCGGCGACGGCTACGTCTGGCCGGACCCGGTCGCCGTCTGCATCGACGTCGTCGCCGTCCCGGAACCCAAGACGCCGACGAAGAACCGTGTGCACCTCGATCTCGCCACCACCTCCCCGACCCATCAGGCGGAGCTGGTCGCGCGCCTGAAGGCGCTCGGCGCGACGCCCGTCCACGTGGGCCAGGGCGACGTGCCGTGGACGGTCCTCGCCGACCCGGAGGGCAACGAGTTCTGTGTGCTGGAGCCTCGGGAGCTCTACCGGGACACCGGGCCGATCGCCCGGGTGATGGTCGACTGCGTGGATCCGCGGGACATGGCCCGGTTCTGGGGCGAGGCGACGGACTGGAGCCTGCACGAGGTCACCGACGACCATGCGGTGCTGCGGTCCGCCAAGGGGGTCGGCCCGTATCTCGAGTTCCTCCGCGCGCCCGGCGCGAAGACCGTGCCGGACCGCGCCCATATCGACCTGCTGCCGTACCCCGGTGACGACCAGGAGGCGGAGGTGACCCGGCTGCGGGCCCTCGGCGCCACCGACCTCGACCTCGGCCAGGGCGACGTCTCGTGGCGGTGCCTGTCCGACCCGGAGGGCCACGAGTTCTGCGTCCTCGGCCGGTCCTGACGCGGAGCTTCGACGACCGGGAGCCGGTCCCGGCTCCCCCGGCCGCGCCGCACCGGCCCCGATCGCGGCATCCCACCCGCCCCCACCTGCACCCCGGCCCCGCGGCACCCACCCCCGCGGCACCGCGTGACGGCCCCGGATAGCGTGGCGCTAGCATATGAGCACCGCCTAGCTCGAAAGATACGCCTGTGACTGTCAACGAGGACTCGTTCACCAACTGGAAAAACCGCGAGGAGATCGCGGAGTCGATGATCCCGATCATCGGGAAGCTGCACCGGGAACGGGACATCACGGTCCTGCTCCACAGCCGCTCCTTGGTGAACAAGTCGGTGGTCAGCATCCTCAAGACCCACCGATTCGCCCGTCAGATAGCCGGCGTGGAACTCTCGGTCACCGACACCCTGCCGTTCCTCCAGGCGCTGACCGCGCTCGATCTCGGCCCCTCCCAGATCGACCTCGGCCTGCTCGCCGAGACCTACCGGGCCGACGACCGCGGTCTGACGGTGGAGGAGTTCACCGCCGAGGCCGTCGCCGGTGCCACGGGCGCCAACAGGATCGAGCGCCGCGAGCCGCGCGATGTCGTGCTCTACGGCTTCGGCCGCATCGGCCGCCTCGTCGCCCGCCTCCTCATCGAGAAGGCCGGCTCCGGCAACGGCCTGCGGCTGCGCGCCATCGTCGTCCGCGGGGGCGGCGAGCAGGACATCGTCAAGCGCGCCTCGCTGCTGCGCCGCGACTCCATCCACGGCCAGTTCCAGGGCACGATCACCGTTGACGAGGCGAACAGCACGATCGTCGCCAACGGCAACGAGATCAAGGTGATCTACGCCAACGACCCGTCCGAGGTCGACTACACGGCGTACGGCATCAACAACGCCATCCTCATCGACAACACGGGCAAGTGGCGCGACCGCGCCGGCCTGTCGACGCACCTGCGTCCCGGTATCGACAAGGTCGTCCTGACCGCCCCGGGCAAGGGCGACGTCCCGAACATCGTGCACGGCGTCAACCACGACACGATCAAGCCGGACGAGCAGATCCTGTCCTGCGCCTCCTGCACCACCAACGCGATCGTCCCGCCGCTGAAGGCGATGGCGGACGAGTACGGCGTGCTGCGCGGCCACGTGGAGACCGTCCACTCGTTCACCAACGACCAGAACCTGCTGGACAATTACCACAAGGCCGACCGTCGCGGCCGGTCCGCGCCGCTCAACATGGTCATCACCGAGACCGGCGCCGCCTCCGCCGTCGCCAAGGCGCTGCCCGACCTCGACGCGCCGATCACCGGCAGCTCGATCCGGGTCCCGGTGCCGGATGTCTCGATCGCGATCCTCAGCCTGCGGCTCGGGCGCGAGACCACCCGCCAGGAGGTCCTCGACCACCTGCGCGACGTCTCGCTGACCTCGCCGCTGAAGCGCCAGATCGACTTCACCACGGCCCCCGACGCGGTCTCCAGCGACTTCATCGGCTCGCGCCACGCCTCGATCGTGGACGCCGGCGCCACCAAGGTCGACGGCGACAACGCGATCCTCTACCTCTGGTACGACAACGAGTTCGGCTACTCCTGCCAGGTCATCCGCGTGGTGCAGCACGTGTCCGGTGTGGAGTACCCGACCTTCCCCGTCCCGGAGGTCTGATCGGGCACCCTGCTCTCCACCGCCGCGGACAAAGCCGCGGACGAAGCGGTGGATGAGCAGCCAACTGCTGTACGCGCCAGGGCCGCAGCCGGGATGTTCCGGCTGCGGCCCCGGCCGTTCCGCGGGCGCCGACGGCTGCCGGACGGCTCCCCCCGGCCGGCCGCGATGAACGGGCCCGGGCACGGAGCCGCCCTCGTAAGGAGCGGCGCGGCGCACCCCGGAGCTGTCGGGCCGGGGCACGGGCGGAGGCCGGCCCGGTGCGGTATGGCAGGTGTCACCCGTGCTCCGTAGGCTCGGAGAAGCAGCAGGGGGCTCGGTGCCCCCGGGTGCCGGACCGCAGGCGGCGACGCGCCGCCACCGCCGCCTCCGACGGGGAGTCTTCGATGACCACACCGCGCGACCTCTCGATCGCCGCCATGGACGAGGAGCCTCGCCGCCCCGTAGAACAGGGCGACCTGTCGCTGGCGCTCGCGGGAGCCGAGGTGATCGACCTGCTCGGAGCGGGGGCCGTCACCCTGGACGACGACCGCATCGTGCCGGGCGGCCACCGGCCGGCCCTGGCCGACCGGCTGCTGGACGAGGCGGCGGACTCGCTTGTCCGGGAGGCGCCGTACGAGTCGGTCGACGACTGGCTGTGGCGCCGGGGGCGCGGTCTGCACGCCGCCTATGTGGCCGCCCTGGAAGCGGACGGGCAGCTCACCCGGGAGCGCCGCCGCGGGCTGTCGTTCCGGGCCGGCCGGACGCTGGCGGCCGACACCCCCGAGCACCGGCAGGCGACGGAGCGCTGGGCCTCCGACGAGCCCGTCCTCGCCGCCCTCGGGGCAGCGCTCGGAATCCGCGACGAGCCGGCCGAGGACTCCCTGAGCACGGCCGACGAGGCAGTGGTGACCGTGCTGGCCGGCGTCCACGACGCCCTGCGGGAGCTGGAGGCGGTACGGCAGCGGCGGGCCATCGAGGACGCGGCGTTCGACAACGTCTGGCGCGGCCCGTGACGTGAACGGCCCCTCAGGACACGCCGAACCAGCGGAGCACCGCGGTGGTGGCCGCCGCCGCGACCACGGCGGCCAGGAAGGGCGCCCGCCGCAGCGCGAGCGCGCCGCCCACCAGGACCCCGGCCGGCCTGGCCCACCCGGCGAGGCTCTGTCCGTCGGCGACGGCCGAGGTCGCGACGAGGGCGAAGAGCAGCACGGTGGCGGACACCGTCAGCATCCGCCGGGCCCGTTCGGACGGTTCGAACCGACCGTGCGACAGCGGTCCGGCCATGCGGAGCGCGTACGTTCCGACGGCCAGCACCAGGACGGCCCATGGCGTCATGCCCGGCTCACCTCCTTCGATCCGTCTCCCGTGCCGGGCTCGTCCCCTGTGCCGGACCCGTCCCCCGTGCCGGAACGGACGAGCACCATCAGGCCCGTCAGCGCCAGCAGCACCGGTACCCCCGGCGGCAGGAAGGGCGTACCGGCCAGGGCCACCACCGCGCCGACCAGCGCCGCGCCGCGGGCCACCGGATCGCGCAGCGCCGGGAGCACCAGCGCCAGCAGGACCACGGGCGAGGCGGCGTCCAGACCGAGGGCGGCCGGGTCGCCGACCACCCCGCCGGCCAGCACCCCCAGCACCGTGCCGAGGTTCCAGACCAGGAACATCAGGATTCCGCAGGTGAGGTAGACGGCCCTGCGGCGTGCCGGGTCGCGCTCCGCCATGACGAAGGCCACGGATTCGTCGATCAGCAGATGGGAGGCGGACCACCGCCCGAGCCGGCGCAGGTCCAGCACATCGGCGACCGCGAATCCGTACGGCAGGAGCCGGGCGTTGAGCACCAGCCCCATGACCACGGCGGCCACCGCTCCCCCGCCGCCCAGCACCACACCGAGCGCCGCGAACTGGGCGCCACCGGCGAACACCGCCAGGGACATGACCACCGGGACCCAGGGCGGCTCGCCTCCGGAGACGGCCAGCGCGCCGAAGGACACCCCGACCACCCCGTCGGCCAGACACACCAGCCCGATGTCACGCAGGAGCGGGGGTTCGAGTATTCGCCAGAACGAACGCATGGCCGATATGGTGAACACCTGGCAGACTGTTCGTCAAGCCGAACGCAGCGACCGATGGAGCGAACAGATGGTGGAGCAGGCCCCCCGCCCCCCGCTGGACAAGATCGCGGCGGCGATCCGCCGGGAGCGCGGGCGCACCGGACTGTCCCTGTCCGAGCTGGCCAAACGGGCCGGCATCGCCAAGTCCACGCTCTCCCACCTGGAGTCCGGCACCGGCAATCCCAGCGTGGAGACGCTGTGGGCGCTGAGCGTCACCCTGGACGTGCCGTTCAGCCGGCTCGTCGATCCGCCGCGCCCGCGGGTGACGGTGCTGCGCCACGGCGAGGGCGTCGCCGTACCGTCCGAGCGGTCCGACTACGTGGCCACGCTGCTGTCGTCCTGCCCGCCGAACGCGCGCCGCGATCTGTACCTGGTACGTGTGGAGCCCGGCGTTCCACGCAGCTCGGACCCGCACATGCCGGGCACGATGGAGCATGCGGTCATCTGCTCCGGGCGAGCGCTCATCGGCCCCGACGACGACCCCGTCGAGCTGGGGCCGGGCGACTACATGGCCTACCCCGGCGATGTGCCGCACCTCTGCCGGGCCCTCGAACCCGGCACCTCCCTGCTGCTCGCGATGGAGCACAGCTGACAACACCGCTGATCACCGGATCGCCCGCGGTGCGTCACTCCGCGTCGGCGAGCTCCGCGATGACCTGGGCGTGGCAGGGCAGCGGGACGCACCAGCACCCCAGCCTGCGGCCCCGCAGTTCCGGGAGCAGGGCGAGGAGGTCGGGGCGTTCCAGGAGGTAGGCCCGGTACTGCTCGAGGACCTCCTCCCGGGTGCCGTCCGGCCCCGGACGGAAGGGGCTCGCCAGCGGTGACCCCTCCAGGTGCCAGCCGCCGCGGTGCATCGCGCGGCCGACGTACACCACGTCCGCGTAGTCGGGGTCGTCCCGGTGGCCCTTGAGATTGACGACGGTGGTCCTGCGCATATCCCCATCCTCCGGCCTCCGCCCGC
This sequence comes from Streptomyces sp. bgisy100, assembly GCF_057709105.1. Lineage (NCBI taxonomy): Bacteria > Bacillati > Actinomycetota > Actinomycetes > Kitasatosporales > Streptomycetaceae > Streptomyces > Streptomyces sp. bgisy100. The sequence continues at coordinate 237,188 of NZ_JBYITE010000002.1, forward strand.
GCGGAGCAGCGCCAGGCGGACGCAGCGGGGGCGGCGGGCGCTCGGACCGCCGTCGCCGCCCCGCCTCACCCCTCGCCTCGTGCGGCCGACCGGACGACCGGCCTGCGGGAAGGCGGCACGGCGCCTGGACCATGCATTCCCTTGCGGCTATATAACCAGGGAAGTATGTTCGAGAGGTGTCCCCGCCCTTCGATGTCCTCGCCGAACCGGCCCGTCGGCAGATCCTCGATCTGCTTCTGGACCGTCCCCGCCTGGTCGGGGAGCTGACCGAACACCTCGGGCTGAGTCAGCCCGGCACCTCGAAGCATCTGCGGGTGCTGCGCGAGGCAGGGCTGGTACGGGTCCGCGCCGAGGCCCAGCGCCGCTGGTACGAGCTGTGTCCGGAGCCGCTGGCGGAGCTGGACGCCTGGCTCGCTCCGTACCGGCGCCTGTGGGCGGAGCGGCTCGACGCCCTGGAGCGGCATCTCGACACCATGCCGGACGAGCCGGGGGACGCCCCGCCCGGCGCCGGCCCGCCCGGCGGTCACCGGCCGGGCCACGACCGGAAGGAGCAGTCATGAACGAGACCCTCACCACGGCGGACGGGCGCCCGGCGCTGCGTATCGAGCGGCGGCTCGCCCACCCGCCCGGGAAGGTGTGGCGCGCCCTGACCGAACCGGAACACCTCAGCCGGTGGTACCCGTTCACCGCCACCGAACTCGATCTGCGCCTCGGCGGCCTGATCGCATTCGACGACGGCCGGGGCACCGTCATGGACGCGGTGATCACCGAACTGGACCCGCCGCGGCGCTTCGCCTTCAGCCAGCGCGCACCCGAGGGGATGGCCCGGGAGAGCGAGGACCTGGTGCGCTTCGAGCTCCACCCGGAGGGAGAGGGCTGTGTGCTGGTCTTCACCCATGTCTTCGACGACCGGTTCGCGGCGGCGAGCTACGCCAGCGGCTGGCAGGTCTGTCTCGACGCCCTGAGCGCCGAGCTGGACGGCGCCCCTCCGGAAGTGCGCCGTCCCAGCGCCGAGTCGCACGACGCGTACATCGAACGCTTCGGCCTGGACGCGGGCTCCGCCGAGGAGACCGCCGACGGCTGGCAGGTACGTTTCGAACGCCAGCTGACCCGGCCCGCCGAGACCGTGTGGACGCTGCTGACCGGCGGGAGCCGAACGGACGCCCCGGAGCCGGCCGTCGGCGGCCCGGTACCGCGGGGGTTCACCGCCGAGGACATCCCGCCGGGCGAGGTCACCGCGGCCGAGCGGCCGGCCGTCCTCGTGTACACCTGGCAGTCGGCGGGCCGCACGGCCGGCCGGGTCCGCTGGGACCTCTCGCCGGGCACCGGTCACGGTGCCCGGCTGGTGCTGACCCAGACCGGGCCGGAGGAGGCGGACACCGAGCGCGGCACCGCCCTGGCCGCCTGGCGCCGCCGCATCGCCGAACTGGCGGCGCAGTTGCGCGAACTGCCCTGACCACCACGGAACCGACCGCCACGGAACCGCGCCCAGACGGAACCGGCCCCGGACCCGACCGGCCCCGACGGAACCGCCCCGGGACCCGACCGGCCACGACGGAACCGACCGGACCGGCCTCGCGCGGCCGACCACCGGGCCGGGCACCGGGGTGCGGCCGGCCACCGGCGGGGCGAGCGGCGAAAGGCCCGCACCCGGTGCCGGGCTCGCGTCACCAACCGGCTCCGCACCGCCGGTGCGAGAGGCGCCCGGTGTCAGACCGCCGCCTCCGCGCACGCCGTACGGAGCCGGGTCACCCCTTCGGCGATCTCGGCCGGGCCGGCCACCCCGGCGAAGCTCAGCCGCAGCCGGGGCGCCGGTGGCTCCGCGGCGTAGTACGGCCTGCCCGGCGCCACGGCGACCCCGGCGCGCAGCGCGGCGCCGGTGACCGCACCCTCCTCCGTGCCGTCGGGCAGCCGCGGCCACAGGTGGTAGCCGCCGGAGGGGACGTGGTCCACGGTGAGGCCCGGCAGTCGGCGGCGGAGTTCGGCGGCCATCACGTCCCGCCGGGAGCGGAGTTCGGCGGCGACGGTCCGCAGGTGACGGCTCCAGGACGGGGCGCCGACGAGTTCCAGGGCCGCCTCCTGGAGCGGCCGGGGGACGAAGAAGCTGTCGACCACCTGGATCGCCCGCAGCCGGGACTGCACCGGGCCCCGCGCGGCGAGCGCGCCGACGCGCAGGCTGGGTGAGGCCACCTTGGTCAGCGACCGGAGGTGGACCACGACGCCGTCCGGGTCCTCCGCGGCGAGTGGGGGCGGCAGCGGTCCGGCGTCCTCGTGGGCCAGCCGGCGCGCGAAGTCGTCCTCCACCACGAAGGCGCCCGCTTCACGCGCCACCCGCAGCACCTCGGCCCGGCGCGGCGGGGACAGCACGGCGCCGGTGGGGTTCTGGAAGAGCGGCTGGCAGACGAAGGCCCGGGCGCCGGTGGCCCGGAAGGCCTCCGCGAGCAGATCGGTCCGCACCCCCTCGGTGTCCACCGGCACCGGCACCGGGCGCAGCCCCGAGGCCAGCGCCACGGCGAGCATCCCGGGGTAGGTGGGCGACTCGACGAGCACGGGCGCACCGGGCGGGGCCAGCGCGCGCAGCGCCGTGGTGAGGGCGCTCTGGCCGCCGGCCGTGACCAGGACGTCCGAGGCGCCGATGGGGCCGCCGGGGCCGCCGATCTCACGCGCGAACCACTCCCGCAGGTCGGCCAGCCCCTCCACCGGTGGGCGGCCCCACGCCCCGGGTCGGCGGCCGGCCCGGGCCAGGGCGGCGGCCAGTGCGCGCTCCGGCTGCAGGGCGGGGTGCAGATAGCCGCTGTTGAACTCGATGGCGCCGGCCGGGGGTGTCGCGAGGGTGGCGAGCACTCCCGAGGCGTCCACGGCCCGGGGCACGGGTTCTCCGGAGGCCGCCGCGGATTCGGCGCTGAGCGAGAGCTCCTGCCAGGAGGTGTCCCCCGGCTGCGGGGGCCGGTCGGGCGTCCGGGCGCGGAAGGCCCCGGCCCCCGGACGGGTGACGACGAGCCCCTCGGCGGCCAGGACCGCCAGGGCCCGGGCCACCGTCACCGGGCTCACCCGGAACCGGTCCACCAGGGCGCGACTGGAGGGCAGCTTCTCACCGGGCGAGTAGCGGTTGACCTCGTCCCGCAGGTTTCTGGCCAGGTCGGCCACACTGCTACGCTCTTGCATGACAGCACAGGATAGCGCTACTGCCCCGTTGACGATAGCGGCCGGGAGCGGAACCGCCCTCGCGGCGCTCGGCGTGGGCGCCTTCTCCCTCACCTTCCCGGCGACCGCCTGGGCGCTGGAGGGCCTCGGCCCGTGGACCGTGACGACGCTCCGCGTCACGCTCGCCGCCCTCATCGCGGGCGGCAGCCTCCTCGCGCTCCGCGTTCCGTTCCCCGAGCGCCGTCACGTGGCCGGGCTGCTCGTCGTGGCGGCGGGCGTCGTCATCGGCTTTCCGCTGCTGACCACGCTCGCCCTGCAGACCTCGTCGACCTCGCACTCCGCCGTCGTCGTGGGGCTGCTCCCGCTCACCACGGCCGCCTGCTCGGCCGTGCGCACCGGCACACGGCCCTCCCGCACCTTCTGGGCGGCCGCCCTCGCCGGAGCGGCCGTCGTGATCGGGTACGCGCTGCTGCAGAGCGGCGGCACCCCGACCAGCGGCGACCTCTACCTCTTCGCGGCGCTCCTGGTGTGCGCGGCGGGCTACGCCGAGGGCGGCCGGCTGGCCCGGCACCTCCCCGGGTGGCAGGTCATCGGCTGGGCCCTCGTCCTGTGCCTGCCGCTCGCCGCGCCGGTCGCGGCGGTGGCCGTCTCCGTGGAACCCGTCCGGCTCACCGCACACGCCGTCACCGGGGTGCTCTGGCTCGCCGTGGGCTCCCAGTTCCTCGGCTTGGTGGTCTGGTACCGCGGCATGGCCGAGATCGGCGTGGCCCGGGCCAGTCAGCTGCAGCTGGCCCAGCCCCTGCTCACCCTGGTCTGGGCCGTGCTGCTGCTGGGCGAACACCTCACCCCCGCCGCCCTGCTCACCGCACTCGCCGTACTGGTGTGCATCGCGGTCACCCAGCGCGCGAGGAGCTGAACTCCGCACACGCAGGGAGGCCCCGCCCGCGCGGAGATGCTCCCCGCACAGGGATGCAGGGCGCGCTCCCGCCCGTAGACTTGACGGCACGAAGCGCCGCATTCCGAGCATTCCGCCCCGCAGGCGCGCCCCTCCCCGCACTGGAGGTCCCGTAGATGGAAGCCAAGAAAGGCGACATGCTGGTCGTGCACGGCCGGACCGTCGGGCATCACGACCGGGAAGCGAAGATCGTCGAAGTCCTGGGCGACCACGGCGAGCCGCCGTACCGGGTGCGCTTCGAGGACGACGGCAAGGAGTGCCTGGTCTCCCCCGGCCCCGACTCGGTCGTACGGCACAAGGGCGCGCCCCACCCGGGCCGCTGAGCCTCCCCGCGCCCGCCGGCTCAGCCCGGCGGGCGCACCGGTGCGGGATAGTGGTCGGCGACCACCCGGGCCATCGCCCCGATCCGGTCGACGGCCACTTCCTTGCCGGAGAAGAACACATGGCCGCGCACCTGCGGCCAGTCCCGGTCGAAGGTGAGGTGCCGGGACAGTTCGGCCGGGTCCTGCCAGGGCGCGGGCTGCGCCGGGTCGCCCGCCTTGTAGAGGGCCTCGCCGATGTAGAGGTCCACTCCGGTTCCGTCGACGGTCGCCGACCACCAGGGGACGAGCTTCGCGTAGTCGGCCGCGGCGAAGCCGATGTTCCAGTAGACCTGCGGCACCACGTAGTCGATCCAGCCCGCGCGGACCCACCGGCGGGTGTCGGCGTACAGATCGTCGTAGGTCTGCACCCCGGCCCGGGTGTCGGAGCCGGCCGGGTCGGTGGCGCGGTTGCGCCAGACGGCGAACGGACTGATGCCGAACCGGGTGCGGGGCCTGAGCCGTTTGATCCGTAAGGCGGTCTCCAGGACCAGGCGGTCGATGTTGTGGCGGCGCCAGGCGGCCCGGTCGGGGAAGCCCGCGCCGTACCGTTCCCAGGCCGCGTCGTCGTCGAAGACCTGGCCGGCGACGGGGTAGGGGTAGAAGTAGTCGTCCCAGTGCACGGCGTCGACGGCGCAGTGCCGTACCGCGTGCAGCATCGCGTCCTGCACGAAGCGCCGGACCTGGGGCAGTCCCGGGTTGTAGTAGAGCTTGCCGCCGTAGGGCACGACCCACTCCGGGTGGACCCGCGCGGGGTGGGTGGGGACGAGCCGGGTCGGGTCGGTGTGGTTGGCGATCCGGTAGGGGTTGAACCAGGCGTGCAGCTCCAGGCCGCGCCGGTGGGCCTCGTACACCGCGAAGCGCAGCGGGTCCCAGCCGGGGTCCCGGCCCTGCTGCCCGGTGAGGTACTGGGACCAGGGCTCGTAGGGGGACGGCCAGAGGGCGTCCGCGGTGGGCCGGACCTGGAGGACGACGGCGTTCAGCCGCCGCTGGACGGCGACGTCCAGGTAGCCGGTCAGTTCGACCTGCTGCTGGGCGGCGGTCAGGCCCGGCCGGGACGGCCAGTCCCGGTTGGCGACGGTCGCCAGCCACATGCCCCGGAACTGGCGGCCCGGGCGGCCCGCCGCCCCGGTGCGGCGCTGCGGACGGTGACCGGGGCCGATGGCGTACGCGGTGGAGCTGCCCGCGGTGAGCAGCGCGGACAACGATCCGGCGGAGACTGCGGTGAACCCTCTTCGGGTGATACGCGGCATTTGTCGCCCCCTGTTGAATGGGTACGTCCCGTCGTACGAGCTCAGCATGCCCGCCCCGGCCCGCTCGGCACAGGAGGGCGCGGAGTAACGTCTGAGGCCGAGGCGGGCGCCCGGACCTGTGACGAGGGCCGGGAGCAGGGGACGCCGGCCGGCCGAAGAAGAACAGCGAAAGGCACGATGTGACCGACATCGAACGCGTCGGAGTGGTGGGCTGCGGCCAGATGGGCGCAGGCATCGCGGAGGTGTGCGCCCGCTCGGGACTGGACGTCATGGTCGCCGAGACCACGGGCGAAGCCCTGGAGATAGGCCGCACCCGCTTGACGAACTCCCTGGGCAAGGCCGCCGAGCGCGGCAAGATGACCGAGGAGGAGCGCGACGCGGCGCTGGACCGGCTGAGCTTCACCACCGACCTGGGGGAGTTCGCCGACCGGGACCTGGTCATCGAGGCCGTCGTCGAGAACGAGCAGGTCAAGACCGAGATCTTCCAGGTTCTCGATCAGGTGGTGACCCGCCCGGACGCGATCCTCGCCTCCAACACCTCCTCGATCCCACTGGTGAAGCTGGCCGTCGCCACCTCGCGGCCGGACCACGTCATCGGGATCCACTTCTTCAACCCGGCGCCCGTGCAGAAACTGGTCGAGCTGATCCCGGCACTGACCACGAGCGACGAGACCATCAAGCGGGCCGAGGAGCTCGTCACGGGCGTGCTGGGCAAGCACGCGATCCGCGCCCAGGACCGGTCGGGCTTCGTGGTCAACGCCCTGCTCATCCCGTACCTGCTCTCCGCGATCCGGATGTTCGAGTCGGGCATCGCCAGCCGCGAGGACATCGACAACGGCATGGAGATGGGCTGTGCCCACCCGATGGGCCCGCTGAAGCTCTCCGACCTGATCGGCCTGGACACCGTGGCCTCCGTCGCGGACTCGATGTACGAGGAGTACAAGGAGCCGCTGTACGCCGCTCCCCCGCTGCTCGCGCGGATGGTGGACGCGGGCCGGCTGGGCCGGAAGTCCGGCTCGGGCTTCTACCCCTACGGGTAGTCCGGCGACGCAGCCAACCGGCGCTGTTCAAGGGCGACTTCACCCAGGACAGCGCCTACGGCGGCGCCGCGTGCGGGTGGCCGTACGGTGCTGCCGAGCCCCCGTCCGCGCGTCCTCGCGCGGCGGGGCACGCTCGGCGCGGGATACGACTCGGCGAGCGTCGTCCACTGGCAGAAAACCGGCTCTGACCTGGAGATTTGAGTCTTTCAGAGCTGTCAGGGCCTTGCCCTCCTACTCAGCGGAAAGTCCCTGAAAAGTCCCTGAGACAGAGCCGAAAGTCCCCGAGAAATCCCTGGGGAGTGCCTGGTTCGGAGCGGCCCGACCAGGGTGGTCGAGCCTGCATCGGCCGTGCAGGCGACGAGACTCGAATCCGCGATCTAGGTGTATTGATCACGAGCGTTGTCAACAGCTGGCTCGGTTTGATCTATGGCGAAGACCTCCGGTGTGGTGGAGGTGTCTAGGCTTCACCACAACGGAGGTCTTCGCGTCCCACCGTAATGCCCGGCTGACCGTTCATGGCAGGCGGCTGCTGGTCCAACGTGTCTGTTCGGGACGTCCCGTCGCGCACGTCGCCGCCGAACTGGGTGTCTCCCGAACGCCTTCTTCGCCGCCCACGGCATCACCGTCGAACGCGTCCTGACCGACAACGGCGCCTGCTACAAGTCCAAGCTGTTCACCCAGACCCTCACCGCTGCCGGCATCACCCACAAGAAGATCCGGCCCTACCAGACCAACACCGAGCGGACCCAGGCCCTGACAGACTTCCTCCACACCTACAACCACCACCGCTGCCACACCGCACTCGACGGACACCCGCCCATCAGCCGCGTCAACAACCCTGCGGGTCAATACAGGTAGGCCCCTGTCCGACGGATCTTGTCTGGGAAGCGGTGGTCTGGCATGCCCATCTGCGACGTTGTCGTCAGGTGAGGGAGGAGAATGAGCAGCATGACCATGGTGAAGGACATCGATGTCCGCGGTATGCAGCACTGCGAGACTACGACGCTGGGCGTGCTGCTGCGGCATGAGGGACTCGACTTGTCCGAGCCCATGCTGTTCGGGCTCGGCTCCGGGCTTTCCTTCGTCTACTGGGACAGCAAAGGCATGGATTTTCCCTTCCTGGGAGGCCGGGTCAAGCCGTTCGAACTCACCCGGAACCTGGCCGCCGCACTCGGGCTTGGGCTGCTGGTCGAGGAGACCGCCTCCCCGCGCAAGGCATGGCAGAACGTGGCGGCATCCATCGACGCCGGTCGGCCGGTCGGCCTTCAGCTCGACAGCTACCACCTGGACTACTTCAGCACCAGGGTGCACTTCGGCGGGCACGTCGTGGCCATGTACGGCTACGACGAACAGGACGCGTACCTGGTGGACACAACCCCGCAGGGCGGAGCCGTCTCCACCAGCCTCGCCAGTCTGGCCAGGGCCAGAGCCGAGCGCGGCCCCATGACCGCCAAGCACCGCTCCTTCACCATCACAGCGCCCAACAGCCTGACGTCACCGCAGGACCAGATCATCTTCGCGATCAAGACCTGCGCCGACGCCTTCCTGAACCCGCCCATCGCGAACCTGGGCCACCGGGGAATCGAGAAGACCGCCAAGCAAGTGCCGAAGTGGCCGCAGCGCAGCGACAATCCGCAGGAGGACCTGCCGCGAGCCGCCGTCCTCATGGAGAAGGCCGGCACCGGCGGCGCCCTGTTCCGCAATCTCTACCGGGACTTCCTCGCCGAGTGCACCCAGCTGATCGACAGCAGCCACCTGCGCACCGGCCACAGCCTGTATACCGAGGCCGCCACCCTCTGGACAGGGGTGGCCGGACTCATCGCAACAGCAGGCGAATCCGGCGACGCGAAGCACCTCGCGCAGGCCGGCTCCGTCCTCCACGAGCTCTCGCGCATCGAACGCGATGCGATGCAGGCACTCAGCCTGCTCTAGCTAGGAGGGGTCGTCGGCGTCTCTGCAGGACGGGCGCCACGGGGCGTGCTGTGGGGCAGCCCGGACGGCGGCGACCTCAGGCAGGGTGGGCAGGCGTCCGAAGGATCCATGCCGTCCCCTGGCAGCCGGAGGGAAAGGGCGGGAAGGTGTTGCCCTTCACATCGGTGCTGTACTGGTGCTCCTCACTGCAGTCGCAACGGTAGATGCCGCTCTGAGGGACCTTCTCGCCCGGGTGGTAGCTCTTGCTCATACTCCCGATCTACTCCCGTCCCCGCTCTGGGCAGCCCCTATAAGACCCCGTCTCGCCCCGTGTCCACGCCACCGGGCCAACCGTGCACGCGGAGGGGAGGGACCATGGGGGGTGGAAGGTGGACCGGATGGGCGTCTACGTCTACGAGATCACCTACTGGGACCCCGCCGGTGAGCGGATGCGAACCTTCCGGGTGCACTGCCCCCGGCCCCTCTGGGGCGAGGGGGAGGACATCGTCTTCCTTACCGAGGACGACACGCAGGTTCGGGTGCCCTGCGAGGAGATGCGGCTGCGCCTGGTGAGCCGTGGGCTCCCGTCGGCAGCCCAGGAGCCCCCAGGGTGAGCTGGGCCTGGGGGCCTCCGCCCGCTGGAAGGGCGCGGGAAAGGCAGGTGGCACGCGTCGACAGCACCTGCTGACGGACATTCTCCCCAGCCCCCGGCCGAGGTTCGTCACCCCCCGCCGTGGCAGGCCCATTCTTCACCCGGCCGGGCCCTCCCCACAGGCCGGGCCCGGGCCCGCTCGGGGCCGGCTCCGGATGCGGTGGCAGGCGGGCATGAGGAAGATGCGTTCTGTGAGCACCGGCCCGGGAACGATGTCGGCGGCCGAGCGCCGCCTGCGGTCCGGGGAACGGCCCCAGCCGGCGATCCGCCCTCCGGACCCCTGCCTCGTGCCCGAGGGCCCGAGGTCTCGGCACGGTGGGCAAGCAGGTGGAGAAGCATGGCGCGAGAGACACCGGATGAGGGTGCTTCCCGGCGGACCGGAGCCCTCCTGGGGGTCGGCGACACGGCCGTCACGGTGTGGAACATCGCGAAGTGGCCGGTGATGGTCCTGCTGTTCAGTCTGATCCTGGCCCTGCTGTACTGGGCGTCCCCGAACGTCAAACGCGGCTTCCGCTGGGTCACGCCCGGCAGCCTCGTGGCCGTGGCCATCTGGCTCATCGCCTCGGCCGGATTCGCGGTCTACGTGGCGAACTTCGGCAGCTACGACAAGACTTACGGCAGCTTCGCGGCCGTCATCATCTTCCTGATCTGGCTGTGGATCTCCAACATCGCCGTCCTGCTCGGCCTGGAATTCAACGCGGAGCTCGAACGCGGCCGCGCCATCGACACCGGCCACCCACCCGACGAGGAGCCCTACGCGGAGCCCCGCGACACCCGGAAGCTCTGAACCGGCGCGAAGGGACCGCCGCGATGCTCGAACGCGCGCACCACTGGGAGCAGCGGCAGGTCCGCCGGATCGCTTCCTGGAGCTCACCGCCGGCCCGCAGGGTGCTGCCCGCCGTGGGAGCCGCGGCCAAGGGGACCAGGCTGTGGTGGGGGACGGCAGCGGTCATGGGGGCTGTCGGCGGCCCGGCCGAGCGCACCGCGGCGCTCCGGGGCCTGGCCTGCATGGGGCTGGCGAAGCTGCTTGCCGACGCCTTCGCCAAGCAGTTCCTCCAGCGGCACAGGCCACCGGCGCGCCTGGTCGGCAGCCAGGCAGTCCGGGACCGGCCGGAGAGCTCTTCTTTTCCCTCCGGCCACACCGCCGCCGCGGTTGGGCTTCGCTACTGCGGTCGCCCGCCGCTCCCCCCTGTGGGGAGCGGCCGTGGCCGTTCCGGCGACCATGATCGCCGTCCAGCGCCTGCACACCGGCGCCCACTACCCCAGTAATGGACTGTTTTTGAGACCGGCGCAGACTCGGTAGAGCTTGAGGTCGCAGTCTCGCGAGCGGCCGGTCGTTCAGCGGGGCAGGATGCGCAGTACTGCCTCGTGTTCGCCGCTGAGCCGCAGGCCTCGCTGTACTGCGGCGCTCAGATCGAGGTCGCCGAGCAGGGTCGCGGCCAGCAGGTGCGGCGGTCCGGTCAGGGACGCGGTGGGGTGGTCGACCCGGCCGGCGTGGGTGTGCACCGAGCCGTCCTTGACTTCGATGACCAGGTCTTCGTTGCCGTCGGCGTGCAGTTGCAGGGCGATTGCCGGCTGGTCGGGGCGGTGGTCGGTCAGTGCCCGGGCGGGCATGTCCAGCCAATGGGTGCGGAAGGTGTCGCTGCCGGCCGGCTCACGCAACAGCGGAATTCCCCATCGGCTCAGCTCCCGCAGCACCGGCTCCAGCGCGCGGCCACGCTCGGTGAGGGAGAACAGGGTGGTGGCCACCGGCGGCGGGGCGGCCTCGCGGTGGATCAGGCCGGCTTCCTCGAGTTCGCGGAGCCGGTCGACCAGCAGGTTGCTGGCGATCCCGGGCAGCCCGTTGCGCAGGTCGGTGTGCCGGCAAGGACCCAGGGCGAGCAGTTCGCGGATGATCAGCAGGGTCCATCGGTCGCCGATGGTGTCCAGTGCTTTCGCGATGCCGCAGTACTGCCCGTAGGTGCGCATGCCACCACCCTACATCGTGGTGTTGAGATTCAAAACTCCCTTGTTGACTTTCTCAACAACGTCGGTCTAGCGTCGCTGCCCATGACCCCCACCCTTTCCGTGCGTCGGCTGGCCTGGGCCGGCGTCGAAATCCGTCTCGGCGACACCCGCCTGCTGATCGACCCGCTCGAGAACGTCGCTCCGCTGGCGCCGGTGATGGGGCCGCCGCACCGGCCGGTCGACCCGGTCGACACCCCGCCCGGCACCCACGCCCTCATCACCCACCTGCACCCCGACCACTACGACCACGACCTGATCGCCCGGATCGCGGCCACCGGCACGATCGGCTGCCACACCCCGAGCGCGGCGGCGCTGCACGAGGTGGGCATCACCCCCGTTGCCCAGGACCTGGGCCAGTCACGCCGCATCGGAGAGCTGACCGTCACCCCGGTGACCTCGCTGGACTGGCGCGGCAACGACTGTGACCAGGTCGCCTGGGTCGTCGAAGGCACCGGCCGGCGGGTCATCCACTGCGGCGACACCCAGTGGCACGGCAGCTGGTGGCAGATCGCCCGCGACCACGGCCCGTTCGACGTCGCGTTCGTCCCGGTCAACGGCGTCATAGCCCACTTCGAGGGCTACGCGGCCAACGTCCCGGCGACCATGACCCCCGAGCAGGGCGTCGAGGCCGCCGTCGCACTCGGCGCCGGCACCGTCTGCGCCATGCACTACGGCCTGTTCCACAACCCGCCGTTCTACACCGAACAACCCGACATCGAGCAGCGCTTCCAGCACGCCGCCGACGAGCGCGGCATCACCGCGGCCATCATCGCCGACGGCCAGCCCGTCCTCTGACCATCAGAAACAAGGAGCAACACATGAAGATCGTCCTGTTCGGTGCCAGCGGCAACATCGGCCGGCCCACCACCGAGGAACTACTGCGTCGCGGCCACACCGTCACCGCGGTCACCCGAGCCGGCCACGTCGACGGCCTCGAGCACAAGGCCCTGACTGTGACCACCGGTGACGTCACCGACCCCGCGGCGGTCGCCGGCCTCGCCGCCTCCCACGACGCCGTACTGTCGGCCGTCGGCCCCCGGATCGGCCAGGAGAACGACCGCGCCACGATCGTCGGTGCCGCCCGTGCGCTGATCGACGGACTCCGCCGAGCCGGCGTCACCCGCCTGGTCACCATCGGCGGTGCCGGTAGCCTGCGCACGCCGACCGGTGCCCGGGTCATGGACGACCCGGACTTCCCCGCGCTGTGGAAGGCCAACGCCGAGGCCCAGTCCGAAGCGCTCGACCTCTACCGCGGCGTGCACGACCTCGACTGGACGTACGTGTCGCCCGCCGCGGCCATCGGAGCGGGCGAGCGGACCGGGGCCTACCGCAGCGCCGGGGACACCCTGCTCACCGACGACGACGGCAACAGCCGTATCTCGTACGCCGACTACGCGATCGCCTTGGCCGACACGATCGAGAGCGGCACCGCGATCCGCCGCCGCATCACCGTGGCGTACTGAGCCATGAGCAACGACGCCGCCGGCCGGCAAACCCGATTCATCGATTGCCGCAGGTGGGCCGCCGGGCGGCCGAGTGTTTCACGAGCGACCACCTATGAAACGCGCTGAGGTGAAGTCGCACTACCGGTGCGGGTCTCCGGGTTGTGTTGGCTGATCAGCTGTGCTGGGAGCGGTCTTGGCGCCGGGTGGCGTGGAGGGAGCCGAGCAGGTGGAGGGAGTGGGCGCTGGGGCTGCCCGGTTCGGCGTGGTAGATGACGAGCTGCTGGCCGGGTGCCTCGCGTACGTCGAACGCCTGGTAGGTGAGCGTGAGCGGGCCGACATCCGGGTGGAGGAAGTGTTTGGCGTCCTGCGTCTTGCCTCGCACGGTGTAGGACTGCCACAGGCGCGCGAAGTCCGCGCTGTGCTCGGTGAGGGTGCCGACGAGTTCGCGCAGCCGCGGGTTGTCCGGTTCGAAGCCGGTCGCCTCGCGGAGGTTGGCGACGGTGGCTTGTGCCGCCCGGTTCCAGTCCGTGTGGAAGGTGGGGCCGGCCGGGTCGAGGAACGTCATGCGGGCGAGGTTGTCCGCCGGGGTGAACGCCGAGTAGAGGGCTTGGGCCAGCGCGTTGACCGCGAGGAGGTCGAGGGTCCTGTTCATGACGAACGCCGGGGTGTTGGGGTAGCCGTCCATCAGCTGTCGCAGGGCGGGGCTGACGCGCTCGGTGCGGCGAGGCGACAGCCGGTCGGCGGGGGCGGCCCCGGCCAGCCGGTACAGGTGCGCCCTGGCATCCTCGTCGAGGTGCAGCGCATGACTGAGAGCGTCGATCACCTGGGGTGAGGGGTTGCGTTCGCGCCCCTGTTCTAGGCGGGTGTAGTAGTCGGCGTTCACTCCGGCCAGGACGGCGACCTCCTCGCGGCGCAGCCCGGCGACTCTGCGGGTCCCGTGGCTCGGCATCCCGACGTCGTGCGGGCGCAGGGCGGCGCGGCACGCGCGCAGGAAGTCCCCCATGCGGTTGTCGTCCATGTCCTCAGGCTAGGCGGCACGCCGCCGTGCTGCCTGGGTGTGGTGCACCCAGGCAGCAAGCGTCCTGGTCGGTCATCGCTGACCTGCGCAGACTCGGTGGAGCGGGAAGGACCGCACCGTTCGAGGAGAGGAGGCCGCCATGGCCGCGATCGAGGACGGCCACGTGGACGTGGTCGGTATGTGGGTGACCGAGGACGGGCACATCCGGCAGGAGCTGCTGCCGGACGGCCGTTACGACGAGGCTCGCGGCGAGCGGGCCAGTGCGTACACCGGCCGTTACACGGTCACCGGTAGTCACCTGGACTACGTCGACGACACCGGGTTCACCGCCACAGGGGACATCCGCGACGGAGTGCTCTACCACGAACACCTCGTGCTGTACCGAGAGTCGAGCCCGTCGTAGCGGGGCGGCGAGCGTAGCGGGACAACGGGGTTCGGGCAGCAGCTGCTCCGGTCGGGGAGACCGACTCCTCGTGAGAGCGGACCGACTGCCGAGGCAGGCAGCAGTCGCTGACAGACGTATCAAACGCAAGGGAAGGACCGTATTCATGACCGGACGACGTCTTGAGGGCAAGGTGGCCCTGATCACGGGCGCGACCGGGGGGATCGGTGCGGCGACCGCCGAACTCTTCGCCCAGGAGGGCGCCCGGCTGGTGATCACCGATGTGGCCCGGGAACCCCTCCAGAAGCTGGCGCGGCGCATCGAGGCGGGTGGCGCGGAGGTGGCGACCGCCCACCTCGATGTCTCCTCCGCCCGGGAGTGGGAGGAGGTGACGGCCCTCGTACGCGATCGTTTCGGAGTGCTGGACGTGCTGGTGAACCTCGCCGGAATCCTGGACTGGCCGGGTATCGAGGACACGCGGGAGGAGGTGTGGGACCGCGTGATCGACGTGAACCAGAAAGGCACCTGGCTCGGTATGAGGGCGGCGATGCCGCTGCTGCGAGCGAGCGGCAACGCGTCGGTGATCAACACCTCGTCCGTGCTCGGCCTGGTGGGCAGCGGCGCGGCCGCGGCCTACCAGGCGTCGAAGGGCGCGGTGCGCCTGCTGAGTAAGACGGCCGCGGTCGAGTACGCACGGCAGGGCGTACGGGTCAACTCGATACATCCCGGAGTGGTCGCCACACGGATGATCCAGGACCTCCTGGACGAGCAGGGCGACCAGCAACCGGACATCCAGCGCACCCCCATGCGCCGAGCCGGCCGCGCGGATGAGGTCGCCCCCGCGATCCTCTTCCTCGCCGGCGACGACTCCTCCTTCGTCACCGGCTCGGAACTCGTCGTCGACGGCGGCCTCACCGCACACTGAACAACCCGCCCGCCGGGCGTCCACGGCGCCTCCTGTGCGCACCGCAGGCCGCGAGCCGAGCGTGAAACCGCAGGCCAGAGCGGCAGCAGGGCACACTGGCGGCATGTACGAGGAGTACAAGGAGCCCCTGTACGCCGCTCCCCCGCTGCTCGCGCGGATGGTCGACGCGGGACGGCTGGGGCGGAAGTCGGGGTCGGGCTTCTACCCCTACGGGTAGTCCGGCGACGCCGCCAACCGGCGCTGTTCAAGGGCGAATCCACCCGGAACAGCGCCTGCGGCGGCGCCGGAGGCGGTGGCCGCGGTGCCTGCCGAGCCCTCGTCCGCGCATCCGCACCCGGTCGGCACGCCCGGCGCGGGACACGGCTCGGCGAGCCCGTCCACGGGCAGGAAGTCCCTGGGAGTCATCGCTTCCGCTGGTGCGACACCCGGCCCGAAGCTGCCCCGGTCCGAGAAGCGTTGCCGTCAGTCAGGGCATCGTGCCGGCAGTCGGAGCCCGTGCACATCAGGTTCTGGGCAGGGTGGCCGGCCTCGGTGCATCTCCGCGGAGGCGGAGCAGAGTTGAACTTGCGCGGAGCCGACGCCATCCGCAACGCAACGGACTTCCCCTCGGCGGGGCATCGTCGTGTGCGGCACAGGAGCAGCCTTGGGTCCTGTTCGTCACCCGCTGTGCTCTGCTGTACTGCCCTGCGGCTAATTTGTGTGCAGGACAGGTACGCAGTCCGTAGGGGCAGAGGTGCACGAGGGGCGGGAGGTCGGGAAGGGTGTCGCTGCGCGCAGGTGATCCAGCCGAAATCGGCGGATATCCGCTTGAGGCGCGACTCGGCTCGGGTGGCATGGGCACGGTCTTTCTGGCCCGTACGAGTTCGGGTCGCCCTGTCGCGATCAAACTGATCCACCCGCAGTTCGCCGCGGACGACGAGTTCCGCATCCGCTTCCGGCAGGAGGTGGCGGCGGCAAGGCGAGTGAGCGGCGCGTTCACCGCCGCCGTGGTCGATGCCGCCCCTGAGGCCGAGCAGCCGTGGATGGCGACGACCTACATCCAGGGGCACACGCTCGCCCGGCGCATCGCCACGAAAGGCCCGTTGAGCGGAGCGGAGCTGCGGAGGCTCGCCATCGGGCTGGCGGAGGCGCTGCGGGACATCCACCGGGTGGGGGTCGTCCACCGTGATCTCAAGCCCTCGAACGTCGTACTCTCGCCCGAGGGCCCACGCGTCATCGACTTCGGCATTTCGCGCGCCGTGGACCAGCAGACGCTGACGATTACCGGGCGGGTCATCGGTACGCCGCCCTTCATGTCGCCGGAGCAGTTGCAGGCGCCGCGCGATGTGGGGCCGCGGTCCGACGTCTTCTCGCTGGGGACGCTGCTGGCGTACGCAGCGACGGGCCACGGGCCCTTCGACGCGGACAGCCCGTACATATCCGCGTATCAGGTGCTGCACGAGGAGCCGTCGCTGGAAGACGTGCCGGCGGCCTTGCGCACGGTCGCCGAGTCGTGCCTGGCCAAGGAGTCCGACGGGCGCCCCTCGGCGGACGAACTCCTCGTACTGCTTCGGGACCTGCCGGCCGACCTCGGCCAGATCGACATGAGGGGAGCCGGCGCGGGCCGCACCCGCGACACGGTCACCGAGCATCACTTCGCGACGCCGGCCACCCCGACGCCGGCAGCCCCGACCACCACCCCGGCCGACGCCGATACGGGGAACGCCGACACCTCCACCGGCCGCCGATTGCGTCCCCGATGGCGTCCCGTGTTCGCGGCCGCGATCGCGGTCGCGGTGGCAGCGATCGGTGGAGGAGTCGCCGCACTGACGGCAGGCGGTTCCGGGGGGAACAGCGGCGGCGACAAGGGCAACAGTCGTGCAGCGCCGGGTGCCGCGCTTCCGGACGGTTTCGAGCCGTGGCACAAGGCCGTGCCCGGCGGTCGCCCCGACGTCCCCGACGAGCTGCGTTGCGTCGTGCGCGGCGACGCGCTGTTCTGCGGGGGCGGCAGTGTTGTCGCGACCCGTATCAGGGCCAGGGACGGCTCGCGGGTGTGGACGGCGAAGAGCCCCGGCGTCCCCGTCGACGGCATGCACCTGGTGGGCGCCACCGACGACACGGTGCTCGGTTACCGCTTCGCCGCCCAGGACGCCCCGCAGGACCCTCCGAGCGAGGTGGTGGCCATCGACGCGAACAACGGACGGGAGCTGTGGTCCGCGCCGTCCGGCGCCCAGTCGACGGCCGTCACGGGGCGGAATCAGGACGCCATTGTGGTCGGTTCCGACGTCGTGACGGTCGACGCTTCCAACTCCCGCTTCGAGGCCCGCAACGCGCACAGCGGTCAGGTCACCTGGACGTCGCCCTTCCCAGCGGGTACGCAGTGCGCCCCCGTCCCGGCGGGCCCCCGGCTCGTCGCGATGTGCGCGACGGATACGGAGGTGGATGCCTTGGCAGTGCGCCACCCCGCCCTGTACTTGGTCGACCGCACCTCGGGGGCACTGGGCAGGCCCATCGCGGTCAACGGCCCCGCCGTGCCGATGGGCGTCGCCAACGGCAGGCTCGTACTCCTGCAAGTACACAGAAAGGGAACGGAGCTGGCCGGCTACAACGGGGTGGCGCGGGTCGACCCGGCCTCGCGGAAGGTCACGTACTCCCGACTGGCCAAGACATACGCGGGGACGCCCGGCATGGCGGACAGCACCGTATACGTGAGCGGGCAGACCGGTCTCGTCACAGCACTCGACCCCGCGACCGGCCGGAAGAAGTGGTCGCGGCAGACTGGCGTAGAGGGCGCGTCGGGTCCTGGTGCGGGAGCGGGCGCACTGTATTTCAGCTCGGCCACCGGCCGGGTGGTCGCGCTGTCACCGGACGACGGCAAAATCCGGTGGACAACAGATCCGCAGGTCGATGGTTTGACGGGCGAACAGGGCGCGAGCCCACGTGTGACTCTTGCGGGGCGTGCGGTGATCGTGGCCGCGGACAAGAACACTCTCTTCGCTTTCGACGCGCAGAGGCCGCCGAAGTCGGGCTGACCCGGTGACTGGACGGCAGCAGGGCCGACGCGACGGACCCGCACGCGTATGCCGCCTTCTGGGCCGTCACCCTCGACTGCCACCGCGATGAGGAGGTCGCCCGCCTGGAGTCCCTGGGCGCCGCCCTCGTCCGCGAGGTCACGGACAGGGCGGCTCCTGGACGGTCATGACGGACCCCGAAGGCAACGAATTCCGCGACCACTGACCCCGGTCGCCCCGTTTCGCGCGCGCGATAGTAGCAGTCTGCGCCGGGAGTTGACGCGAAAAATCCGAAATTAGCCCGATCGGGTGAAGGCGGACCGTTTCACCGGACAGGACGGGGCGACGGCGCGAATGATCTCGGCTGAGGTGCGTTCCGCCCCGGGCGTCGTGTTCCGGCCGTCCGGACGTCTTCCACTGATCCTGGAGGATCCATGCGACACCCTGTCTCCCGACCGCGCACGCGAGCCCTGGCTGTCGGGCTCGCGCTCGCCGCGGCCACGCTCTTACCCTCCGGCTCCGCCGGTGCGGCCGACCAGTACGAGTGGGCCGCGCTCGGCGACTCGTACACCGCCGGCGTCTTCGTCGGCGACCCGCAGCCCCCGCTGGGGGATCCGTCGCAGGACGGCTGCGCCCGGACCAGCAACTCCTACCCCAGCGTGGTCGAACGAGAGTTCGCCGAGTCCCCGCCGGGCAAGTCCGTCCACCTGACCAACGTCGGCTGCAGCAGCGCCGTCATCGCGAACATCGCCAAGGTCAAGCAGACGCCGATCAGCCCGGTCCAGACCCCTCCCGGCGGCTGGCCCGCGGTGGACACGCAGATCAAGCGGGCCGGGCTCGACGACGAGACCGACGTCGTCACCATCGCCATCGGCGGCAACAGCCTGCCCTTCGGCGACATCTTCTCCAAGTGCCTCGACCAGGGCACGATCGGCAAGTCCTGCCGCGAGTACTTCACCGACCCGCCCGAGGGGGAGGAGAGCGTCCGGGAGAGGCTCGCCCGGGTCCGGGCCGAGTACACCGAGATGCTGGCCGAGGTACACCGGGCCGCGCCCAACGCCGAGGTGATCACCGTCGGATACCCGGCCATCATGCCGGCCAAGGCCAGTGACTGCGACCGCAGGTCCGTCACCGAACTCGGCGCGACCACCCACGCCGACATCGACTGGCTTCGTGACGACGTCCTCAAGCCGCTGAACAAAACGATCAAGCAGGTCGCGTCGTCCGTCGGCGACCGCTACGTCAACGTCGACTCCTCCAGCCAGGGCCACGACGTCTGTCAGCCCGAGGGCACCAAGTGGATCGAAGGAATCTGCGGCGACGCCGCGGACTACTGGCCCGCCACGTTCCCCGGCACGTCCGTGGACTGCGCTCCCATCAAGAAGCGCGCCACAATGATCCACCCCAACACCGCGGGACACGCCAACACCGCGGTCCAGGTGGAGCGAGCGATCCGCATCGCCCTCCGCCAACACTGACCCACCGGCCCGCACCCTGACGCCGGAGCCCGGCCCCCGGCCGACGGCTCCGGCGTCGGGGCGTCCACGCGGTCACGCCGAGTTCGAAACGGCCATGGGGCTACGTGTCCGTCTGCCGTGGCAATACGAGAACCGGGCCATGCAAGGGATCTTGAGCCCACGAGCGGCCCATGGCAGGCTCATGCCGCATGATCGATGCATTCGCGAAGGACAACCTGCACGGGAGGCTGCGGCGGGACCGCAAGGCGCTGCTCTGGAAACTCGACGGCTTGTCCGAATACGACGCCCGCCGACCTTTGACAGCGACCGGGACCAACCTCCTCGGCCTGGTCAAACACGTGGCCACCGTCGAGGCCAGGTACTTCGGCGAGGTCTTCGACCGGCCTTCCCCGGAACCGCTCCCCCGGTGGCAGGACTCCAACGGCAGCGATCTGTGGGCGGCCGAGGACGAGACCCGCGATCAGATCACCGGGTTCTACCGGCGCACATGGGAACACGCGGACGCGACGATCAACGAGCTTCCCCTCGACGCCCCCGGCCACGTGCCGTGGTGGCCGGAGCCTTGTCCCAACACGAACCTGTTCGCCGTCATGGTCCATGTCCTCGGCGAGTCCATCCGGCATGCCGGGCACGCCGACATCCTGCGCGAGGGCCTCGACGGCCGCACCGGGGTGCGCGCCGAAAACGAGAAGCCGATCGACGAGGAAGCCCGTGCGGCCCACTGCGCGAAGATCGAGCAGGCCGCCAGGTCGGCCGCACCAGTCAAGGCTCAGTCAGACATACCAGGCAGCCTGACATCAGCTCCCCTGCCGGCGCTTGCGATTTCCGAGCACCCGGCCACCTGATACGCCCGCGTCACCCGATGCGGGCGTTCAGTCCACGCCTTCGTCGTCCTCGTCCAGCTCACCGTGGTGGTAGGTGCCAGTGACGTCGGTCAGCCGTTCCCGCCGGAGCCGGATCAGTTCCTCCTTCTTTCTCAGGTCGTGTGCGGCTGCCCCCTCGACCGTTCCTGACGAGCTGCGGCAGCTCGCCAGGCGGTCGGGCTGGTGCCGAACTCATCGCGGAACCAACGGGAGAAGGCGCTGGGTGCGGAGAAGCCCAGCAGTGCCGCGACCTGAGTGAGGGGCCGGGCATGACTGCCGACGTACTGCTGCGCGAGCTGCGCGCGAAGTGAGTTCAGCACCGAGGAGAACGTCTCACCGGACCGTGCGAGGTGCCGGTGGACGGTCTTGCGGTCGACGCCGAGGCTGTGGGCGACCTGGTGGAGAGAGCAGCGGCCGGTGGGAAGCAGGGCCTCGATCAGATCGCGGACGCGGTCCACGCCGGCCGCGGTGCGAGGCGCCGCGATCGCCTCGAGGTACTGGCGGGCGTAGGGACGCAGCAGCGGGTCGGAGAGCTGGTTCGGGGCGTCGAGGTCGCTCGCGTACACGACGATGCCGTTGAGGTTCTGGCCGAACCGGACCGCGGGGCCCAGGACACGGTGGTGGGCGGTCGCGTCATTCGGTGCGTCGTGGGCGAACAGCACGGCGACCGGTCGCCAGCTTCTGCCGACGAGGTTCTGCAGGTAGCGGTGGAGGGCGCCGATCAGCAGCTCGGTGGTCTGGCGTCGGCGCGGGGTGGGCAGGTCGAGGCCGAGCTCGATCGTGGCCAGACCGTTGGTCTCGGTGATCCGGCTGTGCAGCGCCTCGTTGTGCAGATGCTGGTATCGCATGATCACCCCGAGCGCGCTGCGGACGTCCGGCTCCTCGCGGGCGACGAGGCTCACCGGCCCCAGGACCGAGAGCCTGCGGCTCTCCGCGAGCCGTAGACCGAAGTCGTCATGGCCGGTTGCGGCGGCCGAGAGCTCGACCAGGTCGGCGGCGGCGGCCACCGGGATCCAGGTGTGAGGGACGGCCAGATCGGAGGCGTCCAGGCCCGCCGAAGCGAGCAGCGCCGACAGGTCGCCGCCCAACGAGCGCACCAACTCGACGTATCCGGTGAGCACGGCGTTGCGGACGAGGAGTTTCACGTCCGGTGTACCTCCCGGTCGGCAGCCGAAGGAGCACGGGCAGTGCCACAAACTGTCAAGCATTGTGCCACGTGAGGCAAAGCACCGGTGCTTCTGCCGACCTACTCTTCCGGCACTCGCAGCGACACAGGGCGTGAGCCTGGAGGTGGGCAGGTGGGCATGAGGAGAGGGCCGGGACCCGGTGAACCACCGCTGGTTCTGGACGCTTCGGGCTCCGTCGCGCATCTTGTGCCGCGGCGCTACGCCTGGGGCGTGGCGCTGATGGTCGTCGCACTGGCGGTGACCGACTACATCGACCGGCAGATCGTGGTGTCGACGTTCCCCTACCTGAAGAGGGAATGGGGTCTGTCCGACACCGCCCTGGGGGCCCTGGTCACCACCGTGTCGGTCACGATCGCCGTCTTCGCGCTCCCGGCCGCGCGGCTGGCCGACCGCTGGGGCCGGGTGCGGACCATCGCCGCGATGGGCAGCGCGTGGAGCCTGGCCGCGCTGGCGTGTGCGGTCTCCGGGAACTACGCGCAACTCTTCGCCGCCCGGTCGCTGCTGGGCGTGGGCGAGGCGGGTTACGGCCCGGCGGGGGCGGCGCTGCTCTCCGGCTACTTCCCGCAGCGGCTGCGGGCGACTGTGCTGAGCGCCTTTCAGGCGGCGGGGCCGCTGGGCGCGGTGCTCGGGGTGCTGCTCGGAGGTGTGATGGCCGAGCGGTTCGGCTGGCGGGTGACGCTCGGCGCGTTCGGCGTGCCGGGGTTGCTGCTGGCGCTGGTCTTCCTGAAGGTGCGCGACTACCGCACTCCCGGCGTGTCCTGCGCGGGCGGAGCGAGCAGGGCCGGCGCGGGCGAGGGGCTGACGGCCGACCGGGCTCACTCCGGGCAGCGGGCTCACTCCGGGCAGCCGGGCCTGGCGGCCACGGTGCGCGAGCTGTTCCGGTCGCGGACGGCCGTGTGGTGCTACCTCGGCGGTGCCCTCAACCTGGTGGTGCTGTCCACCCTCTACACCTGGCTCCCGAGCTACCTGGGCCGCGCCTACAGCCTGTCCTCCGCGCAGGCCGGGATGCAGACCGCGCTGTTCATCCTCGCGGGCTTCGTCGGCGCGATCGTCTTCGGCCACCTCGCCGACCGGTGCGCGGCCGGACGCCCGCGGCGCAGGCTGATGGTCCCGGCAGTGCTCGCCGCAGGCGCGTGGGGCCTGCTGTTCACCGCCTTCGGCGTGCTCGGGCCGGGCGGTGGGCAGTACGCGCTGATCGTGACCGCGGGGCTTCCCACGGCCGCCGCTCTCGGCACCGCCCCGGCGGCGGTGATCGACGTGGTCCACCCGAGCGTGCGGGCCACGGCGGTCGGGATGGCGGCGCTGGTGCAGAACCTGTTCGGGCTGGCCGTCGGGCCGGTCCTCACGGGACTGCTGTCGGACGCCTTCGGTCTGGGGACAGCCCTCGCGGTGATGCCGCTGTGCTGCCTCGCCGCGGCCGCCGCGTTCCGGCTCGGCTCACGCAGCTACGAGAAGGATCTCGCCGCCGTGTCCGGCGGCGGCCCGGAGGTGACGCCTCCGGGCACCCACGAGAAGGAGTTGAGCCCATGACCATGCATGACCCATCCACGCCCGCTCCTGCGGCGGGGCGTCCGCCGACCCCGGTCGTGGACCGGATGCGGGCCCAGGGGGCATGGAACCCGCTCTGGGACGGCCTGCAGGAGATGGACCCGGCCTGGACCGAGCAGTTCATGGCCACGGCCATGCGGCCATGGACGAGCGGCGTGCTGGAGCCGAAGTTCATCGAACTGCTCTACATCGCCCTGGACGCCTCGGCCACACACATGTACGGGCCCGGCGTACAGCGTCACATCCGTACCGCGCTGGATCTCGGGGCGACCCCCGAGGAGATTCTGACAGTTCTCCAACTGACCACGCTGGTGGGCGTCCACGCCTGCAACATCGGCGTGCCGCTCCTGGTCGAGGAACTCGCCGCACGCGAGAAGCCTGCCGACGACGCCGGCTGACCCGACAACACCATCCCGTTCACCCTCACGCGGAGGCACGACATGCACTTCCTCGACGACTCACTACTGCCCGAGAACCAGGAGAAGCTGGTCATTCAGGTCGCCCCCTACGGGCCCGAGTGGCTGCCGGGCGACAGCGACGACATCCCGGTGACCATGGACGAGCAGATCCAGAAGGCCGTGGACTGCCACAACGCCGGCGCGCAACTCCTCCACATCCACGTACGCGAACTGGACGGCCACGGCTCGAAGCGGCTGTCGATGTTCAACGAGATGATCGCGCGGCTGCGCGAGGCCGTGCCGGAGATGATTCTGCAGGTCGGCGGTTCCATATCGTTCGCCCCCGAGAAGGAGGGCGAGGCGGCGAAGTGGCTGGACTGGGACACCCGCCACATGCTGGCCGAGCTCGACCCGAAGCCGGACCAGGTCACCATCGCGATCAACACCGTCCAGATGAACATCGTCGAGCTGCTGACCCAGGAGGACATCGCCGGCACGTCCCTGCAGAACCCGCTGCTCCACACGGCGTATCGCGACCTGGTGAGCGAGGCGGGCCCGGAGTTCTACCTGGAACACCTCAAGCGGCTGACCGACAACGGCATCCAGCCCCACTTCATGCTCGCCAACGTGCCGCAGCTGGAGACCGTCGAGCGGCTGATCCGCGCGGGCGTCTACACCGGCCCGGTCAACCTCAACTACGTCGCCATCGGCGGCGGTGCCTCCGGGGTGCACCCGGCCGACCTTGTCGAGTTCGCCCGCCGCACCCCCGACGGCGCCGTGCTCACGATCGAGAGCATCATGCGCTCCACGCTCCCGATGAACGCCATCGCCCTCGCGCTGGGCCTGCACGTCCGCGTCGGTATCGAGGACAACCTCTGGTCCCCGCGCAAGGAGCGCTTCACCTCCGTCCAGCAGGTCGAGCAGATCGTCCGGATCGCCGACGAACTCGGCCGGGACATCGCCACCCCGCAGGAGGCCAAGCGCATCTACCGGATCGGCGAGTACTGGACCGACGCCGACGAGACGCTGGACCACCTGGGCCTGCCGCCCAACCGCCGCCCCGGCCGGCGCGGCGTCCCGCTGCGCCACCCGGCTCCCTCGCCGGCCGACACGCTCGTCTGACGACACGCACGTCCGGCGACGACTGCCAGGGAGAAGGCCCCGCCCCTGAGGTGGGGCTGGACCAGTCTCCAGACGCACCCGCGCCTTCTCGGCAGGCTCCGAATCCGGAGCAGAGCCAGCGGAGATCACTGCCCTTGGCCCGGTGGCCCGATTGCCGCTGTTCGACGTAGCCCTCCGGGTGAAACACAGTCACCTGCCCCGGGAGGCACCGGCGACGCGGCGTCAGGATCGGTGCCGTGCATAGCAAGGGGCCGGAGAGCCCTGGTAGCTCCGCTACCAGGGCTGTTCGGCATCGTGGCGAGGGTGCGGTGCCGACCTCGACGCCGGGCGGGCATGGTGCCGAACACCTCGGCGACAGCCGACGCACACTCCACTTGAGCCCGGCACGCCAAGGGCGGAAGCGTTGTGCCGTACCCTTCACACGCGTTGCCGGCCCCGGCATGACGAGTCACCTGCCGGGGATGGCACCGGGGTCGGCGCCGGTCAGGTCACAGCTGGTGTCCCCAAACCGCGCCGTGACGGAAGGCTCGGCGAGGTGGTTCCACATCCACGGTGCCGGGCCGTCCCCGCACCATGCCGGTGAACCTCACGTCGGCCAACCGGAGTCGGACGGCGTACGGCCTCGCGACCCAGCGCCCGCACGGGTCGGACGCAGACCGTCCCGCCCCCCATGACCACGGTCGAGCCCCCAGCGAAACGCTGCTGGATTCTAGGGTTCGTCGTCGACGGCTCCGAGGGCCAGAGCGGGGGCGGGGAAGACATGCCGGGTCTCGCCTCCGGACCACCACACGCCGACGGCGAACACCGCGGCCCCCTCCAGCAGCGCCGCGCGGTCCAAGCCGCCGCACGGCAGCGGGGTGCAGCCCATGGACGTGATCAACTCCGCCACCACGGCGGCCGCAGCCGGTGTGTCCGTGCAGAAGGGTACGGCCAGCGGCGCACCTTCGAATGCCGGTCGTCGCAGGGTCCAGACACTCTCGTGGCAGATGCCGAACACCTTGGCGACGCGGGCGTCCGGTGCTGCCTCGGCCAGGCGCACGGCGACCGAGTCCGTGCCGCCGGCTGTGGTGATGGCGGGGCCGTCGGCGCCGGGAACCATCGGCACCGTGCAGTCGAGCACGGTCCGTCCGGCGAGCACCGAGGCGAGTTCCTTGGTCAGCCGCGGTGCGGCCTCAGCGGGTACGGCGACCAGCACGGCTTCGCCGTAGCCCGCCGCCTCGGCCAGGCTGCCGTGCCCGGCGGCCCCGATTCCGGCCGCTGTCCCGGCGGCGGCCGCGGCGTCCCGGCCGCCCACCATGACCTCGTGCCCGGCCTGCACCCACGCTCCGCCCAGTGCCGCCGCCATCTGGCCGGTACCGAGAATGCCGATGCGCATCGTCCTGCTCCTGTTCCCCTCGTGAAATGTCATGCCCCGGACGCTAGGCGGGTCGATGCACACCACGTGGTAGGCATCGGCCGAGGCAGGATGTCCGCATGGGAGAAGTGGACGACATGGGCGGAGATCCGTTCGCCGCGGACTGCCGGGCCCGCATCGCCTTCGAGGTGCTGGCCAACCGCTGGGACAGCGTGGTGGTCTTCGTCCTCGGCGAGAGCGGCCCCAAGCGGCCCCGTGAGCTGCTGGCCAGGATCGGCGGGATCAGCCCCAAGGTTCTCAACGAGGCGCTGCGGCGCCTGGAGTACAACGGCCTGGTGGAGCGCCGCCGTTACGCCGAAGCTCCACCCCGCGTCGACTACACCCTCACCGAGGCCGGTACCGCCCTGATCGTCCCGATCCGTGCGCTGGGCGCCTGGGCCGCTGTCCACGCGGACGATGTCCTCTCGGCCCAGGACCGCTTCGGCCGGTCCTAGCACTCCCCTCGCAGTCCGCTGTCCCTGCTGTCCCTGCTGTCCCTGCTGTCCCTGCTGTCCCTGCTGTCCCTGCTGTCCAGGAGCCTGTTGCCGCGCATGGAGAGCTGACGGGGCGCCAGATTGCGGGAAACCGGTCGAGGACGTCGACCACGTCCTGGCCCACGCTCTCGAACGAGATTATCCGTGGTTTTCGGCGGCCGAGTCGTTGAAACAGTCAACCTCTTCGCGGAGCGGCCCGGCAGGGTGTGCGCGCCGGTACCGCGAGTGCGCGGTTCACACGGGGTGCGCGGCCCGCGCCTGCATATGTCCCCCGCACACGCTCCCGCCGCGCAGGGCACGGCTGTTGACTCGCACTGTACGGCTGTCAGGCGGGCCGCACCTTCGTGCGGCCGCGTGGAGACGACTCCTGCCGAGGAGCGGAATGACCACCGAACCGGAGCAAGCCGTGGTGGCGGCGGAGTTCGCCGAACTCCGCCGCGTACTCGATGTGGGCCTCGCCCGTATCGACGGCCAACTCGCCCTGCTCGCCCAGCGCAGCGATCAGACCGATCGCGATCTGGCCGAACTGGCCGTGCGTGTGGCCGCATTGGAGCACGGCCGCTGGCCGCTTCCGTCCGTCGCCGCGCTCACCGGTCTGTGCGCGCTGGCGGTCTCGGCCTGGCAGGTCACCGGCCACTGACGGGACGCCGGGGCGGTACGGGGGGGCGCCGTCCCGGCCCGGGGATCCGCGGCACGGCCACGGCGACGGCCGCACCCCCCGGCCCGTCCCCGGGGCCGTGGACGACGGACCGGTCAGCCGAGCCGGATGTGGTGCAGGAGCAGCAGCGCGGCAGCCATGTTCGCCGCCGGGACCTCGCCCCGCGCCACCATGTCGGGCACCTGCTTCAGCGGGACCCAGGCCCGCTTGTCCGACTCGAAGGCGTCCTCCGGGTGCCCGATGTACGCGGCCTCGTCGGACCAGTAGATGTGATGCCGGGCGTCGGTGAGTCCGTTGGACGGTTCGACGGACAGCAGGTGCCGCAGCCTGCCGGGCCGCCAGCCGGTCTCCTCCTCCATCTCCCGGGCCGCCGCGGCCGCGACGTCCTCGCCGTCCTCGACGACCCCGGCGGCCAGTTCCCAGCCCCAGGTACCGGTGATGAAGCGGTGCCGCCACAGCAGCAGCACCTCGTTGGCGTCGTTGACCGCGGTGGCCGCGGCCACCGGCCGCAGCCGGATCACGAAGTGGTCGAGGTGCCTGCCGTCGGGGAGTTCGACATCGGCGAGATTGACCCGGAACCAGCGGTTCTCGTACACGGTCTGCTCCCTGAGATTCTTCCATCGCACGCGACTGCCACCTTCCGCCGGGTAGAGGGCAACAGTCGCAACATCTCAGCGGCAGAGCGAGCGCTCACAGGGGCACGCGCAGCGCACTGTCGATCAGTTCGGCGGCCCCGGCGGTGGCCGCGCACTTGCTGGCGACGAGGTGGGTGCGCACCGCCCGGAGCCGGTCCCGCAGCCGCCGGGACTCCATCCCCCGGGCCTGTTCGGTCATTTCCACCGCGGTGGCCACCGCGCGGTCGGCATCGCCCTGGCGCAGCTCGATATGGGTGAGCATGGCCAGCCGGTGGACCCGTCCCCGGTCGTGGGCGGGGGTGCCGACCGCGGCGGTCGCGTGCTCCCGTGCCGCTCCCAGATCGCCCAGGCTCAGCAGCGCCTCCGCCACCTGGACGTTGACCAGGCCGGGCTGCACGTACCCGGTCTCGGCGGGCTCCTGGCCCCGGCGGATCCGGTCGGCCGCGGACTCCGCGCTCCGGATGCAGGACAGCGCCCCGGCGCCGTCACCGAGGCGGGCGTATGCCTTGGCCTGCATCGCGTACAGGTCCGCGGTCAGCGCCGGAGTGATGTCGCCGCCCGCGGCGCGCAGCGCGGACTCCGCGAACGCGACGGCCTGCCGGTGCTCCCCCAGGAACAGCGACTGGTTGACGATCAGCGCGATCACATAGGCGCCGAGCCCGCGGTCCCCGCTGGCCTTGGCGAGCCGCAGGGCCTGGTGGAAGTAGCGCTGCGCCAGGCCGTGCGCGTCCGAGTCGTAGGCGCAGATGCCGGCGATGGCGACCAGACCGCCGGCCGCCCGGTGCAGCTGCCGTCCGGTGGCGTCGGTGTAGCCCCCGCGCAGCAGCGGCGCCGTCTCGGAGGTGAGGAAACCGACGATGCGGGCCCGGGTCGCCACCCCGCCCGCCTTGCGGTAGAGGAGCTCGTAGTGGGCGCGGGCGGCCCGCAGCATGTCGATGTCGGCGAGGCCGACGCTGGTGTGGCCGCGCCGGGAGACATCGGCGTCCTCGGGCGGGTTCTCCCACTCCCACACCGGGATCACGGCGGGCGTGCCGGTGACCGCGGGGGCGCCGACGACATCCGGGCGCCGCTGTTCGTCGGAGCGCCAGAGTGCGGTGGCCCGGTCGACGAAGCCGGACAGCGGGGTGCCGGGGCCGTGACCGCTGCCGGAGATGCCGAGGCCGATGTCGTCGAGGGTCACCGCACGGTGCAGCCGTTCGCCGAGGACCTCGCAGATCAGGTCCGGCACCCGGCCGCGGGGACGCTGGCCCTTCAGCCAGCGGGCGACGGCCGTGTGTTCGTAACGCAGCGTCATGCCCCGGGCCTGCCCCGCCTCGTTGACGTGAGCCGCCAGCCCGGCGTGGGAGATGCCTGCTTCGTCGAGAACGGCGTCGAGCAGGGTGTTGGGCTCCATCGTGCCCTCCCGATGTGCTCAATGAGTCCACAGCGTAGTGGAACCGGGCGCACACGGGGTGTGAACTCCCGCCTTGCGGGGACGGGTTCGGGATCCCGGGCCTCGGGCCCGCGAACGCGCGGCGGGGCCGCCCTCAGCCGAGGCCGGTGCGGTGCGGCAGCAGCACGGTGCGGTGGGCGTAGCGCCCCGCCGTGCCGACGGACCGGCAGCCGGCGAGGACGGAGAGGCCGGACTCGGCGACGCGGCGCAGTCCGGCCCACACCCGGCGCCGGCCCACGAGGTCCGGTCCCGTGTCGGCGGACTCGACGAGTACGGCCGCGGGCCGTTCGGCCAGTGCCACCGTCAGGGCGAGCAGCAACCGGTCGGCGGGCGGCAGCTCCGCGTAGCGGGTGTCCGGGTGCGGCCCGCGGCCCGCCGCTGTGCCGTACGTCTCCCCCTGCACCGACCCGGCGAGCACCCGGTACGCCGGCCCCGCGGTACGGAGGTCCGCGAGCAGCTCACCGACGCGGCGGCCCGGGTCCGGAGCCCCGTCCCCCCGGGTGCGCACCTGGGCCACGGGTCGGCCGACGGCCGGAAGGGCGCCGAGGGCGTGGAGCAGCGTGGTGCGGCGGGTCCCGTCCGGCCCGATCACCGCGACGAGTTCGCTCCCGGGCGCCCGCAGTACGGTCACGCGCCCCGGGGCGCCGCCGACGGGATACGCGGGACCGGGCTGCGTGCGGTGGGTGGTGAGAGCGGCTCCCTGCCCGGTCGTCGGTGCGGCCATGTCTGCCCTCTTCTCGGACCTGAGCTGTTCGGGCCCCTACATCTACCAACGGCGGAGAGAAACGGCGGCGCGGCGCTCCGGGGTCCGGCCGGGACGCGCTCGGTCGGCGGCGTACGGCGGACGGCATGCGGGGCACGCACCGGGGGCCGCGGGCGACGGCTGCAGCCTGGGCGGCGGGATCGGGCGCGGGAGCCCGGGAGGCGCAGCGGAACGGAACACGGGGGAATGGGGAACGGAGCACGGGGGCGGGGGCACGAGGCGCAGGCGTCCGGGATCACGGGACACACGGGCTCGGCAGCACTCATCGGCCGGGAACACGGAGGCGCTCAGGGGACCGGCTCGGCCCCCGCCGCGCGCCCCGCGCCGGCGGGCGCGGGAACCCGCTGCCGGTCCAAGCGCAGCACCAGCAGCGCGGCATCGTCCCGGAGCCTGCCGCGGGCGTGCCGCAGCAGCGCGGAGCACACCTGCTCGACGATGGCCTGCGGACCGGCCACGGCGCCGGCCCGGGTGTCGGTGGGGGCCCGGGAGCCGGTGCCGGTGCGGGTGCCGGTGCCGGTGCCGGTGCCGGTGCCAGTGCCAGTGCCAGTGCCGGCATCGGAGCCGCTGTCCGCCGGGCAGGCGCCGCCGGCCGCGGCCAGCAGCGCGCTGCCCAGGGGAAAGAAGGCCCCCGACGCATCCCGCGCGTCCTCCGCACCGTCGGTGTGCAGGACCAGGGTGTCCCCGCCCCGCAGGTGCCGGCAGGACTCGACCGGCAGTTCGGCGGGGAGCGGGAACGCGCCCAGCGGCGGCAGCGGGTCGGCCTCCGCCAGCCGTACGGCCCGCATCGCGCGCGGCCCGTGCCCGTCCCGGCTCCCCGTGGCGTCCGGGTGACCGGCACCGTCCACCGCGGCGGTGAGCAGATACGGCCAGGGGTGACCGCAGTTGAGCGCGGTCGGCCGGCCACCGGGGCGCAGCTCCAGCAGGAGCACGGTGACGAACTCCTCGGCGAGCGGACCGTCCGGCTCCCCTGCGTCCGTGGCCCGGCCCCGGACGCAGGGGTCGGACTCCCGGTCCGAACGCTCCCGCAGGTGCCGCTGCATCGCACGGTCCAACCGCCGCAGTACGCCGGAGAGTTCCGGCTCGTCGTGGGCCGCTTCCCGGAAACTGCCGAGCAGGGCCGCGACGGCGCCGATGGCCGGGAGGCCGTGGCCGCGCACGTCGCCGATGACGACGCGGACGCCGTACCGGGTGTCCAGCGCCTCGTAGAGGTCACCGCCGATCAGGGCGCCGCGGGTGGCGGAGAGGTGACCGGCCGCCGCCGTCAGCCCGTCCAGGCGCGAAGGCGGCGGGCGGAGCAGGACCTGTTGTGCGGCGGTGGCCGCTTCCCGGGTGCGCTCCAGCTCGCGCATGAGCCGGAGGCGGCGGCCGGTCGTGAGATAGCCGGCCACGACCACCGCGAAGATCGCGCCGCAGGTCCCGGCGCGGATCCCCATGCCGTGCTCCTCCTCGACGGAGCCCAGCGGGACGAGGGCGAACGCCGCGCAGACCCCGCCGAGCACCACACAGGGACGGCGGCCGCTGCCGGCGCAGGCTATCGCGGGCGCGGCGGCGAGGAGTTGGACGGCCGGGATGCCGGTCGGGTGGGTCAGCTGCCAGGAGACGACGCCCAGGATCCAGAGCCCCGGAAGTGCGAAGACCAGCACGCGCCAGACCTTCGGTACGCCTCGGGGCGCACCTAGCCACCCCCTGGAACGGATCATGCCCACGCCTCCCCTGGCAGGTCCGGAGGCGGCCGACGGGCCCACGGCCCGCGACCGACCTCCGTACGGTGGTCAGAACTGCCGTGACGACCGCGCCGATTGTGGCAACCATGAGCAATCAAGTAACCACCATCCGCGATTTGCCACCCGATGGAGTGACCCCCCTCTTGCAGGTGACGCCCTCGGGGCGGGTGCGGCCCGGCGGTACGCCCGATCGCCCGCCCACGGCTTGCACCTCACGCACTCGCACCCCCGCCGGGACACCCGATCGCACCGTGACCCCGCGGAGTGCTCCCGCCCCGGCCCCGTACCGGCCGTGAAAAGCGGGTGGACGGAGACCACGAAGGGGTGCACCCGGAGATCCGGGTGCACCCCTTCCACGGTTGGGCGGCGGGCGGTTACGCGCCGCGCAGCGTGGCGCCCGTCCGCTCGGCGGCAGCCGCGACGGCGGCGTCCCGGGCGGCGGAGGCCTCCTCGACCGTCAGCGTCCGGTCGGAGGCGCGGAACCGCAGCGCGTACGCCAGCGACTTCTTGCCCTCGCCGATCTGCTCGCCCGTGAAGACGTCGAACAGCCGCAGCGATTCGAGGAGTTCACCGGCACCGGCCCGCAGCGCGGACTCGACATCGGCGGCCGGGACCGAGGTGTCGACGATCAGCGCGACATCCTGGGTGGCCACCGGGAACGTCGAGACGTGCGGGGCCTCGACCGGACCGGACGCGGCCCGCTCCAGCCGGTCCAGCTCGATCTCCATCGCGCAGGTGCGCTCCGGCAGGCCGAGGGCCTTGATGACCCGCGGGTGGAGCTCCCCGGCGTTGCCGACGAGCACCTCCTCGCCGTCGACCTCGGCCAGCAGCGCGGCGCAGCGGCCGGGGTGCCAGGGGGCGTGCTGGTCCTGACGGACGATCAGCTCGACCCCGGCCTCGTGGGCCACCGTGCGGCCCGCCTCGACGGCGTCCGCCCAGTTCGCCGGGCGTCCCTTGCCCCAGCGGCCGGCCTGCTCGCGAGCCCCGGCGAGGACCACGGCGACCCGCCTCGGCTGCGCGGGCAGCGCGGCGTTCAGCCGGGCGATCTCCTCGGCGGTCGGCCGTCCGTCGACGTCCGGCCGGCCGGGCTCCTGCTCGGAGCCGGTGGGCCGGAACACCAGACCCGTCTCGAAGAGCGCCAGGTCGTGCTCGCCCCGGCCGTGGTTGCGGTGCAGCGCGCCCAGCAGACCCGGCAGCAGCGTGGTGCGCAGGGCCGGCTCCGTGTGCGAGAGCGGGTTGACCAGGCGCACCACCGAGCGGCGCGGGTCGTCGTCCTCCAGACCGAAGTCGTCGAAGACCTGCTCGCCCAGGAACGGGTAGTTCGGTGCCTCGACGTAGCCCGCCCCGGCGAGCGCCCGGCCCACCCGGCGGTGCAGCCGCTGGCGCTCGGTCAGCCCGCGGCCGGCGGGCGGCCGCGGCAGGGTCGACGGCAGGTTCTCGTAGCCCTCGAGCCGGATGACCTCTTCGGCGAGGTCGTTCGGGTCGGTGAGGTCGGGCCGCCAGCTGGGCACGGTGACGGTCAGCCGGTCCTGGCCGTGGACGTCGCAGCCGACCTCCTGGAGGCGGCGGACGACGGTCTCCCGGCCGTAGGCGACGCCCGCGACGCGGTCCGGGTGGTCCGCGGGGATGGTGATGGTGCGGGGCCCGCCGGGGGTGACGGCCTCGGTGACGCCGGCCTCGGCGCTGCCGCCCGCGAGCAGCACGAGCAGGTCGACGGTCCGCTGGGCCGCCGCGGAGGCGGCCTGCGGGTCGACGCCCCGCTCGAAGCGCTTGGACGCCTCGGAGGACAGCTTGTGCCGGCGGGAGGTGCGGGCGATCGCGATCGGGTCGAAGTGCGCGGCCTCGACCACGATCTCGGTGGTGCCCGTGACCGCGCCGGTCTCCGGGTCGGTGACCGGGTCGGCGATCTCGGTGTGCGCACCGCCCATGACGCCCGCGAGCCCGATGGGCCCGGAGCCGTCGGTGATCACCAGGTCCTCGGGGTCCAGAACGCGCTTGGTGCCGTCGAGGGTGGTGAACTTCTCCCCCGCCGTGGCACGGCGCACCCCGATCGGCCCGTCGACGCGGGACCGGTCGTAGGCGTGCAGCGGCTGCCCGAGTTCGAGCATCACGTAGTTGGTGACGTCGACGGGCAGGGAGACCGGGCGCATCCCGGCCTTCTCCAGCCGGCGCGTCAGCCAGATCGGCGAGCGCGCCTCGGGGTCGAGGCCGGTGACGGTGCGCGCCGTGAAGCGGTCGCAGCCGGCCGGGTCCTCGACGACGACCCGGTAGCCGTACTCGTTGGGCGACGGCACGTCGAGCAGGGCCGGGTCCCGCAGCGGCAGCCCGTAGGCGGTGGCCGCCTCGCGGGCGACACCGCGCATCGACAGGCAGTAGCCGCGGTCGGGGGTGACGGCGATGTCGAGGACCTCGTCGTCGAGCCCGAGCAGCTCGATGGCGTCGGTGCCGGCCTCGTGCTCCGGGGGGAGCACGATGATGCCGTCGTGCTCGTCGGACATGCCGAGCTCGCTCGCGGAGCAGATCATGCCCTCGGAGGTCTTGCCGTAGGTCTTGCGCGCGGAGATCCGGAAGTCCCCGGGCAGCACGGCGCCGGGCAGCACCACGACGACCTTGTCGCCCACGCTGAAGTTCCGGGCACCGCAGACGATGTTCTGCTGCTCGCCGGTGCCGTTGGCGTCGCCGACGTCCACCTGGCAGTACCGGATGGGCTTCTTGAACTCCGTCAGCTCCTCGATGGCCAGCACCTTGCCGACCACCAGGGGGCCGCTGAGGCCGACGCCGAGCTGCTCGACGCGCTCGACCTCCAGCCCCGCGGCAACGAGCTTGGCCTGTACGTCACGACCGGTCTCACCGGCCGGCAGGTCGACGTACTCCCGCAGCCAGGAAAGCGGGACCCGCATCAGATCTCCATCCCGAAAGGCCGGGTGAAGCGCACGTCACCCTCGACCATGTCTCGCATGTCCTCGACGTTGTGGCGGAACATCAGCATCCGCTCGATGCCGAACCCGAAGGCGAATCCGCTGTACCTCTCAGGGTCGATGCCCGCGGCGGCGAGCACCCGCGGGTTGACCATGCCGCAGCCGCCGAGCTCGATCCAGCCCTCGCTGCTGCAAGTGCGGCAGGGCCGCTCCGGGTCGCCGACCGACGCGCCCCGGCACACGTAGCACGCCATGTCCATCTCGGCGGACGGCTCGGTGAAGGGGAAGAAGTTCGGCCGCAGCCGGGTGCTCATGCCCTCGCCGAACAGCGCCTGCACCATGTGGTCCAGCGTGCCCTTGAGGTCCGCCATGGTCAGGCCCTCGTCGACGGCGAGCAGCTCCACCTGGTGGAAGACCGGGGTGTGGGTGGCGTCCAGCTCGTCGGTGCGGAACACCCGGCCGGGGCAGATCACGTAGAGCGGCACCTCGCGGTCGAGCATGGCGCGCACCTGCACCGGGGAGGTGTGGGTGCGCAGCACGACCCCGGACTCCTCCTTGCCGTCCCGGGAGCCCTCGGGCCCCTGGACGAAGAAGGTGTCCTGCATGGCGCGGGCGGGGTGGTCGGGCGGGAAGTTCAGTGCGTCGAAGTTGAACCACTCGGCCTCGACCTCGGGGCCCTCGGCGACCTCGTAGCCCATGGCCACGAAGACGTCCTCGATGCGCTCGGAGAGCGTGGTCAGCGGGTGCCGGGCGCCGGCGGGTACGCGGTCGTACGGCAGCGTGACATCCACCGCCTCCTCGACCAGCACCCGGGCGTCGCGCTCCGCCTCCAGCTCCTCCTGGCGTGCCTTGAGTGCCCGGTTGACCTCGCCGCGGGCGCCGCCGACGCGCTTGCCCGCGTCGGCCTTGGCGTGCGGCGGGAGGGCGCCGATCTCGCGGTTGGCCAGGGCCAGCGGCGAGCGGTCGCCGGTGTGGGCGACCTTCGCGTCGTGCAGGGCCTCGAGGTCGCCGGCCGCGGAGAACGCGGCGAGCGCCTCGTCCCGCA
This sequence comes from Streptomyces sp. bgisy100, assembly GCF_057709105.1. Classification (NCBI taxonomy): domain Bacteria; kingdom Bacillati; phylum Actinomycetota; class Actinomycetes; order Kitasatosporales; family Streptomycetaceae; genus Streptomyces; species Streptomyces sp. bgisy100. The sequence goes on from NZ_JBYITE010000002.1 coordinate 272,927, forward strand.
TCCGGGCGATCTCTTCCGGTTTCAGTGCCTCGACCTCAACAGGGTCGTACGACTTATTGGGTGCCGACATCTCTTCCCGTGTTTCCGAATTGGCTGGATGGCGCTGCCCACGCTCGGTGGCAGGGCGGCCGAGGCTGCCCGGGGTGCCAAAAGCCGAGTCTACGGGGCGCGCCGTGGGGGTGCCCCCACCGGAGGCAGGGGGGAGGAAGCCCGTGGTGCCTCAGGCCATGAAGGCCGGGGCCGCCACGGGCAGGGTAAATCGGAACTGGGCACCGCCGCCGGGGGCGCGGCCGACCTCGATCGCCCCGCCGTGCGCCTCCACGATGCCCTTGACGATGTAGAGGCCCAGCCCGGTGCCGCCGCGCTTGCTGCCCCGCCAGAAGCGGGTGAACACGCGGCTCATCGATTCCTCCGGGATGCCGGAGCCCTCGTCGCTCACGGTGACGGCCGTTCCTTCTTCCAGGCTGCGGGTGGGGGCGGGTGCCACCTCGATGGTGACGGTTCCCTCGCCGTGCCGCACCGCATTTTCCAGCAGGTTGCCCAGCACCTGATCGACCTTGTCGGGGTCGGCCCACAGCGCGGGCAGCGGGTGCACGGTGCGGACGTCGAAGCGGTCGCCGGGCTGTCCGGTGCCGGTGAGCGAGGCCACGTGCCGCTGGACGGCGGCGACCATGTCGACCGGCTGGCGGCGGACCTCCAGCCGGCCCGAGTCGATCCGGGAGATGTCGAGGAGCTCGGCGATGAGCCGGGTCACCCGGTTCGCGTCCGCGTCGACCGTCTCCAGCATCAGCCGCTTCTGGTCGTCGGTGAACCGCTCCCATTTGGCGAGCAGCGTCGCGGTGAAGCCCTTGACCGAGGTCAGCGGCGAGCGCAGCTCATGGGCGACGGTGGCGATCAGCTCCGCGTGGCTGCGCTCGGTGCGGCGGCGGGCCTCGGTGCCGCGGAGGGTGACGACCAGCCGGTGGAGGGGCCCGGTGGGGCGGCGGCGCACGTAGCGCGCGGAGACCAGGACCTCGCGCCCGCCGGGGAGCAGCAGATTCCGCTCCGGCTGGCCGATGCGGATCGCGAGGCCGCCGTACGGGTCGGTGACGGTCCACCACCGGCGGCCCTCGAGGTCCTCCAGCGGCAGCGCGCGCTCCAGCGGCCGGCCGATGGCCTCGGACGGGCACAGCGCGGTGATCCGGGCGGCCGCGGCGTTGAAGCAGAGGATCCGGCCGGTCTCGTCGGCGACGACGAGACCGTCGGGCAGGTCGTCGGGGTCCAGGCCCAGTCCGTCCGTGCCCAGTCCGGCGAGTGGGGAGCCGTGGCCGGGGAGGGCACCGGTCGGGGGCGCAGCCGCGCTCCGTGCGCACTCGGCCGCAGTCCTGGCGTCCATCCCCACACCCCCTGGTCGCACCCCCGCGGCAACCTTACTAGCTCGGAGTGACGGAGCGGCACCCTCCGGATGCGCGCTGCGCACGGGCCGATGCATAGAGGCACACGGCGGCGGCCGTTGCGAGGTTGAGGCTCTCGGCCTGTCCGTGAATGGGGACGCGCACCACCTCGTCCGCCAGCGCGCGGGTCTCCTCCGGGAGGCCCCAGGCCTCGTTGCCGAAGATCCAGGCGGTGGGACCGCCCAGGACGCCCTCGTCGAGCTCGGTGTCGAGGTCGCGCTCGCCCGCGCCGTCCGCGGCGACGATCCGTACGCCGGTGCCCCGCAGCCCGTCCACCACCCGGTCGACGGGGACGCCGACGGCCACGGGGAGGTGGAAGAGGCTGCCGACCGAGGCCCGGACGGACTTGGGGTTGTAGAGGTCGACGGAGGCGTCGGTGAGGACGACGGCGTCGGCTCCGGCCGCGTCGGCGCAGCGCAGCACGGTCCCGGCGTTGCCGGGGTCGCGGACGTTGGCGAGGACGGCGACCAGCCGCGGCCGGGCCCGGAGGATCTCGTCGAAGGGCAGGTCGAGGAAGCGGCAGACGCCGACCAGGCCCTGCGGGGTGACGGTCTGCGAGAGCTCGGCGACGACGTCGTCCGGAGCGGTGTGGATCCTCGCCCCCGCGGCCCGGGCGGCCTCGACGATGCCGGTGTGCCGCTCGGCGGCCTCCGCGGTGGCGAAGAGCTCGGTCAGGGTCGGCTCGCCGTCGCCGCGGTGCAGGGCCGCCTCCCGGACCGCCTGCGGCCCCTCGGCGAGGAACCGGCGCTCCTTGACCCGGAAGTTGCGCCGGGAGAGCCGGCGGGCGGCGGCGACGCGGGGGGAACGCGGGGAGATCGGCTCGGCAGGGCCCATGGACGGCGGCTCACTTCTCTGGGGCTCGGGCGACGGGGTGTACGGGAGCGGGGGCAGACAGCGACGGACCCGCAGGCCGGGGGCCTGCGGGTCCGTCTGACGCTGTCAGGCTGCCGGGTCAGGCGGCCTTCGGGGCGTTGACGTCGCTCGGCAGCGCCTTCTGGGCCACCTCGACGAGCGCGGCGAAGGCGTTGGCGTCGTTCACCGCGAGCTCGGCCAGCATCTTGCGGTCCACCTCGATGTTGGCGGCCTTCAGACCCTGGATGAAGCGGTTGTAGGTGATGCCGTTGGCGCGGGCAGCGGCGTTGATCCGCTGGATCCACAGCTGACGGAAGTCGCCCTTGCGCTTCTTGCGGTCGTTGTAGTTGTAGACCAGGGAGTGGGTGACCTGCTCCTTGGCCTTGCGGTACAGGCGCGAACGCTGACCGCGGTAGCCGCTGGCCTGCTCGAGGATCGCCCGGCGCTTCTTGTGAGCGTTGACTGCCCGCTTGACGCGTGCCACTTGTTAACTCCTTGTACGGGGCCGCGGGTGACTCACACGGCCCGGAATCGATGAGGTCCCGGTGGGTGACGTACGCCCCGGCCTGCAGCGTCGGTCCGACGCCCGGGGCGGCTGGGTCACTTGCCGAGAAGCTTCTTGATCTTCTTGGCGTCGGCCGGGGCCATCTCGGTCTTGCCGGCAAGGCGGCGCGTCAGCGTGGACGGCTTGTGCTCGAGAAGGTGGCGGCGACCGGCGCGCTGGCGCATCACCTTGCCGGAGCCGGTGAGCTTGAAGCGCTTGCTGGCACCACTGTGCGTCTTGTTCTTCGGCATGTCGCCGTTCTCTCCTCGTCGGTGGCGCTTCCGTCGGCGAGCCGGTGAAACCGGCACACGGAAGCGTCAGCTGGTTCGGTTGGTGTCCGGGGCCGGGGCCCCGGGGTTCCCGGAGCGATCCGGGATCAGGCCTCGACGTGCTCCTCGGCAGCCTCGGCAGCCTCAGCGGGAACGCCGGTGCGCTCCGCCTTGCGGGCGGCCTGCGCCTCGCGGGCTTCGGCCATCGCCTCGGTCTTCTTCTTGTGCGGACCGAGAACCATGATCATGTTTCGGCCGTCCTGCTTCGGGTTCGACTCGACGAAACCGAGGTCCTGGACGTCCTCCGCGAGACGCTGCAGCAGTCGGTAGCCCAGCTCGGGGCGGGACTGCTCACGGCCACGGAACATGATCGTGATCTTGACCTTGTCGCCCTGCTTGAGGAACCGGACGACGTGACCCTTCTTGGTGTCGTAGTCGTGCGGGTCGATCTTCGGCCGGAGCTTCATCTCCTTGATGACCGTGTGCGCCTGGTTCTTGCGCGCCTCACGGGCCTTCATGGCCGACTCGTACTTGAACTTCCCGTAGTCCATGAGCTTGCACACGGGCGGGCGGGCGTTCGCCGCGACCTCGACGAGGTCGAGGTCGTACTCCTGCGCAAGCTCCAGTGCCTTGGCAAGCGGCACGATGCCGACCTGCTCGCCACTGGGACCGACAAGTCGCACCTCGGGGACTCGGATCCGGTCGTTGATGCGGGGCTCGGCGCTGATGGGGCCTCCTCGGTTGCACCACGCGATTGCCTGGCGGACAGCCGCGTCACGTCTGTTTCTGTCGACCCCTGCCCCGGACGTGAAAAACGCCCCGAACGGGACACAGGCGGGGCTCCTCGCATACCGGAGCACCGCCGCGGTGACCGCGGGGCGCATCGGACAGATCCGTCGTCCGTACGGAACGACGGGCTCTGTCTGACCGGTGACCCGCCGATCCGGGGGATCGGTCAGGTGGGAGTTCGGAGCCTCCACTTGTGGGCCGGGCACAGGCGTGTCCGGCCGGTCGTCAGCAAGCATACCAGCGTTCGGGCCGGTCACCCACCGCGTGGGCAGGGGCCATAGGCTGATGTCAACTGTCCAGCCGAAAGTGAAGTCCTGAGTATGAGCGACGCCACCCCGCAGCAGCCGACGCCCGAGCCCACGGGGCAGTCTCCCGACTTCGACACGATGACCCGCGACATCGCGGACGTCCCCGCGGTCGAGGTGATCACCACCGTCGCCGTGCACCTGATGAGCGCGGCCGCGGTCAACCTGGGCCTCGCCGAGGACGGCTCCGACCACAAGGACCTGGACGAGGCGCGGAAGCTGATCACCGCGCTGGCCGGCCTGGTCACCGCGAGCGCGACCGAGGTCGGGTCGTACCACGCCTCCCCGCTGCGCGACGGCCTGAAGTCGCTCCAGCTGGCCTTCCGTGAGGCCTCCGTGGTGCCGGACGAGCCGGGCCAGGGGCCGGGCGAGAAGTTCACCGGTCCCGTCTACGGGAGCTGACGGGCCGGGGGCCCGGTCGTCGGGTCCGGGCTCGGTCAGGTCCGGGGCTGAGCGGCCGGTCCGGCCACGGGTAGGCGGACCGGGCTCGCAGGGGCCCGCTCCGCTGCGGATCCCGTCCGGCCCGGTCCGGACGACGCCGGAACCGGGCCGGGCGGTCACTCGGCGGTCTCGGTGGCCGTCCGGGCGACGCCGACCGGCTCGGCGGGGTGCGTGACGCCGTGCACCAGCGCGGCGAGCGCCCCGCCCACCAGCGGCGCGATCAGGAACAGCCAGACCTGGGTCATCGCCTCCGCCCCCGCGAAGAGCGCCGGGCCGAAGCTGCGCGCCGGGTTGACCGAGGCGCCCGTCAGCGGGATGCCGACCAGGCTGACCACGGCCAGGCACAGACCCACCGGGAGACCGGCGAGGCCGATCAGCACCAGGTTCCGGGTGACCGCGAGGTAGACGTAGACCAGCAGGAAGGTCAGCAGGATCTCGGCGACGAACGCGCCGAAGATGTTGATCCCCACGGCCGAGCGGTATCCGTAGCCGTTGCTGCCGAAGCCGCCGGACGTCTCCAGGCCCGGCACCTGCTTGGCCACCAGGAAGAGCAGGGCCGCGCCGACGATCCCGCCCAGCAGCTGCGCCACCACGTACTCCAGGGCGGTGCGCGGGGTGATGCGCCTGGCCATCAGCATGCCGAGGGTGACCGCCGGGTTGAGGTGGCAGCCCGAGATCTGGCCGAACGTGTAGGCGAGGGCCAGCAGCACGAAGCCGAACGACAGGGCGATGCCGACGGTGCCCACGTACTCGGCGCCGAGCACCGCCGAACCGACGGCGAAGAACACGAGCAGCAGGGTGCCGAGGAACTCCGCCACGACCGTGCGCACGTCGATGGACTCGAGGACGGTCCTGCGTGGCGCCGTCTCCGCCGTCTCCGCCATCTCGCCCTCCAAGCAAAGATCACAAAGCCTCTCTGCATTGTGGGGCGGATCAGGGCATCACGCCTGCCGGGCGAAGAGCGGCTCCCCCGGGACCGTGGCGGCGGCCGGCAGCAGCGCCAGGTCCAGTCCGCGGACCAGCCGGGCCCGCAGGGTCTCGTCCCCGGCCAGCGCGGTCGCCACCCGCTGCGCCACGTCGCGGGCCGGCGCCTCGGGCGCGAGGCACAGCGCGAGGGTGCCGTCGGCGCTGCCGCCGGGCGCCAGGTGGGCCCGCAGCACCGCGGGCTCGTCGGCCAGGACCGTCCGTACGGCGTCCGCCACGGCGGGGTCGGCGAGCGGGTCGGTGCTCTCCCGGCCCTCGGCGAGGGCGAGCAGCGCGGGCCCGGTCAGCTGGTAGGGCACCGGACCGGCGAGGTCGAGGACGACGGTGTCGGCCTGCTCGTGCGCGGCCGCCTGGAGCGCCTGGTGCAGCGGGACCGCCACCGGGCGGGCCTGCGGGTCCCAGCGGGCCAGGGACTCGGTGGAGGTGAACGCGGGCAGGGCACGGCGGCCGCCCGGGCCGGTCAGCGTGGGCACGGCCATGTCGCTGGACTTCTCGCGGCGCAGCCCGTCCGGCCCGGTCTCCGCCTCGCCGAGGACCGCGACCACGGGCACCAGGAGCCGGGCGCCGGGGAGCGCGGCGAGCACACCGGGCTCCGCCGCGGGGTCGTCGGCGTAGGCGGCCAGGGCCGCTGTCAGCCGGGGGTCGGCGGTGCCGTCGTCATCGGAGAACCCGGAGTCCGGGATGTTCTTGAGGGCCACGCCCCGAGGGTATCGGCCCGGCTCAGCGGGGCTGCGCGGGCGTCCGGCCGCGGCGCCACAGCACGACGGCGGCGCCGAGCAGGAGCGCGCCGACGGCTCCTGCGGCAGCGGCCGGCAGCCCCGTCACCGGGTCCTCACCGGCGTCCGCGTCGGGACCCGCGCCGAAGTACTGCCGCCCGTACGGAGCGGCGTCGGGGCGCTGCGGCCGGGGCCGGAGCTTCTCCCCCGCGCCGATCGCCGCCGGGACGTCGACCAGCCCGGCGCCCCGGTCGTCGCTGTGCCCGCCCTCCGGCCGGTCCCGCGCGGTGTCGGCGAGCAGCTTCTTGATCTGGACCGGGGTCAGCTCGGGGTGCGCGGAGCGCACCAGGGCGACGGCGCCCGAGACGAAGGCGGCGGCGGCGCTGGTGCCCCAGCCCTTGTAGTAGTGCCGGTCGGGGTCGGCGATGACCACGTCCACGCCGGGCGCGGCGACCGTGGCGTACCAGCGGCGGGTGGAGAAGGCCGCCCGGTTGCCGTAGCGGTCCACCGCGGTCACGGCGATCACTCCGGGATAGGCGGCCGGGTAGGAGGCCCGTTCGCCCTTCTCGCCGCCGTTGCCCGCCGAGGCGACCACCACCGCGCCCCGGCTCAGGGCGTACTGCACCGCGGCGTCCTCCTGCGGCTCGGGGTGGGCCGACTTGCTGTCGTCGCCGAGCGACAGGTTGATCACGTCGGCGCCGTGGTCGGCCGCCCAGCGGATGCCGTCGGCCAGGGCGTTGCCGCGGGCTCCGCGGGCCCGGGTGCGGGCCGGGTCGGAATCCTCGAGGATCACCCGGACCGGAAGGATCTTGACGCGTGGGGCGACGCCGATCACGCCGTCCTCCCCGCCTGGGCCGTGACCGTGCCCGGCGATGATCCCGGCCATGGCGGTGCCGTGCCGCGCCCAGGCGCGGTCGCCGCGTCCCGCGCCGAAGCCGATCAGGTCCTTGCCGGTGAGGACCTGGTCCGCGAGGTCCGGGTGCCGGTCGTCCACCCCGGTGTCGAGGACGGCGACGGTGACGTCCTCGCCCTTGGTCGTCCGCCAGGCCTTCTCGACCCCGAGGGAGTCGAGGGCCCACTCCTGGGACCGGATGCCGTCCGCCTGCGCGGGGACGGCGGGGAGCACGGCGAGGGCGGCCGAGGCGGTCGCGAGCACGAGCGTCCGCAGGGCACGACGCGGGCGGCAGGCCTTCCGCCGCGAACGGGGCCCCGGAGTTCCGCCCGATTCCCCCATTGCGTCCGGGCCCGACGGCGCGTGGCGCAGCGGCCGAGGAGCGGTCATGGGGTGCCCTCCGGGGGCGCGGTGGCGGCGCTGAGCAGGCTCCGTTCCGTCCGGGCCCGACGGCGACGCGGAGCGCTGCGGCCCGGAAGCGGTCATGAGGCGTCCTCCGAAGCCGCGGTGGCGGCGCTGAGCAGGCCGCGTTCGATGCGGTCGGCCACCCCGCGGGCGTCGTGCCCGAGGCCGGACTGGGCGGGTGCCGTGGTCGCGCCGGTGGCCGTCGCCTCGTCCGCGGGTTCCGGGGCCTCGACGGCGCGGCCGTCGGTGAAGCCGGTGACGGCGTACACCACGACCGGCGCATCGGTCAGCACCCGGACCACCCAGCTGCCGCGCTGGCGCGCGCCGAAGGTCGCCGCGGCCGTGCCCCCGGCCGCGTACGGCCGGGGCATGAGATCGGGGCGCCGGCCGAGCCCCTCGGCGGTGAAGCGCCGGGCCGCGGCCCGCATGCCGTCCGGGTCCGCCTTGGTGAACATCAGGCCGACGGTCGTCACCGTGCTGGTGGTCGCGTCGGTGTAGGTGGCGCGCAGCAGCCGGGTGCAGCCGACCGGGGAGAGCGCCTTGGCGAGCAGCCGGTCGAAGGCGTTCGCGCAGCCGCTGTCCGGGGCGACCGCGATCCGGATCCACTCGCGGTCGGCGCCGCCGGGGCCCGCTGCCTTGCCGTGCAGGGTGCGGGGGAAGAGCTCGTCGACGGGGCGGTTGTGCCACAGGCCGCGGGCCCGGTGAAAGGCCTCCCCTGTCGCGGCGGGTACCTCGGATTCGCCGGTGAGCCAGCTCCCGGCCGCGGCTCCGCCGAGGAGCCCGAGGCCGAGGACGAGACAGGCGGCGACGGCCGCCATGCGCACCGGCGGGGGTATCCGCCGGTGCGCGGGGACCGCCGGGACGCCCCAGAGCCGCTGCCCCTGCTGCGGAGCGGTGTCCGGGCCGGGGCCGTGCCAGGTCGCGGACGGTACGGCGGGCGGGGGGAAGTTCGGGGGCGGGGTGGTGGGGGCCGAGGTGGAGGGGACCGACGGGGCTGAGGTGGTGGGGGCCGACGGGGCCGAAGAGGAGGGGGCCGACGAGGCGGCGCGGGCGGAGGCCGCCGGAGGGGTGGTGCCCGCCGTGGTTCGGGGAGCGGGGGCAGGACGGGCGGGGGCCCCGGTGCGGGGCGCCGTGCTCGGCGGGGCGTCGGCGGCGCGCGTGGCCGAAGCGCCGGCACTGCGCGTGCCCGGGGTTCCGGCGGCAGGCGCCTCCCCGGGCCGCGGCCGTGGGCCGACTCCCCCGGCATGGGGCTGCGGGGCCGGGGCGGGCCCCGGTACGGCCGAGGGAGCGGGCCCGGGTTCCGCCGCGGGAGCAGGCTTCGGTTCGGCCGCGGGAACGGGTCCCGGCAGGCGGTCCCCCGGAGCCGGCGGGAGCAGCCCGCGCGCGTCCCGGTCCGGTACGGGACGGGAGGCGGGACGGTTCTGCGGGGGGCGATTCCGGGCGGGACGGTTCCAGGAGGGCTGGTCCTGGGCCTGCCGGTCCTGGGCCGCCCCGGCCAGGGGGGACCCGTCCTGGGCAGGCCTCTGCGCGGGGCGGTCCTGGGCCGGGCGGTCCTGAACGGGGTGGCCCTGGGTGGAGTGGTCCTGGGTGGGACGGTTCTGCGCGGGGTGGCCCTGGGTGGGGCTCTGCGCGGGCCGGTCCTGGGCGGGCCTCTTCTGGAGCGGGTCCTGGGCGGGAGGAGTTGCCGGGGCACCCGAGGTGCGCCGCGTTCCAGGAACCGCGGTACCCGCCGGGCGCGGCGCGCCGTCTGCCGAAGGGCGCGACCCGGTTCCCGCCGAGGGGCGCGCGGCGTTCGGACGGCTGCCGGCCGCTCCTTCGCGCTGGGTCGTCGCGACGTCGCCCGAGGTGGTGTCGGCGCGAACGGTGGTGTCGTTCGGCAGCGCCTCGTCGCCGGTACGGACGGGGCGTCGGCGCGAGGTGTCACCGGTGCCCGCTCCGCGGTCCGTTCCACCCCGGGGGCCGGTGGCCGGCGGGGCCGCGGGACGGGGCGGGACCCGGTGCGCGGAGGGACCGGGCGGAGTCGCGGCGCCGTTCCGTGGCTGCGGGGCGGCCGGTTCGCGGACCGGACGGGGCGGATGCGGTGGCCGCGGCGGTACCGGCCGGGCCGGCGGTCCGCCCGCCGGCGGGTGCTGCGGGGCGGAACCGGAAGCAGGAGCGGTGCCGCGCTGCTGGGGTACTTCGGAGGAGCGGGGCGAGGCCGCGCGCGGCGCTTCAGCGCTCATCGGCCCCCCTCATATCGTGCGCTTTCACGGCCGACCGGCATGCGCGGCGGGCCAGTTCGCCGATGGGAACCGTCCGGCGACAGCCGGCGGCCCACGACGTGCGCGTCACTTTACGTGCTGCCGAGGGCGGAGCGGCAACTGGATCGGACACATGACCGGGTTTGCCCGAACCACCCCACTACCCAGCGGTAACGGCGTTCTGGCAAGGTGGGTCCATGGCCGACCCCGCTGCCGACCGGGCCCGCTACGACCGGGCCACCGCGCACCTCGACGCGCCGCTCGCGGTCGTGGACCTCGACGCGTTCGACGCCAACGCCGACGACCTCGTCCGGCGGGCGCGGGGCAAGCCGGTCCGGGTGGCGAGCAAGTCGGTGCGCTGCCGGGCGCTGCTGGAGCGGGTGCTGGCGCGGGAGGGCTTCGCGGGCCTCATGGCGTTCACCCTCGCGGAGTCGCTCTGGCTGGCGCGTTCCGGATTCGACGACGTTCTGCTCGCCTACCCCTCGGCCGACCGGAACCGCTTCGCCGAGCTGACGGGGGATCCGAAGCTCGCCGCCGCGGTGACCGTGATGGTGGACGACCCCGCGCAGCTCGATCTGATCGACGCCTCGCGCGGCGGGACGGAGGAGGTCCGCGTCTGCCTCGAGCTGGACACCTCGCTGTGGCTGCTGGGCGGCCGGGTGCGGGTGGGCGCGCGGCGCTCGCCACTGCGCGCTCCGGAGCAACTCGCGGAGCTGGCCCGGGCGGTGGCGCGCCGCCCCGGCTTCCGCCTGGTGGGCGTGATGGCCTACGAGGGGCATGTCGCGGGCGTCGGTGACGCGGTCGCCGGCCGCCCGCTGCGGTCGCGCGCGATCCGGCTGATGCAGGCGGCGGCCAAGCGGGAGCTGGCGGTGCGGCGGGCGGAGGCGGTGCACCGTGTCCGTGCCGTGGCGCCGGACCTGGAGTTCGTCAACGGCGGCGGCACGGGCAGTGTGCAGCACACGGCGGCCGAGGACGCGGTCACCGAAATCGCGGCGGGGTCGGGGCTGTTCGTACCGCGGCTGTTCGACCACTACACGTCGTTCCGGGGCCGGCCGGCCGCGCTGTTCGCGCAGCCCGTCGTACGGCGCCCCGGCGTCGGTGTCGTCACCGTGCTCGGCGGCGGCTATCCCGCGTCGGGCGCACCGGGGGCCGACCGGCTGCCGCAGCCGTATCTCCCCGAGGGGCTGCGCTACGACCCGCAGGAGGGGCCCGGCGAGGTGCAGACGCCGCTGCTGGGCGGGCCGGCGGACGACCTGCTGATCGGCGACAAGGTCTGGTTCCGGCACGCCAAGGCCGGGGAGATGTGCGAGCGCTTCGACACCCTGCACCTGGTCCGGGGCGACCGGGTGACCGACGCGGTGCCGACCTACCGGGGCGAGGGCCGCACCTTTCTCTGATGGCGTGGCGGTCCCAGATGCCGTGGCGCGTCTCCGGAGCCGTGGGCGCGAGGGGCGCCCGGAGCCCGTCTCTCCGGGACCCTGGCGCGAGGGGGCGCCCGGAGCTGTCGTACGGGGCGGCCGGAAGGAAGCCGGTCCCGACGGCCCGCCTCCGGACGGCAGTTTCCCGGAGCGGGCCGGTCACGGACGGCAGGATCCGGACCGGGACCGGGCTCGTCGCGGACGGCAGGTCCCGTCCGTCCCCTCAGATGCTCCCGCCCGCGCCGCCGGCTCCCAGCGGTGCGATGCCCTCGGCGATGGCGTCCATGTCGGTGAGCGGCGGTGCCTCGCCTCCGGCGTCGAAGCCGAAGCGGACCAGGACCAGGGTCTTCCCGCCGTTGGGTGCGGGGAAGGCGAGGGACTGGACGACGCCGCCGTCGCCCTTCTTCGTCGTCACCTTCCAGCGCACCAGGTAGCCCTGCTGCCCGGCGACGGTCACGGCCTCGGCCCTGACCTGGCGGTGCGAGACCACCCCGCCGTACATCTGTTTGCCGGTGCGCGGGTCCTTGCCGTAGGAGCTCTCGGTGTTCTTGGCGATGTCCTCCTTGGCCACGCCCTCGGCGGTCGTCGCCTCGTAGCCGTTGGCCTCGCGGGTGAACACGCCGCCGCGCGCGCAGGTGGTGTCCCGTTCGCCGGGACACGGGTACGGGCCGATGGTCAGCCCGGCGCCGCCGGTGCTGCTGCGGCTCTTGTCCCAGCCCTGGGGGACGGGCACGGAGATGCCGTTGGTGGCGTCCTGCACGGTGTTCGCCGGAGCGCTCGGAGCGCCGCTCGGCGCCCCGCCGTCGCCGGGTGCGCCGGGCGTGGGCTGCTGCGGGCCGGTGCTCGGCCGCGCGTCGGCGATGTCGGAGCTCTCCCCGCCGCTGGTCAGCAGAACGACGCCGCCGACGATGGCGGCGACGAGGACGACCGCGGCACCGGCGATCGCCATGGTCCTGCCGCGGGACTCGCTCTCGGCCGGCCGCAGTCCGTAGGACGGCGGCGGGGAGAGCGGGGTGTCCGGGAAGCCGGAGTGCTGCGGCGGGCCGAATCCCGCCTGTTGCGCCGGGATCTCCGATACGGCGGTGCCCTGCGGCTCGCGGGTGTAGTCGGTCCAGATGGAGCCGTCCCACCAGCGTTCGAGGGCGGGGCCGTGGCCTGTCTGCCCGGGGTCTGGGTACCAGCCGGGCGGGGTCGTCATGCTCACGCGGGTCACCTTATGGCCTGGAGCGGTCATATGCCGACGCGAGGACGGATTGAACGGTGGTGACCCCGGTGCCCCCGAACGGCACGGCGGCACGGCGCCCGGAGCGCCGGACGCCGTGCCGTCACCGAGGGTCCGGCGGGACCTACAGCGGGGTGACGTACGCGCCCGCGATACCGCCGTCGACGAGGAAGTCCGCCGCGTTGACGAACGAGGAGTCGTCGCTGGCGAGGAAGGCGACCGCGGCGGCCATCTCCTCGGGCTCGGCGAAGCGGCCCGACGGGACGTGGACGAGGCGGCGCGCGGCGCGCTCCGGGTCCTTGGCGAACAGCTCCTTGAGCAGCGGGGTGTTGACCGGCCCCGGGCACAGCGCGTTGACCCGGATGCCCTCGCGGGCGAACTGGACGCCCAGCTCGCGGGACATGGCGAGCACGCCGCCCTTGGACGCGGTGTAGCTGATCTGCGAGGTCGCCGCGCCCATCCGCGCCACGAAGGAAGCGGTGTTGATGATGGAGCCCTTGCCCTGGCGCTGCATGTAGGGGATGGCGTGCTTGCAGCAGAGGTAGACGGAGGTGAGGTTGACCTCCTGGACCCGCTTCCAGGCCTCCAGCCCGGTGGTGAGGATCGAGTCGTCGTCGGGCGGGGAGATGCCGGCGTTGTTGAAGGCGATGTCGACCGAACCGTAGGTCTCGAAGGCCGTCCGGAAGAGGGCCTCGACCTGGTCGGAGTCGGTGACGTCGACCTGGACGAAGAGCCCGCCGACCTCGGCGGCGGCGGCCTTGCCGGCGGTGTCGTCGATGTCCGCGCACACGACGTTCGCACCTTCGGAGGCCAGGCGGCGGGCTGTCGCCAGCCCGATGCCGCTGCCCGCGCCGGTGATGACGGCGGTACGTCCGACGAGTCGGCGGCACACAGGGGTCTGCTCGGTCACTTGCTCTCCTCGGTGCTGATGAACACGTTCTTGGTCTCGGTGAAGGCGGTGAGGGCGCCGGGGCCCAGCTCCCGGCCGAGTCCGGACTCGCCGAAGCCCCCGAAGGGTGTCCAGTAGCGGACGGCGCTGTGCGAGTTGACGGACAGGTTCCCGGCGGCGACGGCGCGGGAGACGCGCAGAGCGCGGCCGACGTCGCGGGTCCAGAGGGATCCGGCCAGGCCGTAGCGGGTGGCGTTGGCCAGCCGTACCGCGTCGGCCTCGTCCTCGAAGGGGAGGACGACGGCGACCGGTCCGAAGATCTCGTCGACGGCCGCGGGGTCGTCGGGCGAGTCCGGGGTGAGGACGGTCGCCGGGTACCAGAAGCCCTTGCCCGCGGGGGCGTCGCCGCGGATCGCCGCGGGCGCGTCCTCGGGGACGAAGGACCGGACGCGCTCCCGCTGGGCGGCGGAGATGAGCGGTCCCATGTCGGTGGCGGGATCGGCCGGGTCGCCGACGGTGACGGCCCGGACGGCCGGTTCGAGCAGTTCCATGAACCGGTCGTAGACGCTGCGCTGGACCAGGATCCGGGTGCGGGCGCAGCAGTCCTGGCCGGTGTTGTCCAGGAACGCGCCGGGTGCCGCCGCGGCGGCCTGCTCGATGTCGGCGTCGGCGAAGACGATGTTGGGGCTCTTGCCGCCGAGTTCGAGGGTCACCCGCTTCACGTCCCCGGCGCACTTGGCCATGATCTGCTTGCCGACGGCCGTCGAGCCGGTGAAGACGACCTTGGCGACGCCGGGGTGCTCGACGAGGGCATTGCCGGCGACGGGCCCGGCGCCGGGCAGGACCTGGAAGAGCCCCTCGGGAAGCCCGGCCTCCAGGGCGAGTTCACCCAGCCGCAGCGCGGTCAGCGGCGTGGTCTCGGCGGGCTTGAGCAGGACGGCGTTGCCCGCGGCGAGGGCGGGCGCGGTGCCCCAGGCGGCGATCGGCATGGGGAAGTTCCACGGGGCGATCACGGCGACTACGCCGAGCGGTTCGTGGAAGGTGACGTCGAGGCCGCCGGGGACGGGGATCTGGCTGCCGTTGAGGCGTTCGGCTCCGCCGGCCGCGTAGTCGAGGAGGTCACGGACGTTGCCCGCCTCCCAGCGGGCGTTGCCGATGGGGTGCCCGGCCTCGCGGACCTCCAGCTGGGCGAGTTCCTCGATGTGGCCGTCGACCGTGGCGGCGAAGCGGCGCAGCAGCCGGGCCCGCTCGCCGGGGGCGAGGGCGGACCAGCTCCGCTGTGCCGTGGCCGCCCGGCGGACGGCGGCGTCGACATCGGCCGGGGTGGCGTCGGGGACGGTGGCGATGACCTCTTCGGTCGCCGGGTTGAGGACCTGGTGCTCGTGCAACGTGCGTTCTCCTGGTGTTGACGGTGCGCCGGGGAGCGGAGGTCGGTCCGCTCGCGGAGCCCGGTGCGTCACATGCGCTCGAAGGACCGGAAGCGCTCCCAGTCCGTGACGGCGCTGTCGTAGGCGTCCTGCTCGATGCGGGCCATGTTGAGGTAGTGCTCGACCACCTCGTCGCCGAAGGCGGAGCGCGCGATGGGGCTGGCGGCCCACAGTTCGGCGGCGTCACGGAGCGAGGTGGGGACGTGCTCGGCGTCGCCGTTGTAGGCGTTGCCGGTACACGCCTCGGGGAGCTCCAGCTCCTGCTCGATGCCGTACAGTCCGGCCGCGATCAGGCCCGCCACCGCGAGGTAGGGGTTGACGTCGCCGCCGGGGAGGCGGTTCTCGAAGCGGTGCGACTGGCCGTGTCCGATGATGCGCAGCGCGCAGGTCCGGTTGTCGGGTCCCCACGCGGCGGCGGTCGGGGCGAAGGAGCCGGGCCGGAACCGCTTGTAGGAGTTGATGTTGGGGGCGTAGAGCAGGGTGAAGTCGCGCAGGGCGGCGATCTGTCCGGCGAGGAAGTGCCGCATGATCTTGGACATGCCGTACTCGCCCTGTTCGTCGGCGAAGACGGGCTTGCCGAACTCGTCGCGCAGCGACAGATGGATGTGGCACGAGTTGCCCTCGCGCTCGTCGTACTTCGCCATGAAGGTGAGCGCCATGCCCTCCTGCGCGGCGATCTCCTTGGCGCCGGTCTTGTAGACGGCGTGCTGGTCACAGGTGGTGAGCGCGTCGTCGTAGCGGAAGGCGATCTCGTGCTGGCCGAGGTTGCACTCCCCCTTCGCCGACTCCACGGTCATGCCGGCCGCGCCCATCTCGTTGCGGATGCGGCGCAGCAGCGGCTCGACGCGGCTGGTGCCGAGGACCGAGTAGTCGACGTTGTACTGGTTGGCCGGGTTCATGTCGCGGTAGCCGCGGGACCAGGCCTCCTCGTAGGTGTCCTTGAAGACCATGAACTCCAGCTCGGTGCCGACATAGGCACTCCAGCCGTGCTCGGCCAGCCGGTCGAGCTGGCGGCGCAGGATCTGCCGCGGCGAGGCGACGACCGGGGAGCCGTCGTGCCAGGCCAGGTCGGCGGTGACGAGCGCGGTCCCGGGCTGCCAGGGGGTGCGGCGCAGGGTGCGGAGGTCGGCGTGCATGGCGAAGTCGCCGTAGCCGCGCTCCCAGGACGACATCGCGTACCCGTCGACCGTGTTGAGGTCGACGTCGACGGCGAGGAGGTAGTTGCACCCCTCGGTGCCGTGGTCCAGGACGTCGTCGAGGAAGAACCGGGCGGCGAACCGCTTGCCCTGGAGCCGCCCCTGCATATCGGTGAAGGCGAGCACTACGGTGTCGATCTCGCCTGCGTCGACGAGCCTGCGCAGTTCGTCGACGGAGAGCGGTGCTGTGCGGTCTGCCACGGGAAAAGCCTCCTGTCGGTGCAACCGGAGGCCTTAAGGTAATCGTGCAGACCATTGATTGGGAAGGGGTTCGATGGGCGACTTCCAGGACTCCGCCGACGCGGACCGACTCGCACCCGTGCTGCGGCCGGTCCGGGCGGGGAACGGCTTCGAAGAGACGCTGGAGCAGATACTCCAGGTGGTCCGGCTCGGACTGGTGCCGCAGGGCGAGCGGCTCCCGGCCGAGCGGGAGCTGGCGGAGCGGCTGGGCGTGAGCCGGGTGACGCTGCGCGAGGTGCTGAAGGTGCTGACCGACCAGGGCCTGGTGGAGAGCCGGCGCGGCCGCTACGGCGGGACGTTCGTCCGGTACCGGCCCGACCCCGGCCACAGCAATTCCGGCGATGAGCTGCGGCGACGCATCGAGAAAGTGGACGTGGAGGACATCCTGCGGTTCCGCGAGGTGCTGGAGGTGGGGGCGGCGGGCCTCTGCGCGGCCCACGGACTGTCCGAGGAGCAGGCGGAGCGGCTGCGCGGCGCCCTGGCCGCGACGCACGAGGCCCCGCTGGCGGACTACCGGCGGCAGGACACGATGCTGCATCTGACGCTGGCGGAACTGTGCGGCTCCCCCTCGCTCGCAGCCCAGTACGCTGCCGTACGGGCGACCGTCAACGATCTGCTGGACTGCATTCCGCTGCTGGTCCGCAACCTGGAGCACTCCCAGCAGCAGCACAGCGCGCTGGTCGAGGCGGTACTGGAGGGCGACGCCGACGCGGCGCGCGAGGTCATGCGGGAGCACTGCGGGGGGACGGCGGCGCTGCTGCGGGGCTTCCTGTCCTGAGCGCGGGACCTCACGCGACCGCGCACCGCGAGGCCGGCCGGGCCCGCCCGAACGGAATGGGCCGCCCCGGCCGCCCCGGTATACGGTCGGCCGCGCGGGACACGCACCGCCGCACGCAGGACCCACCGGGCGGCGCGGTTCCGGCCACGGGGCTCCGCGGAACCGGTTCGCAGCGGTGCCGGTTCGCACGTCCGAGGCGTTTTCGTAACCTCGGATTAACGCAAGACCCTTGCGTTCGGGTGCACCGGGGGACAAAGGTATGGCCCCACACCATTGACCCCTCAGGTCAGGAGCGGCTCATGGCCGACGGCACCGGCGCCCCCATCGCACCCCCCGCCGAAAGCGGCGGAACCTCCCCCGAAGACGCCTATCTGGAGAAGCGCACCCTGCGCAGAGGCAGCGCCGGCTGGCTGCTGCTCACCGGACTCGGCGTCGCGTACGTCGTATCCGGCGATTTCTCCGGCTGGAACTTCGGCCTCGCGGAGGGCGGGTTCGGCGGTCTCGCCATCGCCGCCGTCCTCATGGGGCTGATGTACACCTGTATGGTCTTCGCCCTCGCCGAACTGGCGGCGGTGCTGCCGACGGCGGGCGGCGGATACGGCTTCGCCCGGCGTGCGCTGGGCACCTGGGGCGGCTTCCTCACCGGCACCGCCATCCTCATCGAGTACGTCCTGGCACCCGCCGCGATCTCGATCTTCATCGGGGACTACGTCGAGTCGCTGAAGCTGTTCGGCCTGGAATCCGGCTGGCCCGTCTACCTCGCCTGCTTCGCCATCTTCATCGGCATCCACCTCTGGGGTGTGGGCGAGGCGCTGCGGTTCAGCTTCATCGTGACCGGCATCGCGGTCACCGCCCTGCTGATCTTCGCGGTCGGGGCGTTCACGGAGTTCGACGCGAGCGGGCTCAACGACATCGCCGTCGACCACAGCGCCTTCGGCTCCAGCTCCTGGCTGCCGTTCGGGGTGCTGGGCATCTGGGCGGCGTTCCCGTTCGGGATGTGGTTCTTCCTGGGTGTGGAGGGCGTGCCGCTGGCCGCCGAGGAGACCAAGGACCCGGCCCGTTCGCTGCCCAAGGCCATGTCGATCTCCATCGCCATCCTGCTGCTGCTCGCCCTGGTCACCTTCCTCGCGGCCACCGGGGCCCACGGCTCGGCAGCCGTGCAGGACGCGGGGAATCCGCTGGTGGCGGCACTGGAAGGGGACGGCAAGCCGACCCTGCTGAGCCGCTTCGTGAACTACGCCGGTCTGGCCGGGCTCGTCGCCTCCTTCTTCTCCCTCATCTACGCCGGGTCGCGCCAGCTGTTCGCCCTCTCGCGGGCCGGCTACCTGCCGCGCTTCCTCTCCCTGACCAGCCGCCGCAAGGCCCCCTACATGGGTCTGCTGGTCCCCGGCGCCATCGGCTTCGCACTGGCGGCGGCCACCGGCGACGGCGCGCGGATGCTCAACGTGGCGGTCTTCGGCGCGACCATCTCCTACGCCCTGATGTCGCTGTCGCACATCGTGCTGCGGCGCCGGGAGCCCGAACTGCCGCGTCCCTACCGGACGCCCGGCGGGATCGTGACGTCCTCCGTGGCGCTTCTGCTGGCATGCTCGGCCCTGGTGGCCACCTTCCTGGTGGACAAGGAGGCGGCGTTCATCGCGCTGGGCGTCTATGTCGTCGCCCTGGCCTACTTCGCCTTCTACTCCCGGCACCGTCTGGTGGCCTCCGCCCCCGAGGAGGAGTTCGCCGCGCTGGCGGCCGCCGAGGCCGAACTCGAACGCGACTGACCGCCCGAACGCAGCTCACCGGAGGAAATCCCGTGCCCAAGCCGCTCATCGGCATCTCGACCTACCTGGACTCCTCGGTGCGCTGGGGTGTCTGGCACCTGCCCGCGGCCCTGCTGCCGGCCGGTTACCACCGGCTCGTCCAGCGGGCGGGCGGCCTCGCCGCGATGCTGCCGCCGGACGACCCGGCGGAGGCCGAGGCCACCGTCGCACGGCTGGACGGGGTGGTCATCTCCGGCGGCCCGGACGTCGAACCGGCCCGGTACGGGGCGCAGCCGCACCCCCGCACCGGGCCCCCCGCCCGGGAACGGGACGCCTGGGAACTCGCGCTCATCGAGGCGGCGCTGGCCGCCGGCAAGCCGCTGCTCGGCATCTGCCGCGGCATGCAGCTGCTCAATGTCGCACTCGGCGGCACCCTGGTGCAGCACCTCCCCGAAGAGGTCGGGCACGACGGCCACTGCACGGAACCGGGCGTCTTCGCCCGGCACGACGTGAAGCCGGTCCCGGGAACGCTGCTGGACCGGGTGCTGCCGGAGACGGTCGCCGTGCCCACGTATCACCACCAGTCGGTCGACCGCCTCGGCCGCGGCCTGATCGCCTGCGGCTACGCGGAGGACGGCACGCCGGAGGCGGTCGAACTGCCGGACGCCGACGGCTTCGTCCTCGCGGTCCAGTGGCACCCGGAGGCCGGGGAGGACCTCCGGGTGATGGAGGCGCTGGTGGCGGCGGCGCGGTAGCCAACCCGGAAGTCCCCTGTCCAGCACCATCGACCCGATCGCGTCCGTCGCTGTCCAACCCGGCGTCTGCCTCGGCCCGTAGGCCGGCATCACGAAGGCCCGCCCTCCCCGACCTGAACGGGGTAGCGGGCCTTCGTCGATCTGAGTGTTCCGGATCAGATGTCCGGTGTCAGGCCGGGCTGTCGGGCGTCCACGCCCTTGATGTAGGCGACGTACTCGGAGTCAGTGAGCGGAATCAGGTGCTCCTTCAAGATGGAATGCCGCAGCACCCACCCCAGCCCCTCGACCTGGGTGACTTCCAAGCAGTCGTTGGGGCTTCCTCCAGAGAACTCCGACTTGGTCCACTCGACCTCGGACAGGTCGGCGGCCAGAAGGGCCTTGAGGGTCTTGATCTTGATCTCGTTCTCGTCAGTCACGTGCGATCTCTTTTCGCGTCCTCATGATTAGCTCCACCGAAAGAACCTCGTCCAACGCCACGTTGCGCAAGGAATCCACCGAAGCGCGAACCTCGCGGATCTCCCCAGGCTTGTCCTTGAAGTCCATCCCCGTCACCTGGTCGAAGGCGACGACGGGACTCTCGCCTTCGCCCGCGAACTCCAGCAGAGTGAACATGTAGGTCAGGGTCGTAGGCGCCGTGAAGGGGATGATCCGGAACTGCACACGACCCGAACGACCGTCCTCGACCAAGGCGTCGAGTTGTTCGAGCATCACGTCGCCTCCGCCCACCATCTGGTGCAGGGCTCCTTCAGAGAAGATGGCTTCGACCTGGGGAGCAGGCTCCTTCTCGAAGATCTTCCGGCGTTGTGATCGCATCGACGCGGAGCGGCCCGCGTTGTCCATCGTCATCACCGTGCCACTGAAGGGGAGCACCTGCGACTGTGCGTACCTGGGCGTCTGAAGCAGACCCGGGAGCACGTTGCCGGCCAACGTCGTCATCTTGTTCGCAGCATCCTCATGCGCCACGAACTTGATCAGCGAGTCGGACACAACTCCGCGGAAGGCATCCCACCAGGCATCGGTGATCGCCATGCCCTCGCTGCGCATAGCTGTCAGCGTGGCCTTCGTGACCGCGTCCATGCGCAAGGTCTTGCAGATGACCGGCCACTCAACGTCCGTCGGCCACGTCAATCCGCGCTCCATCCGGGAGTAGCGGTTGTACGACTTGTGCTTGAGCGCCCGAGCAACATCGATCTGCTGGATCTTCTTGCCGGTAACGGCCGTTGCCTCCCGAGCCGCCTGTAGAGCCTTGCCGAAGCGGGTGCGAGCAGCCGCAGCCGCCAGGTTCACGCCCACAGCTTCCTCTCTCTGCACCACGTTGCTTCCGTCACGGGCAGAGTAGCGCGGACACCTCGAATCACGGCACTTCCGGGGGTAATTGCCGGAGTTGGGTTGCGTACGCAGTTGCGTACGCACCACACTCGTCACTACGCACCGGATGGACCTCGTCGCGGTGTGTGACCGTGCTGCGCGGCTGGCCACAGCCGTACTGGAGGCTGTCGCATGACAACAAGGCGCATGCAGGGCCGGATCGCTGCGGCGAGAACGTTCGACCGCAAGGCCAACACCGTCCCAAAGGCGCGTAGTTGGACTAGACGGATCTATGTGAACTTCGGCGCTCCCGAAGAGCTGTTAGACGCATGTGCACTACTGATCAGCGAGGTTGCCGCCAACGCCGTCCTGCACGGCGCGGGCGCCACGTACACCGTGACCGTTGCGCCGGATCTGTGGATCGAGGTCTGGGACGCATCACCACTGCTACCCCGTCACCGGGAACACGAATTGACGTCGGAAGGAGGCCGGGGTCTTGAGCTGCTAGAGCTGCTCGCCCCGGGCTATCAGGTCATCAAGGACACGCCCCGTGGCGGAAAATGCGTGCGCTTCCCGCCGAAGCGGTGGGCGTGACCTTTCCCGACGATCTCGACTGGAGCCCGGTCATGGTCCCCTGCAGAGGCGCCGCGCCCCGAGCACGGTGATGCAGGACCCGCGATAAGCCCCACCGACGGGCTATTCACCGATGGACAGGGTGCGACCGGCTGACATTCCTCCCCCCGCCGTACCTCTCGTCAGGCTCCTCCCCCACGTTATGTCCTCACGCCGTCCACTGGCCGTGACTCCGGCCGCAGGAGGCGTTCGCCCGCGCCAACAACGTGTTGGCGCAACGTCCTACAGAAATCCGAGGTGGTATCTCATGATCAAAGAAGGCCAGTACACCTACGTTGAGGGGAGCGGCCGTGCGGTCGTTCCCTACACCGGGAAGTACGCGGTGAAGGTGCCCAACTGCTTCGAGATGATCCGCGCGGGCTGGGAGGCCGTCGCTCTCCCGGTCGCCCTTCCCTACAATCCGCTGCGCGTCGAATTCGAGATCACCGACGGCTGCAACGACACGTGCAGCTCGTGCGGCATGGGTGCCAAGCCATTGAGCGAGGGCACCACGCTGACGACGGCCCAGCTCGACAGCTTAGTGGCTGAATTCGAGGACGTCGGCCTACCTTCGTACGCCGTGACCGGCGGGGAACCCTTCACGGCGATGGACGCTCTGCTGCATGTCATCCGCCGAGCGCGCGGCACGGTCGACCTTGGAAAGCTCACGACCAACGGAATCTGGGGCGGCGAAGAGACCACCGCCAGGCGGTTCGACCAGCTGGTGAGCGCCGGCCTGCTCGACAACCGGATCTTCGTCCCGGTGCTCATGCTTTCGGTCGGCGAGCAGACGACGCCGCTGGAGCGCGTCGCACGGATCATCTACTACACGGTCACCCAGTTCACCGACCGCGAGCTGAATATCGCCGTGTCCAGCCTGGACGACCCGTCGCTGCGAGAACACCAGCAGTTGTTCAAGCTCCTCGATGTGTACCAGAAGATGTACGGGCAATTCCCGCACGACCGGGTCCACAGCACCATGCGGGTCTACCTGGAGAACGATCGGCTGAAGAGCCAGGCGCCGATCCACCGGCCGGGGAGCACGAGCGTGACGCGGTGGATGGCGAGCTGTTACGACTGCTTCGCCCCCACGGTCGGGACGTACGTCCTCCCGCACGCGCTCATGAAAGTCAGCGGCGATCTGTACTCATGCGCGGCCTTCAACGTCCCTGAAAAGCTGCGGTTCGGGAATCTGTTAGAGGAAAACTTCCGCACCATCCTCGACCGGGTGAACGCAACGCAGTACGTGCGCACCATCCGCGACGGCGGCGGCCTGGCAGGCGTCGACTCCATCGTGCCCAAGGAGACAACAGATCAGATGACGTGCGGCAGCTTCTGCGGCTCGTGTGCCCTCCTCATCGACAAGGTGGAGGGTCTGACTGGTGAGCGGATCGGCTTGCCGAACCTGCCGACCATCCCGGTGTCGTCCCTCTTCCGGCAGCAGGAGGCCAGCCAGTGATCGGGCACATTGTCACGGAGACGCTGGCTCTGGTGTCGGAGAAGCCGGCCGAGCAGTGCAAGAACCAGAGCGCCGTCCTGCTCACCGAGCTGGAGATCGACAGCTTGGCGCTCCAGGAAATCATCACGAGGCTCCAGGATCGGTGTCACGTGATCATCCGGGACGAGGTGACGGCGCGGGTCAGGACGGTCGCCGACCTTGAGGATGCGGTCGTCCAAGCCGCTGCGGCGTCACCGGCCAGCCGCATCGCCATGGCGGAGGACTACCTTCGCGGCCACGTGAGCCTTCACCACGAGCGGGCCAGCCGGTTCAGGGCTGCCAGCGACCGCCTGCGGCGGCACGGCCTGACCGACGAGCACCTCCTGATCGACATCGGCGCAGGCTACACCGAGCTGGACTACTACCTGCGCGCGGAATTCGGGTTCCGTGGCCGGTACGTGCCGGCGGACGTGTGGGTGGACGGCAGCTTCGATCTCGGGACCTGGGCTCCGCCGCGTCCATTCGACTGGTATGCGGCTCTGGAGGTCGTCGAGCACCTGGAGGACCCTCGTACGCTGATCAAGCGGCTCAAGGAATGGGCTGGTGAGGGGTTCGTCCTCACGACACCCAACAAAAAAGTCGTGGACGTCTTTACTCAGGACCCCACCCATTTGTCGGATCTGGACGAGGAGACTCTTCAGAGCTGGGGAATGCAAACCACCCTGCACAACTTCTACGGCCAGTACCAGGACGGTATCTGCGCGGTGTGGACGCGACGACTCAAGGACGGGGCATGACTCTCACAGGTAAGAAGATCTTGGTCTTCGGTGTCCTCACCGAGAACTCGATGGGCTTCCAGATCGCGAAATCGGTGCAGGAACGCGGCGGCGACGTCATTGTGGCGAATGCTCCGGGCCGTCCGAGCAGCATCATGGGCCGCATCGTCGGCCGACTGCCCAAGCCGCCCATCGCATGCCTCAGCGCCGATATCACGGAGGATGACGACCTGGCCGCTCTCGCCAAGGGCGTCGGCGAGCACTGGGACAGCCTGGACGGCGTGGTGCACGCGGTCGCGTTCGCTCCGAGCGACGCCCTCGGCGGCAACTTCATGAACACGCCGTTCGAGTCCGTCTCCATGGCGATGCACGTCTCCGCCTTCAGCCTCAAGAGCCTGACCGCGCACGTGCTGCCTCTGCTGGAGAAGGCTGAGCGCGCCTCCGTGGTCAGCCTCACCTTCAACGCCACCGTGGCCTGGCCGGTCTACGACTGGATGGGCCCGACCAAGGCGGCGCTGGAGGCGACCAACCGCTACCTGGCCCGGGATCTCGGCCCCATGGGAATCCGCGTCAACGCTGTTGACTCGGGCCCCATCACGACCATGGCCGGCAAGAGCATCCCGGGGTTCGAGTCGCTCGCCGAAGCCTGGCCCGAGCGCGCACCGCTCGGCTGGGACACCGCCGACGCATCGCCCGTGGCCGATGCGGTCGCCTTCCTCCTCAGTGAGGACGCACGGGCGATCACGGGACAGGTTCTCCACGTGGACGGCGGGTTCTCGGCGCTAGGCGCCTGAGCCTCGGCTGGGCCCCCGGCGGACTCCTTGAGTTCTGCCGGGGGCTTCGCCATCCCCGCACGAGTGACGGCGACAAGTCGTGGGCCCGTTCTCATACCTGTTTTGGGTCGAGGCGTTCGCGGACGGCTGGAGGGTGGCGAGGACCATGTCCATTTCGCCGAGGTCATCTTCGATACAGGTGCGGGGTCGCGTCCGTACTGGCCACGAACTCCCGTACCCCGGGCACATGGGCCGGGGCCTACAGCAGGGTCGGCGGTCAGCGCCCGAAGCGCCGGCCGCGGCACCTCCCGTAGAGCGGACGGCGGTCAGCCGGATGCGGCGGTCAGGAGCACGTCCACGAGCTTGTCCGCCGCGTCGGGCCGCCCATGCGCTCGGGCCGCTTCAGCCATCGCCGCGCGTCGCGCTGGGTCGGTCAGGAGCGGTCCGAGGGCGGTTTGCAGCCGACCTGCGGTGACGTCGCCGACGAGCGCGACGGCGGCGCCAGCGTCCGCGAGGTGGTGGGCGTTGTGGGCTTGTTCGCCTCCCGCCGAGGAGGCGAGCGGTACGAACACGGCCGGCTTACCGAGGGCGGTCAGCTCTGCGAGGGTGCCGGCGCCGCTGCGGGAGACCACGACATCGGCGAGCGCCAGGACATCGGGCAGCTCCGGACCGACGAAACCCGTCAGGTAGTAGCGGGTCGTGAGCCCGGGCGGAAGCTCCGCGGCGCTCGCCCGCAAGGCGTCGACGTTCGTCGGCCCGCACTGGTGCACAATGTTGGCGCGCTCCAGGAGCCACGGCAGGGATTCTCTGACGACGTTGTTGATCTGCTGCGCGCCCTGAGCGCCGCCGGTGACGTAGATCGTCGGAAGGTGCCGATCGAAGCCCTCCAACCCCAGCGACTCGAATGCTTTCCGCGGATGCCCCGCCAGCAGCTCGGGCCGTACCGGGTTGCCAGTGACAACAGCAGTCTTGCGCACAGCGTCCGGCAGGAGCGGCAACGTCGACTCGGAGGACACCGCGATGCGTGTTGCCGAACCGGCGAGCTTGCGGTTCGCGAGGCCCAAGCGGACGGTCTGCTCGTGGAGCACGAGCGGGCGGCGGCACATGCGCGCGGCGAGGCCGGCCGGGACTGCGACGTACCCGCCCGTCGCCAGGACGACGTCCGGACGGAAGTCGGACACGATTTTGCGAGCCTGCGCCACTCCGAGCGGCACCCGGGCCATGTCACGAAGGTTGGCCGGTGACGCCATCTTGAGCAGGTTGCTTGAACGGCGGACCTTTCCCGTGGCCACCGTCGCGAACTCGATCCCCTCAGCCGGCGCCACCCGAGCCTCAAGGCCGTCGGGCGTGCCGCTCCAGAGCACGTCGAGCGTTTCGCCGGCCTCAGCCAAGCGAGCCCGGAACGTGCGGACCGCGGTCGCGGCAGGGTACGTATGACCGCCCGTACCTCCTCCCGTGACGATCAGACGGAAGGGGCGGGGGCGATGAGAAGCGCTCACCCGCGCACCCTACTGGCTGGCGCGAACCAGGCGATCCACTTCCGCCCAAGGCCGCGGAGGGCTCGGCATGAAGCTCCCGAAGTTCATGACCAGCGATCGCGAACTCACCGCGACGAAGTATGCGAGACCGTGCGTCCTGGCCGCGCGAGCCCGCCCGTACCCCCCGTCAACGACAGCAGGTCGCGGGCCGGCCCGGCGGGGCGGTGGCCGGCCGGCCACACCGCGCGCAGCTCGCGGTCCAACCGGACGCCCGCCACCGGGATCTCCACCAGGCGCCGGGCGGTCAGCTCCTCCCCCACCGCGAGTTCGCTGAGCACGGACGGTCCGGCGTCGCTGAGCACCGCCGCCTTGACGGCCGTGGTGGAGGACAGTTCCAGCAGCGGTACGGCCGGGCCGCCGTGGCCGGCGAGCGCGGCGTCGAGCACCTGCCGGGTTCCGGAGCCGCGCTCGCGGAGGACCAAGGGAGTGCCGGCCAGCTCGTCCGGGCTCAGGGGGGCCCGGCGGCGCGCCCAGCGGTGCCCCGGTGCGGTGACCAGGACCAGCCGGTCGTGGCCGATGACGGTGCCGTCGAGGCCCGGCGGCGCGGCCAGCCCCTCGACGAAGCCGAGGTCGGCCTCGCCGTCGAGCAGCCGCTCGGCGACGACCGCGGAGTTCCCGGCGTGCAGGGAGACCGCGGTGCCGGGATGACTGACGCGGAACGCGATCAGCCACCCCGGCAGCAGATACTCCGCGATGGTCATGCTGGCGGCGACCCGCAGCCGGGAGTCCCGGCGGCCGCGCAGCGCCTGCGCCCCCGCGTCGAACGCCTCGGCCGCGTCCACGATCCGCCGGGCCCAGTCGGTGACCAGGGCCCCGGTGCCGGTGAGCCGGGAGCCGCGCGGTGAACGTTCCACCAGGCCGACCCCCAACTGCCGCTCCAGGGAACGGATCCGGCTGCTCGCGGCGGGCTGGGAGATACCGAGCTCGCGGGCCGCCCGCCCCAGGCTGCCGAGCCGGGCGACGGCCAGCAGCAGTTCCAGCGCGCCCAGGTCGGGGACGCGGTTCGCCAGGGGTATCGACGCCCGTCCGCCGTCCCCGGCACCGCCCCCGAAACCGGCCCCGTCCCCGGCGCTGGCGCCCCTTCCCGCCCCGGCACCGGCACCGCTTCCCGCACCGGTCCCGGCCGCGTCGTCCCGCTCTCCGCTCATAAAGCCAGGTTATGCCCTCATAAGAACGGGGTCCCTGGTGGGGGCACGCGCGCCCCGGCAGCCTGGGCGGCATGTCCAGCGTTGTACAACCGCCCGCCCCTCCCCTGCCCGCGTCCCGCCCCGAGCCCCGGGCGCGGGTCTCGCTCCGTCACCTCGGCCCCAACTGGTACGCCGCGGTGATGGGCACCGCGATCGTCGCCACGGCCGGAGCCGCCCTCCCGCTCCGGCTGCCCGGCTTCCGGGCGGTCCTCGTCGGTGTCTGGGCGCTGTCCGCGGTCATGCTGGCGGTGCTGCTCGCGGCGCGCGCCCTGCACTGGGCACGCCATCCGGACCGGGCCCGTGCCGACCTCCGCGATCCGGCCGTCGCGCCCTTCCAGGGCTGCCCGCCGATGGCGCTGCTCGCGGTCGGGGCCGCCACGCTCGTCGTGGGGCGGGACGTCATCGGGGACGGCGCGGCGGTCGCCGCGGACCTCGTGCTGTTCACCGTGGGCACGGCTGCCGGGCTGGTGACGGCGGTCGTGATCCCGTATCTGATGGTGACCCGGCACCGGATCGAACCGGGATCCGCCTCGCCCGTGTGGCTGCTGCCGCTGGTCCCGCCGATGGTGTCGGCGGCCGTCGGGCCGTTGCTCGTCCCGCACGTGCCCGCGGGCCAGTGGCGGGAGACGCTGCTGCTGGGCTGCTACGCGCTCTTCGGTATCAGCCTGCTCGCCACCCTGATCGTGCTGCCGCTGGTCTTCGGGCGGCTGGTCCACCACGGTCCGCTGCCGCTCGCCGCCACCCCGGCGCTGCTCCTCGTCCTGGGGCCGCTGGGCCAGTCGGTGACGGCGGTCGGACAGCTCGGGGACGCCGCGCCCGGTGCGGTGCGGGCCCCGTACGCCCAGGCGCTGGGCGCGCTGTCGGTGCTGTACGGCGTGCCGGTGCTGGGGTTCGCGCTGCTGTGGCTCGCCCTGGCCGGGGCGATGGTGGTGCGGGCGGCCCGGCGCGGCATGCCGTTCGCGATGACCTGGTGGGCCTTCACCTTCCCGGTCGGCACCTGTGTCACCGGCGCCCAGGCTCTGGCCCGGCACACCGGTCTCGCGGTGTACGGCGCCGCGGCGGTGGGGCTGTACGTACTGCTGGTCGCGGCCTGGCTGGTGACCGGGGTCCGCACCCTGCGCGGACTGTTCAGCGGCCGGCTGCTCGCAGCGCCGCCCCGAGCACAGCAGGCGCCTGGGTCAACGAAGGTCCGTACCACGTGAGATGACGGCCGCTGACCAGCGCGGAGGGCAGCCCGGGGAAGGCCTCGGGGCCGTCGTCGGCGGTGAAGCGGTACGGCTCGTCGGGCAGCACGACGAGCTCCGCGCCACCGGAGTTGAGCGCGTCGAGCGGGATCCGCGGATAGCGCTCCGCGTGCCCGGCGTAAGCGTTGCGCACCCCCAGCCGGGCCAGCAGATCGCCCGCGAAGGTGTCCCGGCCCAGCACCATCCAGGGCCGCCGCCAGACCGGCACGACCGCGCTCCGCGGGGCGGCGGGAGCGGGCAGCTCCCGCCAGGCGACCTCGGCCGCGTCGAGCCAGTCCGGCCGGGTCAGTCCGCAGCCGCCGACGAGGACCCGGTCCAGCTCGCTGAACGCCTGGTCCAGCGTCCGCACCTCGGTGACCAGCACCTCCAGCCCGGCCGAGCGGAGCGCCGCGAGGTCGGGCTCGCGGTTCTCCTCCTCGTTGGCGATGACCAGATCGGGCGCGAGGGCGACGATCGCGGGCACGTCCGGGTTCTTGGTGCCCCGGACCCGTACGACGTCCAGGCCCGCCGGGTGGCTGCACCAGTCGGTGGCACCGGCCAGCAGCCCCGGCGCGGTGGCCGCCACGGCCTCGGTCAGCGAGGGGACGAGCGACACCACGCGCGCCGGGGCGCCGTGTCCGGTCCTCAGGTGTGCACGGGAGCCCATGGCGGCAGTCTCCCAGAGCCCCGGCGGTCCGTCCGGTTCCGTTCGGACCGGATCACGGAGCGGGCCGGGGCCGGTCCCTGAGATCCGGACGAGGGGCCCTACCGGTGAACGCGAGGCCCTACTTGTAGGTGTAGAACTTCGTGTGGTCGAGCATGTCCGCCGGCGTGACGTCGTTCCACGGCTTCATCGTGTCGCGCAGGGAGACGACGTTGGTGGTCCGGGTGGTGGGCACGTAGCCGGTGTTCGGGTGCAGCTTCTGCCAGTCGGCCCAGAGCTTGTCGATGAAACAGTGGTGCAGCCAGAAGACGGGGTCGTTCGGCGAGGCGCCGGTGGTCATCTGGCCGCCGATCCAGACGTGCACCCGGTTGTGCAGGTTCGGCCCGCGCCAGCCCTCGACGGCGTTCCGGAAGCCGTCCGAGCCGCTGTTCCAGGGCGCGGCGTCGTAGGTGTTCATGGCGAGCACCCGGTCGACCTCGGCCCGGGTCGGCAGCTCCCGGACCCCGGCGCCGAGGGAGCGGCGCAGGAACGTCCGTCCGTCGACGCGTATGTTCATGGGCCAGTTGCCGCCGCCGAAGGCGAACGGGCCGGAGGTGACCCGGCCGTCCCCGCTGCGGCCGTCGCCGCCGAGGAAGTCGTCCGCCCACAGGGAGCTGCGCGAGGTGCGGTCCACGGTCCAGTCCCAGTAGGGCAGCATGACCGAGGAGTTGACGGACTGCAGCGCCTGCTCGAACTGGAGCAGGAATTTGCGGTGCCAGGGGAGGAACGAGGGCGACCGGTGGCCCGTCCGCTCACCGTTGTCGGTGTCACCGATGATGAAGGCGTTGTGGGTGCTGATGAACTCGTCGTAGCGGCCGGAGCGCTTGAGTTCCAGCACCGCGTCGACGAAGTTGCGCTTCTCTGTGGCGGTGAGGTCCGCCTGGTTCTTGCGATCTGCCATGACGAGGTCTCCTGCGTGAGTGGTCGGGACGGGTCCGGAAAGGGTCCGGTCAGCCGGTCACGACCGGGACGAGCCTCGAACCGTTCAGCTCACGGACGGCGGCTCGTGCCACGGAACGGGGGGTCGGGTGCGTCTCGTAGTGGTTGACGACGCTGATCCAGGTGGTGTCCACGTTCCGCATCACGTGCAGGTCCTTGTCGTCGATGCGCACCACGAAGTCCATGCCCTCGTGGCCACCGTGTCCCCCGTGCCCCCCGTCCTGTGGAGCCGGCCAGCCCTCGATGTGGCGGCCCTCGTAGACCTCGTCGAAGGCCTCGGGTATCTCCGGTGTCCCGGCCTCCGCGTGGCCGTGGTGCGGCGCGGCGGCATCGCTCCGTGTCGCGGCGATGGCGGCGGGCGCGGCCAGGGCGGCTCCGGCCAGGGCAACCGCGCTGCCGCGCAGCACATGACGTCGGGTGGGATGCGACATGGTCAAACCCCTCTGTAGCTGTCCAGATGCCTCTGCGGCGGTACCGCAGAAGTCACTGCTCCGTTTCCGCGGGGCGGATGATCCGCTCCGTCGGACGGCACATGCTGACAGGGGGCTGACGGATCAACAGAGAACGCCGACAGATTTTGGGCATGAACAAGACAAGTTTGCTACAGCAGTGCAGAATTCAACGGCGGCGATCTTGTGCGGGCCGCCGCCAAGCTGCCAGCTGGAGCGAAATATTCCGCGCCCGAAGCGGGATGGAGGCAAAGATTCTCCCGTTTTGATCGCCTAACCATGACATCTCTCACGGCGCGAACTCGACGGAATCGTACGGTCCGTGATCTTTTCGCTACCCGCGATGTGCAACAGCATCGACGGAACCGTCCACGCGCGCTCCCGAAATGAGCGGCCCGCACGCCCGTTCCGACAGGACCGAGCAGGCAGGATGCCGTCGTTCCGCGACCGCGGGCGCGGGCGCAGGCCGCCGTTCCGCGACCGCGGGGGCAGGCCGCCACGGGGATCCCGGCCAACCTCGCCCGGCAAGGACGGACCCGTCCGGCCGGCACGGCGACAACCGCACGCACTGCATCCGGTATTGCGCAGTTCGCCCCATGAATCCGTGGCGTGGATGCGGCATCATCACGCAGGTGACCCGACGCCTGATGCTCCTCGACACCGCCTCCCTCTACTTCCGCGCCTACTTCGGGGTGCCCGATTCGGTCAGAGCTCCGGACGGCACCCCGGTCAACGCCGTCCGCGGACTGCTGGACTTCATCGCCCGCCTCGTCCAGGACCACCGCCCCGACGACCTGGTCGCCTGCATGGACGCCGACTGGCGGCCGCACTGGCGGGTCGAGCTGATCCCCACCTACAAGGCCCACCGGGTCGCGGAGGAGATCCCCGAGGGCTCCGACGTGGAGGAGGTCCCCGACACCCTCTCCCCGCAGGTCCCCGTCATCGAGGCCGTCCTGGACGCCCTGGGCATCGCCCGGGCCGGCGTGGCCGGCTACGAGGCGGACGACGTGATCGGCACCCTCACCGGCCGGGCCACCGGACCGGTGGACATCGTCACCGGGGACCGCGACCTCTTCCAGCTGGTCGACGACGCCCGCGGGGTGCGCGTGCTGTATCCGGTGAAGGGCGTGGGCACCCACCAGACCGTCGACGAGGCCTGGCTGCGGGGCAAGTACGGCGTGGACGGCCGCGGGTACGCCGATCTGGCGCTGCTCCGCGGAGACCCCAGCGACGGCCTGCCGGGCGTCCCCGGCATCGGCGAGAAGACCGCCGCCAAGCTCCTCTCCGACCACGGCGACCTGGACGGGATCATGGCCGCGGTCGGCAATCCGGCCGCGAAGCTCACCCCCTCCCAGCGCAAGCGGCTCCACGAGGCGCGGGACTACATCGCGGTCGCACCGAAGGTCGTCCGGGTGGCCTCGGACGTACCGCTGCCCGGCTTCACCCCCGAGCTGCCGCGAGCGCCCCGGGACCCGGCCGCCCTCGACGCGCTCGCCGAACGGTGGGGACTCGGCGGGTCGCTGCAGCGCCTGCTGGCCACGCTGGGCACCTGAACCGCCACGGGACCTGTTAGGTTAGGTATACCTAACAAGTCGCAGTGAGGCAGGGGAGGCCCCCGTGGCAGACCGTCCGGCACGCAAGAAGCCCGAAGTCCACCGGGCAGAGGTGGTGCGGACCGAACAGCTCACCCCGCACATGGTCCGTGTGGTGCTGGGTGGTGACGGCCTGTCCGGGTTCGGAACGGGCGAGTACACCGACCACTACGTCAAGCTGCTGTTCCCGCTGGAGGGGGTGGCGTACCCGGAGCCCTTCGACATGGAGGCGATCCGCCGGGACATGCCGCGCGACCAGTGGCCGACGACCCGCACCTACACGGTGCGCCGCTGGGACGCCGCCGCACGGGAGCTGACCGTCGACTTCGTCGTCCACGGCGACGAAGGCATCGCCGGCCCCTGGGCGGCGGCGGTGAAGCCCGGCGAGGAGATCCGGTTCCTGGGGCCGGGCGGCGCCTACGCACCGGACCCGGCCGCGGGCTGGCACCTGCTCGCGGGGGACGAGAGCGCGCTGCCCGCGATCGCCGCGGCCCTGGAGCGCATCCCCGACGGCAGCACCGTGCACGCCTTCCTGGAGGTGGCCGGCCCGCAGGAGCAGCAGGAGCTGACGGTTCCGGCGGGCGCGGAGATCGTCTGGCTGTTCCGCGGCGCCGCGCCGCCCGGCGAGGCACTGGTCGCCGCGGTCCGGGAGCTGCCGTTCCCCGCGGGTGAGGTCCAGGCGTTCGTCCACGGCGAGGCGGGCTTCGTCAAGGAGCTCCGCCGCTACCTGCGGATCGACCGGGAGGTACCGCGCGAGCGGCTCTCGATCTCCGGGTACTGGCGGCTCGGACACAACGAGGACGGCTGGCAGGCCTCCAAGCGGGAGTGGAACCAGCAGGTGGAGGCGGAACAGGAAGCGCCCGCCCCCACCGCGTAGCCCCCGCGGGACCTCGACGGCTCCACACCACTGCCCCAGGGCGGTCGGCGTGGAGCCGTTCGCATGCCGGGCGCCGGCCCCGGCCCCGGGCCCAGGAGCCGGGGCCGGGGCCGGTTCACCGCGAGGCCGCCCCCGAGGGGTCAGCCCACCGAGGAGTACGCCACCACGCCCCGCAGCAGCCCGTCGACCGCACGGCGGGCGGTCCTGCGGACCGGACTGCCGTCCGGTGCCGCCTCGGCGATCTGCCCGAGCACATCGATGACCTGCTTGTTCCAGCGCACGAAGTCACCGGCGGGCATCTCCGCGTCGCGCAGCACCTCGTCCAGACCGTGCCCGGACGCCCAGCGGTACGCCGTCCACGCGAAGCCCAGGTCGGGCTCACGCTGGCCGACGCCCTCCGCCTGGTTGATGCGGTGCTCCTCCTCCTTGGCGTCCAGCCGGCCCCAGATGCGGATCATCCGGCCGAGGGCATCCTTGGCTTCACCGGTGGGGAGCTTGGGCGGCAGCGCGTCGTCCGCCGACCGCGCCTCGTAGACCAACGCAGAGGCGCACGCCGCCAGTTCCTCGGGCTTCAGGGCGTCCCAGACGCCCTCGCGCAGGCACTCGGACGCCAGCAGGTCCAGCTCGCCGTAGAGCCGGGCCAGTCGCCGCCCGTGCTCGGTGACCTCGTCGCCGTGGAGGTAGCCGAGGTCGGACAGCAGGGCGTAGACCCGGTCGAAGGTGCGGGCGATGGTGTTCGTCCGGCCCTCGATGCGCCGCTCCAGCTGGCGGGTGTCACGCTGCAGCCGCTGGTGCCGCTCGGCCCAGCGGGCGTGGTCCTCCCGGTCGGCGCAGCCGTGGCAGGGATGCGCCCGGATCTCCGTGCGCAGCCGGGCGATCTCGCGGTCGTCGGCCGCCGCGGAGCGCTCCTTGCGGTGCCGCTCGGGGGCGATGTGACCGGCCTTGGTGCGCAGCGTCGAGGCGAGGTCGCGACGGGACTGGGGGCTGCGCGGGTTGAAGGACTTCGGGATCCGCATCCGCTCCAGCGGCTCGACCGGCACCGGGAAGTCCATCCCCGCCAGCCGTTTGACCTGCCGTTCGGCGGTGAGGACGAGCGGCCGCGGGCCGTCGTGGTGGTCGAAGCCGCGGTGTCCGTTGGCCCGGCCGGCCGGCAGCCCCGGGTCGAGCACCACCGCCAGCCCCGCGAACTTGCCCGTCGGGACATGGATGATGTCCCCCGGCTTCAGCTTCTCCAGCGCCACGGCCGCCGCCGCGCGCCGCTGCGCCGCGCCCTGCTTGGCGAGTTCGTTCTCCCGGTCCTTCAACTGGCGCCGCAGCGCCGCGTAGGCGTCGAAGTCGCCGAGGTGGCACTCCATGGAGGCGCGGTAGCCCTCCAGCCCCTCCTCGTTCTTCTGCACCTGCCGGGAGATGCCGACCACCGAGCGGTCGGCCTGGAACTGCGCGAAGGACGTCTCCAGCAGCTCGCGGGAGCGGTGCCGCCCGAACTGGTGGACCAGGTTGACCGCCATGTTGTACGACGGCTTGAAGGAGGAGCGCAGCGGATAGGTGCGGGTACCGGCGAGACCGGCGAGCGCCGCCGGATCCATCGCGCGCTGCCACAGCACCACGGCATGGCCCTCGACGTCGATGCCCCGGCGCCCGGCCCGGCCGGTGAGCTGGGTGTACTCGCCGGGGGTGATGTCGGCGTGCTGCTCGCCGTTCCACTTGACCAGCTTCTCCAACACCACCGAGCGGGCGGGCATGTTGATGCCCAGGGCCAGCGTCTCGGTGGCGAAGACCGCCTTGACCAGCCCGCGGACGAAGAGCTCCTCGACGATCTCCTTGAAGGTGGGCAGCATCCCGGCGTGGTGCGCGGCGATGCCCCGCTCCAGGCCCTCCAGCCACTCGAAGTACCCCAGGACGTGCAGGTCTTCGTCGGGGATCCCGGCGGTGCGCTCCTCGACGAGGGCCCGCACCTCGGCGCGCGCGCCCTCCTCGTTCAGCCGGAGGCCCGCGTGCAGGCACTGCTGCACGGCGGCCTCGCAGCCCGCCCGGCTGAAGATGAACGTGATGGCGGGCAGCAGCCCTTCGGCGTCGAGCCGGTCGATGACCTCGGCGCGGCTGGGCGTCCAGATACGGTTGCGCTGGCGGCGCTCCCGCTCCCGGTCGGCCTCGCGCACCATCTTGCCGCGACGGCGGTCGCGCGGGTTGTACGTCCGGCTGTTCTCCATCCGGGCCAGCCGGACCAGGTCCGGGTTGACCTCGAGCCGGCCGCCGTCCTTCTCCTCGAAGAGGTCGTACATCCGCCGGCCGGCGAGCACGTGCTGCCAGAGCGGGACGGGCCGGTGCTCGGAGACGATCACCTCGGTGTCGCCACGAACGGTGTCGAGCCAGTCACCGAACTCCTCGGCGTTGGA
The DNA here is from genome assembly GCF_057709105.1 of Streptomyces sp. bgisy100. Taxonomy (NCBI): domain Bacteria; kingdom Bacillati; phylum Actinomycetota; class Actinomycetes; order Kitasatosporales; family Streptomycetaceae; genus Streptomyces; species Streptomyces sp. bgisy100. The sequence goes on from NZ_JBYITE010000002.1 coordinate 308,278, forward strand.
GACCGTGGCCGAGAGCGAGACGAGGGTCACCGACTCGGGGAGGTGGATGATGACCTCCTCCCAGACGGCGCCGCGGAAGCGGTCGGAGAGGTAGTGCACCTCGTCCATGACCACGTATCCCAGGCCGTTCAGCGCCGTGGAGCCGGCGTAGAGCATGTTGCGCAGCACCTCGGTGGTCATCACGATCACCGGGGCATCGGAGTTGACGCTGTTGTCGCCGGTCAGCAGCCCGACCTTGTCCGGGCCGTAGCGCTTGACGAGGTCGTTGTACTTCTGGTTCGAGAGAGCCTTGATCGGCGTGGTGTAGAAGCACTTGCGGCCCCGGGTGAGGGCCAGGTGAACGGCGAATTCGCCGACGATGGTCTTTCCGGAGCCGGTGGGGGCGGCGACCAGCACGCCCTTCCCGGCCTCGAGGGCCTGACAGGCCTCGATCTGGAACGGGTCCAGCTCGAAGTCGTACATTTCACGGAACGGGGCGAGCGCGGTGGTCTGCTCGGCGGCCCGGATGCGGGCGGCGGCGTATCGCTCAGCAGGGGAGATGTCGTCGGTCATCGTGTCTACGAGCCTACCGGCCGCCTCGGACAGTCACGCGATCTTTATTGCGCCGACGGACGGCCGCCGCCCTGCGCGGGTATCCGGCCGGACGGATGCCCCGGCGGGGACAGCAGCCGGACGGCTCCCGGCACCACCCGGGCGGTCAGCGGCAGCGGCCCGAGCGGCTCCCCGTCGGCGTAGCCGGTGACCCCGTCCGCCTCCAGCGTCACCCGGGCGACGCGGTGCACGGTGACGGCCGGGTGGGTCAGATGGGTCCCCCGGTACACCCGGGGGAAGACCTTCAGCAGCTCGGTGCGGCTGCACCCGCCGACCACGGTGACGTCGAAGAGCCCGTCGTCGAGCCGGGCGTCGGCGCAGATCCGCATGCCGCCGCCGTAGGAGGGGCCGTTGCCGACCGCGACCAGCGTCGCCTCGATCCGCTGCTCCGGGCCGTCGTCGAGCCGGATGCGGTACGGGATCGGGCGCAGCGCCGCGAGTTCGGCGAGCATGGCCGCGTCGTACCGGAAGCGCCCGCGGGGCCAGCGCATCCGGTTGCCGCGGTCGTTGACCCGGGAGTCGAAGCCCGAAGCGAGCACCGTCCCGAACCAGCGGTCCCCCGCCCGGCCCAGGTCGAGCGAGCGGATCCCGTCCTCCTTGAGCGCCCGGGCGGCCAGGGCACCCGCGGCGGCCGGGTCCCGCAACGGCAGGCCCGCGGCGCGGGCGAAGTCGTTGCCGGTGCCGACGGCGACGACCCCGAGCGGGGTGTCCGTCCCGGCGACGGCCTGGAGCGCCAGGGAGACCATGCCGTCGCCGCCGACGGCTATCAGGGCGCCGGTCCCGCCGGCCACCGCCTCGCGCGCCCGGGCGAGGCCGTCGGCGGCGTCGGAGCCGAGGACGGTCCGTACGGAGTACCCGGCCGCCCGCAGCGCTCCGGCCGCGGGCCCGAGGGCCCGCGCACCCCGCCCGCGGCCCGCGGTGGGGTTGACGAAGAGAGTGATCTCGCTGGTCACGGGGGGACCCTACTGGCCGGGAGCCCCCGCAGAAAGGGGTGGAGGGCAACCGGTTCCCGGCTGCCCTCCTCGCGTGCGACGCCGCGTCCGCGGCGTCGTCCGGTGCGGTCAGGTGGCGTCGTCGTAGCCCGCGTGGCGGGCGTCGTCACCGGACGCCTGCCCGGGGAGCATCGGGGACGCGGAGACCGGCTCGATGCCGCCCACCGCATCGGGGACGTGGTCGAGGGCCGAGGCCTCGTCGTCGTCCAGCCCGGCGTCCGGGTTCGAGCGGATCCGGCGGCGGTCGTTGAGCAGCGCGATGCCCACGGCGCCGTAGTAGAGCAGCACGATCGGCGCGGCCAGGGCCAGCATCGTCATCGGGTCACCGGTCGGGGTGGCGATGGCCGAGAAGACGGTGATCCCCATGATCATCCAGCGCCACCAGCTGAGCATCCGGCGTCCGGAGATCACACCGCCGAAGTTCAGCAGGACCAGCAGCAGCGGCAGCTCGAAGGCGAGGCCGAAGACGACGACCAGCCGGGTGACGATGTCCAGGTAGTCGTCGAGCTTGACGAGGTTGTTGATGCCGAGGCCGTCCGGGGTCAGCCCGATGAGCGCGGCGGCGCTGGTCGGCAGGATCAGATAGGCGACGTACGCGCCCCCGAGGAAGAGCGGCATGCCCGCGCCCACGAAGCTGCGGGCGTACTTCTTCTCGCTGCGGTGCAGGCCGGGGGCCAGGAACGCCCAGGTCTGGTACAGCCACACCGGGCAGGCCACGACCACGCCGGTCATCAGCGCGACCTTGATCATGATGGTGAACGGGCCGAGCAGCCCGTCGATGGTCAGCTGGGCGCAGTTGCCGCCCTGCTGAGCGGCCTTCTGGATGCTCCCACTGCAGCCGACCGACTCCCGGATCGGCGCTGTGAGGAAATCCACGATCGCCTCGTAGTAGAAGGCGGCGACGACCGTGACGGCGACGACCGCCAGGACCGATTTCACCAGGCGGTTCCGCAGCTCGCGCAGGTGCTCGGCGAGCGGCATCCGCCCCTCGGGGTCCTTCTCCTGCTTGCGGGCAGACTTCAGCAACCCACGTTCCTCGTCTCGTGCGGCCGCCTGCTTCCGCGGCGGCCGGTCCTCAGGGCTGGGGCAGCCGGGGTCAGCTCTGCGGGGTCCGGTTCGGCTCGGTCACCGGACGCGAGCTCGTCACATCACCGGGAGAAGCCTGAATGGTGCGCTGGGCGGACTGCTGTGCGTTCTCGTCGGCAGGAGCGGTGCCCGCCTGGCCTTCGTCGTCCTTCTTCATCGCCTTCGCCTCGCTCTTCAGGATGCGAGCCGACTTGCCGAGCGAACGGGCCATGTCAGGAAGCTTCTTGGCGCCGAAGAGCAGAAAAATGACAGCGATGATCAGGACGATCTCGAGGGGCTTCAGATTGCCGATCATGTGTGACTACCTTCTCACCGAGGCGGCATGGGTGGGGCTGGCCGAGCGGGGCGGCCGGACAGGTGTCCGACCGCGCACCGGCAGCGATCGTAACGCGCAGGGGTGAACGCCGGGCAATCCCTCTGCGTACTCCCGGTAGCGGCCCACGCCTCGCTTCTGGGACCGCTGCCTTGCAGCGTACCGTCCCGGGCCGGGGAAACCGGAGGCCGCATCAGGCCTCCCCCTGCAGTGGGCGGCGCGCCCGGCGCGCCGCGGCCGGGCCTCAGTCGCCGGTCCGCGTCCGCGTCTGCGCGGCGAGCGGGACGGCGGCGCGTTCGAGGTCCTCGGCGGCCCGGGAGATCCGTTCCGAACTGTCCGCCACCTGCCGTGCCAGCCGCCGCACTTCGAGACCGACCCGGATCGCGAGCACACCGAGGACGGCGGTTCCGCAGAAGGCGAGGGCGACAGCGATCATGGGCCAGAGCATGGGGTGAGCCTAGTGGAGCCGCTGAGGCGCACGGGGCGCAGGCGTCGGCCGGGGTCAAGCGGAGTGGCTGCGGTGGAGTGGCTGCAGTCAATGGAGTGGCCGGGGTCAAAGGGAGTGACCGGCGTCAGGTGGAGTGGCCGGGGTCGGCTGGAGTGGCGGCGTCAGGTGGAGTGGAGGCGTCAGGTGGAGTGGAGGCGGAGGGTCCGCACGCCGCCGCCGGTGAGCAGCTCCACGATCCGCTCCCCCGCCGGCCTGCGGACGGTGGCCTGGCAGTCGGGACAGGTGAAGGAGTAGAACGTGGTGCGCCGGCTGGCCCCGATGGCCAGCCGGAAGGCGTCCGAGGCCAGCTCGAACCGGCCCCGGCAGTCGGGGCAGGCCGCCTTGAAGACCACCGCGCCGTGCCCTGCGGGAACCACGTCCGCCCGTCCCTTCACTCGCCGTAGGCCGCGAGGGCCTCCCGCGCGGCCCGCTGTGCGCTCTCCGCGAGGTCCTCCGGCGAGACGATGCGGCCGTCGCCGCCCAGCCGCAGCGCGAGGCGGCGCAACGAGGCGGGGTCGGGCGTGCGCAGCGTGATCCGCAGACCGCCGTCGGGCAGCTCCTCGGCGCTGTCGTGCGGGTAGTACTCGGCGACCCAGCGTCCGGCGGGGCCGACCTCGACGACGACCTCGGGATCGTCGGCGGAGGGCTGGACCAGGCCTTCGGACAGGTCGCGCAGCTCGACCGGCGGCGGGTCGGAGGCCTCGTCCAGCAGCCGGATCTCGGCCACCCGGTCGAGCCGGAAGGTGCGCCGGGCCTCGGAGAGCCGGCACCAGGCCTCGACGTAGGTGTGGCCGACGGCGAACAGCCGGATCGGGTCGACCTCGCGGTCGGTGAGCTCGTCACGGGCGGGCGAGTAGTACCGCAGCCACAGCCTCCGGCGCTCGGAGATGGCCCGGTCGACCTCGGCGAAGACGCCGCCCTCGGACTCGAAGATGACCGAGAGCCGGGAACTGGCGCCCGCCGCCTCGCCGGCCGCCGTCTCCAGCTTGGCGGTGGCGCGCAGCAGGGCCTGCCGGTCGCCCTCGCGGAGCCCGGGGAGCGTGGCGACCGCCCGGGCGGCGACCAGCAGGGCGGTGGCCTCGTCGGCGGCGAGCCGCAGCGGGGCGGCGACGTCGTCGGGGTTGTGCCACCAGATGCGGTCGCCGTCGGTGTCGATGTCGAGGAGGTCGCCGCCGCGGAAGCTGGTGCCGCACATCGGCAGCACGTCGAGGTCGGCGATGAGCTCGTCCTCGGTGATGCCGAAGGCACGGGCGACGTCGCCCACGCGGGCGCCGGGCCGCTCACGGAGGTAGGTGACCAGGGAGAGCATCCGGCGGGTCTGGTCGATCGCGTTGGTAGCCATGGTGGTCCGTTGCGTCCTTCTCGTCTCTCAGCCCTTGGCCACGGCGCGCAGCCGGTCCACGACATCGGCCCGCAGTTCCGCGGGTTCCAGGACGGTCACGTCCGGTCCGAACTCCACCAGCCAGGCGTCGAGTCCGTGTCCATAGGGGATCTCCAGCTCGTCCCAGCCGTCGTCCCCGGCGGTGGTGGACAGGGCGCGGGCGCGCAGCGGGTAGCCGGCCCCGGCGCGCAGCCGGATCCGGGCGGTCCCGGTCGCCGTCTCCCCCGCCCAGCTCTCCACCGTCTCGCGGACGGTGACGTGGTCGGGCACCTCGGCGGTGAACGCCGCGGCCCGGGACCGCACCCGGCCGGTGATCCGGGAGATCCGGAAGACCCGCTCGGCCTGCCGGTCGCGGTCCCAGCCGGCGAGGTACCAGTGGCCGCGCCAGCACTCGAGGGTCCACGGCTCGACGTGCCGGGTCTCGGGGCGGGCGGCGCTCGCCTTGCGGTACTCGAAGACGACGGTGCGCCGGTCGCGGCAGGCGAGCATCAGCGGTTCGAAGGCGCTCTCGTGCGCCGGGATCCGCGGCTCCAGCGCGCTGTGGCTCTCGTACGGGTCCCCGGCGAGCGGCATCCCGGCGGCGCGCAGCTTCTGCAGGGCACCGCTGGCGGCCCCGGCGAGCCGGGCCTGCTGCCAGACCTTGGCCGCGAGCCCGAGGGCGGCGGCCTCCTCGGCGTCGAGCGCGACGGGCGGCAGGCGGTTGCTGTCGCGGCGGGCCAGGTAGCCGGTGTCGCCCTCCAGGCCGTCGACGGTCTCGATCACGAGGCCGAGCTCGCGCAGATCGTCCTTGTCCCGCTCGAACATCCGGTTGAAGGCATCGTCGCTGCCCGCGTCGATGTACGCCTCGATCGAGGCCCGCAGCTCCCGCTTGCTGAGGGGCCGTCTGGTCCCGAGCAGGCACAGCGCCAGATTCATCAGCCGCTCCGCCTTGGCAATGGCCATCGACGCCCTCTCTCGTTGTTCTTCCGCACCGATGACCGTACCGGTCCGGGGACTCCCGGCAAAAGCGAAGGGGCCCTTCCGGGCCGGCCCGGTCAGCGGGTGTTCACCCCTGGCCGGACCGGGCGGAAGAGCCCGTGGGACCCGCGCGTGCGCGGGCCCGGTCGGTACGCCTCGTACCGGCGTGCCGTACCCGCGTCTCAGACCGAGACGAGGTCGCAGACGAAGATCAGCGTCTCGCCCGGCTTGATCCGGCCACCGGCACCCCGGTCGCCGTAGGCGAGGTGCGCCGGGATGGTCAGCTGGCGACGGCCGCCGACCTTCATGCCCTGCACGCCCTGGTCCCAGCCGGTGATGACCTGGCCGACACCCAGCTGGAAGCGCAGCGGGGTACCGCGGTTCCAGCTCGCGTCGAACTCCTCGCCGGTGCTGAAGGCCACACCCACGTAGTGGACGGCGACGGTGTCGCCGGCCTTGGCGACCGGGCCGTCACCCTCCCAGATGTCCTTGATCTCGAGGTCGGCCGGGGGCTCGCCGCCCGGGAAGTCGATCTCGGGCTTGTCGATGCTCACTGCTGTGCTCCTGTGAATGGATCCTGTCGGAATCGGGTCCAGTCTCGCAGACCGGTGATCAGACGGTGTCGACGATGTCCACCGAGAAGACCAGGGTGTTCTTCGCGAGCTGGTTCCCCGGCTGACCGCCGTAGCCCTCCTTCGGCGGGACGACGAGCAGCACCCGGTCGCCGACGTTCTTGCCGACGAGGCCCTTGTCCCAGCCCTGGACGACCGATCCGGTGCCGATCTGGAAGGCGGTGGCACCGCCGTGCTTCCAGGAGGAGTCGAACAGCTTGCCGTCCTCCCACTTCACACCCGTGTACTGGACGACGAGACCGTCACCGGCCTTGATCTTGGGCCCCTTGCCCTTGATCAGGACCTGCTCCTTGAGCTCCTTCGGGGGCTTCACGCCCTTCGGGATGGTGATGTCGGCGGGCTTCTGCGACTCGGCCTTCACCGTGGGCATCCCCTCCTCCGGCTTCGCCTGCTCGCCCTTGACCTCGGCCTTCTTGTTGACCTTCTTGGCCGCGGCGATGTCGATGACCCAGACCAGGCCGTCGCTGGGCTTGATGCCCGCCTGCGGGTTCAGCTGCTCGCCGATGAGCGCCTTGGCGGTGCCCTCCACCTTGAAGCGGCTGCCGACCTTCTGGCCGACCAGCGAGTCCACCACCTTCGCCGGCAGCGTCTGGCTCGGCTGGCCGACCTCCTGGACCACCTGGGTCCGCGGGCCCTTCGGGTCCGTGCCCGGGCGCCTGGCCCAGGTGTTGCCGAGGTCCTGCCCGCCCTTCATGGTCTCCCCGGCGAAGTCCAGGCGGACGAAGTCGCCCTTCTTCACCTCGGGACCGTCACCCTCCTTGACCGTCTCCACAACGGCCTTGTCGGACGCCTTCGCGTCCTTGGGCGCGGAGATCTCGGGCTTCTCCCCCGGCTTGCCCTCCACCTTGACGACCCCGGAGTCCGACGACCCGTCGTCGGAGCCGCACGCGGCGGTGAACAGCAGGACGGGCACGGCGAGCGCCGCTGCGACGCGGCGGAATTTCTTCGTGTGGTTCATCAGTCCAACTCGGGCTAGTGGGGTCTGCGGGCAATGCCCGCCACTCTACGACCTGCACCCGGCCGGACAGCGGTGAGTGACACGACTGCGGGGCGGAGACCCTC